>CAZCGF010000040.1:15840-25345 GCA_964498115.1 uncultured Planctomycetaceae bacterium | reverse complement strand
TATCCGCGGACGAAGGCTGTCGCCGAGCAGCTCGTTCTGGCCGCCAATGACGACTCCTTTGCGACGACCGCCCTGCGACCTCATCTCATTTGGGGGCCGCGCGACAATCATCTCGTGCCGCGCATCGTCGCGCGGGCGTCATCGCTGCGGCGCATTGGCGGGCTGAACAAGAAGGTCGATTGCGTTTACATCGACAACGCGGCATCGGCGCACATACTGGCGGCGGATCGGCTGGAGCCCGGCTCGCCGGTGGCGGGAAAGGCCTACTTCATCAGCCAGGGCGAGCCCCGGGGCATCTGGGACCTGGTCAACGGCATTCTTGCGGCCGCCGGCAAGCCGCCGGTTGAGAAAACAATTCCGATTTGGGCGGCGATGTCAGCTGCGGCGGTGATGGAGGGGGCGTTCGGCGTGCTCGGGTTGCGGCGCGAACCGCGACTTACTCGATTCGTCGTTCACGAACTGACGACGGCACACTGGTTTGATATTTCGGCGGCCGGCCGGGACTTCGGGTATCGGCCGGAGGTTTCCATCGACGAGGGCCTGAGGCGGCTCGCGGAGTGGTTCCGGCTCGGCTCAAACTAAGCTCATGACCTTTCGAGAGTTAAGAGGCCGATAATTTCTGTCGCCGGGGCGATTTTTCTCGCCTTACCGGCCGAGTCTGGCCGAAAATGCAGGTATGAGGCGGATGGGGCGGCGATTTTGTTTTCGGACGTCCTATTCACCTGCTTTTCGAGTGACGGCGGTCGATGCGGCCGCTATGATTTTGCGATTGCCGGGTCGGGCCGGCCATAGTCAAACGTTTCACTTAATTGGAAATCGCTTGTTGGCGATATCCGTACCTCAGCGCCACCGGGCCGATTGTAGGATTGGGTATGAACACGCCAGACGAGAAACTCAATACGCTGACCGGCCGTATGGACGAGCTTAAGCGGGAGATCTCAGACATCTCCAAGGCCCGACCAGGCTCGGACAACTCCGCCTTGGAAGACCTTGAGGGCGTCCTGCTTCGCGAGCTTCACAGTATCGAGGGGCAGATTCGCCAGATTCAGTCCTACATCGACAAATGCCACAGCGGCGCCTCGCGGGACGACTAAGCCGCCCACCAACGCCTATCGATTCAGTCGCCCATTCGCAGCCGCCAATAACCCCGCCGCGCCGAAACGGGGTTCCTCTGGGCGACCATCCACCGGATACTTAATCCTCCTTCGTGGCCTCGGGGCCGCTTCGCATCCGCGACGCGATTCGAGGACATCTATTACACATTCCCTGGAGGGTCGGGAAAATGAAGCGCTTCGCCGCATGTCTTACCGTCGCCTGCTCGCTTGGGTCGCTGCTTATTGCCGACTCGGCGATCGCGGAGGCTCCAAGTGTCAGACAATTCGTGGAGGTCAAGTGGCCGCGCTCGGGTAATCTCGCGCCGGATGGCTCCTTCTATTACATCCACAATCCCGACGGGCTCTTTCAGCTTTATGTCCGAAAGGGCGGCGAGGAGCGCAAGCTGACCGACTTTCCCGACGGCGTAATGGGCTACGCGCTTTCCCAGGATGGGAAATGGATCGCGATCAGCGCAGCCATCGGAGGAAACGAGCAGGCCGACATCTACCTGCTCGATACGGGCACGGGGCGGATGCGAGCGCTCTACGCCCATCCGGACGTGGTGTTCGGGAGCGTCGTCTGGCGGCGCGACTCAAAGGCATTCGCCTTCAAGGCTAACGACATCTCACCGTCGGATTTCTATGTGTATGTGTACGACCTCGCCTCCAATTCGACGCGCCGCGTGCTAAGCCAGCCCGGCGACACGTCGCCGGTCGACTTCAATTCCACGGGCGATCGGCTGATGACCATGCGATACAACTCCGCGTCGCATTCGCAGCTTTTCGAGGTGAATCTCAAGGACGGCAAGAACCGCGAAGTCACGCCGGCGGGCGAGGAGTGGGCGTTCAAGCCAGTCGGCTACACCGCGAAGAACGACGCCTTCATCGCCATCAGCAATTACAAGGGCGACAAGAACACGCTGGCGCTGATTGATCTCGAATCGGGCAAAGTCTCGCCGTTTCTACCCGAGCTGGCTGATTTCGAGACGGATTTCGGTGTGTTCAACGACAATCGCAGCCTGTTGGCCGTCGGGCTCAACGACGACGGCTACGGCACGCTCAAGCTGTACGCACTCGGCAAGAAAAACGCCACCAAGGAGATGCGGACGCCCGCCATGCCCAAGGGGATCGTCGGAAATGTCGCCTTCTGCGCCGGGGACATGCTTTACTCCATCGATAACGCCCAGAACCCGGGCCTCATTTATCGCTGGTCGCCGGCCGTGCCGACTGCCTCAGCCGCGGCATTGACCGAGGCTGATACCAGGGGCATCGATCTTGCGAAGTATCCGCTTCCGGAGTTGATCAAGTACAAGTCGTTTGACGGGCTCGAGGTGCCGGCGTTCATCTACCTGCCGCCGGATTACAAGAAGGGCTCGAAGATTCCTTTTATTGTCAGCTACCACGGCGGCCCGGAGGGGCAGTATCGCCCGAACTTCAATTACTTGAATTCTTACTTCGCCAGTCGCGGCTTTGGCGTGCTGGCGCCGAACGTACGCGGCTCGGCGGGCTACGGCATGAAGTATCTGGAGATGGACAACTACAAGAACCGCATGGGCAGCGTGAAGGACGGCATCGAGGCGGCGAAGTGGCTGGTGGCCGAGGGCTACAGCTCGCCGTCACAGATCGCGGCCTTCGGCGGCAGCTACGGCGGGTTCATGGTCATGGCGACGATCACCGAGGCGCCGGAGATATTTGGGGCGGCGTGCAACATCGTCGGCATCTGCAACATGCAGACGTTTCTGGAGCGGACGAAGGACTATCGCCGCAAACTGCGCGAGGCGGAATACGGTCCGCTGGAGGACACCGAGTTTCTGCGGTCCATCTCGCCGATCTACAAGGTCGATCGGATCAAGTGCCCCCTGATGATCGCGCATGGGGCCAACGACCCGCGCGTGCCGCTTCACGAGGCGGAGCAGCTCAACGCGAAGATGAAGGAGCTGGGCAAGCCGGTGGAGATGCTGGTCTTCCCCGACGAGGGCCACGGCTTCCGCAAGGAGAATAACCGCATCGAATTCGCCGAGCGCGTGACAGAGTTTTTCTCAAAGAGCCTCAAGCCGTAGGAACAGCGGGACGCGGCTATCCGGGATTCCGGCTGAAGATGATAGATGAATCAGAAGAATTCAGATGCGGAACGCCGAGCATTGATGAATGGCGTAAATGCTGGAAAAGTACTCCACTGGATACACCAGTAACCGATGAGGAGTACGGCAAAGTTTGGGACGAATTTGAAACCAAACTCGATGAGGTTGGGAAGGAGGGATATGGGGATGGGGACGACTTCTATTTCCGGGGAGACAACTTTGGTGACCGTACACAGTACTTGGAAGTAGTGAACCCCGATATTCTCCAGATGGAAAAATTGCTCGCCCTCCAGTCCTGGCTTCGGATTCCCAAGTATGCGCAATGGCGAATTCTTATCCTCACGTACACAGAAAAACCCAGCTCCGGGATCATTATTTATCCTAACGCGATAGTCGTTGGCCGGCCCGCCCGTGAATTGACACGGGTGGAATTGCGCGAGATCGTCGCCAAAATGAAAGAAGATAGGGCAAGAGACAAAGACTAGGGCCGGGAATTAGCCGGCCGTCATTGGTGTGACTCCGCCCTCCGCAGCAGCGTGTAGTGCGCGAAGAGGTTTTTCTCCAGTTCCATCTTGTAATCCCCCGAGTCCCAGCCGAAGGCGTGGGCCATCTCGCGGACGGCCTTGGAGTCGTCGCGGTCGAACTCGATGACCTTGAAGCCTGCCGATTCCAGCATCTTTCGCGGGAAGGGGCACCGGCCGTCGGCCCAGGGGATGTACGGTTTGTCCGCCGGGGCGGGCGCGGGGCAGATGTTGTAGATCATCACGTATCCGCCCGGCTTCAGTGCGGCATATAGCCGGTCGACGAATTTGTCCTCGCTCACGCCGAGATCGATGAGCATGCGGCTGTCCACTTCGCGCTCGGGATGGAGATAGCCGTTCTTGAGCGTGTTCTTGGAGATGATCAGGTCGTAGCCGCCGCCCACGCGCTTGCTCGCATCGGCGTCGCCCGGCCAGCGACCGTTGACCAGTGTCACCAAGCCGACATCCTTCCCGTCGACGGCGATCTTTCCCTGGTCATCCTCCTTGCAATAGAGGGCGGGCAGGAATGGATCGACATCGACACCGACGGCATCGGCGCCCATGCTCGCCAGCATGCGCAGATGGCCGACGGTTCCGTAGCCGTAATCGAGCACGCGCTTGCCCCTGACATCCTTGATGCCTGCCTGGCCGAGCAGGTCGAGAAGCCGGACATAGGCCAGCGGCGTGCCATACTTGGTGTGGTAATATATCTGTGCCGTGACGGGAATCCTGGTCAGGTCGGCCCGCTGCCTGTCGGACAGCTTCGCCGCTTCGTCGGGCATGACGTAACGCTTGTCGGCCGTGCGATAGAGATCGCGTGCGGAAGGAATCGTCAGGCGGGCCGCGGCGTCGAGGAAGCCTTTGGCCAGGGGCGATTGGATAAGCGACCGTGCGGCCTCCGCCTCGGTGCGCATTGTCTTCAAACATTGGGAGTCGTCCGGCGAAGCCCCGTTTTCGGCGCGGGCGGTGACGCAAAGACTCAAGAGCGTGAGGGTCAAAGAGAAGGCACGGCGGTTCATTTTATTCTCCTGTCTCCGCATGCGACTGGTTATTTCCTTCCCGGTGGTCGGGGCGCTTCCGCGTTCCGGGCCTCGGGCGGGATGTCGCCGACGATGGCCTCGAGGATGTCCTCCAGGGTGACAATGCCCAGCTCAGGGCCTTTGCCGTCTGCGACCATGACGATATGCCGTCGGCTCTTTCGCATATAGGTCAACGCGTCCACCAGCGGCATGTCCGGGTCGAGCGCGGCCGGCGGTGAGGCAAGATCGCGGAGGATCAGGACATCGCCCAAGTGAAGCGCGATCGCGTGCATGGCGAGCTTGATGTTGAGAATGCCGACAATCCTCCCGGTGGACGGATCGTGCAACGGCCAGCGCGTGTAGGGCCACTCTTGAAGCCGCCCGAGCGCCTCGTTGACCGTGGCGTTGGCGTCGAGCACCTGCACCTTGCGCATGGGGATCATGGTGTGGACGACCTTGAGGTCCGCGAAGTCGAAGGCCCGCCGGAGGATGTCGCCGTGCTCCTGGTGGAATTCCCCGGCTTCGTCGGCCTTGTCGACGAGCATTTCGAGTTCCTCTTCGGTGTGCGCCGCCTCTTCAATCTCGACGTCACCCAGCCCGAAGGTGCGGGTGACGACGTTGCCCATCCAGTTCATGACGGACACGAGCGGCGAGCAGGCCACTCGGAAGAAGGCGATTGGCCGGGCCACGATCATGCCGATTCGCTCGGTATGCTGAAGCGTCAGGGCCTTGGGAAGCAGTTCGCTGAGGACGACGGTCAGGAGTGTCACGAGCGTGAATCCCACGACGAGGCCGAGTACGCGTCCTGCCGTTTCGGGCATGTAGGCGCCGAGCGGCTCCAGAATGAGGCGGATGATCTGGGTCATGGCCGGTTCGGCGACGGCACCGATGAGGAGGTTGGTGGCCGTGATGCAGACCTGAATGGTGGCGAGCGACCCGCTCATGTCATCCTTCAGCCGGGCCAGTACGCGGGCGACGGCGACGCCTTCGCGCCGAAGCTCCTCAATGCGCGTCGAGCGCAGCGTGACGACGGCGTATTCCGCCGCCACGAAGAAGGCGTTGATGCCGATGAGCAGGGGCACGAACAACAACTGCAGGATGAGGAGTGTTACGGACATATATGCCGCATACGATAACGCCGGGGAGTTGAATCGGGCGATGGGGGAACTTAGGTCACCGGGGAATCGCCGAATCGGCCGAATTCCGCTGAAAGACGGCGGTGTTTCGCTGATCGGTGAATCGGAGCGCCAGGTCGTACTGGCGGGCGATATGGTCCAGTGTGCGATGGGCATAGAACGCGACATGCGTCGGGTCGCGCGGATAGTGCCATTTCGCGAAGTGGGCCAGCCCCCTGTGAAACTCGGTCATGACAATGAGATAGCCCTGTGGGCGAAGGTGGGCGCAGACGCGCCGAATCTCCTCGCCGGGCAGCGAGAAGTGCTCGAAGGTTTCAGTGGACACGATCGCATCAAAGGGGACTGAGAGGTCGGCCTGCGGCGCGAAGTGCGGATCGAAGCCGTCAGCCTCGTAACCGGCCTGTCGAAGCATTTCCACAAGTACGGGGCCGGGGCCGCACCCGTAGTCGAGCACGCGACGCGCCGGCGGTACATAGGTCTTCATCACGGAGATCAGCCGCTCGAAGCGAGCCACGTAGCCCTTGTTCTCCACTGTGTTTTCGTGCATGGCATAGCGCGCTACCTGCTCGTCGATCTTCAGGTGCAGGTGCTGCGGAACGAAGATCAGGTCGCATTGAGTACACGAATAGAAGGGGCGGTCGTAGGCCTCCAGCGCAAAGGGCGCAGGCTGAGCGCAAAGCGGACATGACTCACTCATGACGGAACAGATTGTCACGTATCACCGGCCCGACGGATAGTAGAAACGGCCCTGATCGGCGCCTGACCCAAGGTCGACCGATCGAAAAGAACGGGAGCGGATGGGAATCGAACCCACCAGACGACGCAAAGCGCCGTCTCAACGGCTTTGAAGACCGCGGAGCCCACCAGGAACCCTGACGCTCCCGGGGACATGATAGCGGGTCGGCCCTAAAGGCACAGACGGCGCATCTCTGCCGACGCGGTCGCTTCGCTTTTTCGCGCTATGACGGGTCGGCTAGCGGCTCACAAATTTGACGGCAGGGCCGGCCCGGCTCCTTGACGGTGAAGATTCTCGATGCCTCGTCGGAGAACCGGCGCCTTGCGAGGGCCGGCTTGTTCCGCGCGGGACCGAGACTTCCGTATCCGGCGCTGGGCTCGCCTGCCGCGCCAGATTCAGAAGTTTGGGCACGAAGAAGTCGTCGGGATCGAGGGCGGCGGCCCGCGTCAGCGCCGGCAATGCCGCCTCTGAGCCCTCCGTAAAGAACAGGACATAACCCAGCATGGTCATTGCGGCGGCGTCATTCGGCCGCTGCGCCACACGCGCCCTCAGATTGGCGAGGTGCAAATCGAAATCGCCTTGATCGCCGTACTCGTCGCGGATGTCGTAAGTCTTGTAGCGAAGCGTGGGGGACAACTCGAATGCCCGGGCGAGCATGGCGACGCCTTCGGCATAGCGGCCCAGGGCGAACATCGCGTGCCCCGCGTGGAGGCGAGCCGGTCCGTTGCCCTGATTGGTGTCGGCCGCGCCGATCCATTTGACGGCCGCCTTGTCGTAGTGGCCGTCGCGGAAGAGCAGGATTCCCTCGTCAAAGAACTCGGCGCTTTGGTTGATCAGGCGCCCGGCGCGCTGTGAAGCGATGTACCAGACGTATTCATGATCGGCGTCGTAGCGACCCTGGTTGTAGGCGTCGGCGGTGTTGCCGTAGCAGGGCGAGGCGGCGACGGCAGGGCCCCAGTAATAACTATCGCCGTATGCGTAAGAGCCGCCGAACGAGCTGCCCAGCCGGCGCCGCGGCAGGGGATTGATCAATCGCGGTCGGCGCAGGTGGCTGTAGTCCGGCGTCGGGCGGAAGTGCGGGCTCCAATCGTCCGCGCGCCCCGTGGGCGGATAGACGTAGTGGCCCGGCGAAAGCAGATACAGCTCACGATTCGAATCGGGCGCCCTGGAGATCATGTGGACGCGAGGATTTCGTTCGGGTGGCGTGTGTGACGGAGACTGAACCTGAGACATGAGCGGCGGCGCACCCGCCAGGATAGGAATTAAAACACACGCTCGCGCGATGCGACTCTTCATCATGGGCGCTCCCCGGGCCCTGGGGCAGGGAATCAAAGGGCGCTGCTCGCCCTCACACGTTATACCATGATAGACCCCGGGCGATGAAGAAAGATAGTTCTTCGTGGCGGAATATGTCAGACTTTGGAGTTTTCCGCGATGGAAGCCGGATGGGATGGCCTGCCGATCGGCCCCCTAGTCGGCTTTTCGCTTGAAGCGAAAGGCCATTTCCCGACCTTTGGCGCCGGACGCGGGCAGAATTCGAACCTCATACTCGTCGGGCGACGGCCGGGAGAAGGCGAACCCCAGCGTCTTCTCATGATCGGGATTTTCAAATCGCACCTCGCTGCCAGAACAGCTTTTAAGAGTGTACGGAATTGCCCCGTTCTTGCTTTCCCAGGCGGTCTGGCGGCGATCGAAATGGCGGATGCGAAAGACCGGCGTCCCGTCTTCGACGGTGATGGTCATCAACTCGACCATCCATAATTTGCCGCCCTTGAGCCAGCGAAACATGCCCTGCATGCAGTCGCCGACGGGCGCAGACCAGGACTCTTCGAGGTACTCGTCATTCTGTGTTCGGATCCACGTCCCCTGCATCCACGAAAGGGCGGCGAGCGGGTCGGTCGTCGCGGAAGCCTTTGAAGCAGGCGTGTCAGGGGGCTCGCCGCTCCAGGCCGCGAATTGCGTGATCAGCAATAGGGCGGCCAGTGTGAGTATTGTTTTACGGGCCATTGAGTTCCTCCGTTTAGACCGGCATTTTGAATTCCCACCAGCATTGACAAGCAACACTGCTATAGGCGTCCTTGGGCTTTGATTGGAGCGTAATTACCAGAGAGAAAATAGTATTGGAAAAACGCGACGCCGAATTGCGGTTGAAAGTGGTCAAAAACGGCGAATACCAAAAGCAAAGCCCGCCTGTGAGGCGGGCTAGGGGTCCCGACTCTCGGGCCGGAGAGTTGAGAAAGGAGGCTCTCAATGGGACCATCAGTATGCTAGCAGTCGGCATCTGAAACGTCAATCTCATTTGGCCCGGCAATTGATATGCAACACCTCTGCATATTTCGTGCCGCGAAGAACTGAAAGATCTCTTAACAACGCGGCGTGTGACGGGGATCGACAAGAGGCAAGTCGTGGCGCGGTTTGTAATGTTTGCGCCGTTTGTCTATGCACAATGCGGAGCCCGTCTGTGAATTTACGAAAACACCGGGGGGCGGATTGCCCCGTTTTTCTCAGATAATCATTACATTAGGGGATGCGATGCCCGGTGATCGGGAGCAAATCAACGACCGGCGGCCCGGTCTTAGGACCGAGAACACTTTGACGCCACATTAGAACCCATCAAGAAGTCGAATGCATTGACGGCAATTCGGCACGGGCAAGGCACTTGCCAATCCCTTCCTCCAGCGCGAGGAATCTTGTCGGGCTGCGACCCGCGAGGTCTTGAAAGTCGCGAATCAGATGTGCCTGATCGTAATACCCGCAGGCCAGGGCCGCCGAGAGCCAGTTGACCGGCGAACCGGTCTCCGTGAACTCAAAGATTCGGCGGAATCTGATGATGCGGGCCAGGAGTTTGGGAGGGATGCCCACGACGGCGCGAAATCGTCGCTCCATTTGTCGAGCTCCAATCGACGTCTGCCGGCACA
>CAZCGF010000040.1:11372-15740 GCA_964498115.1 uncultured Planctomycetaceae bacterium | reverse complement strand
TACGGCCCAGTCGGACACATGCGAAGGTAGCTCGTGATTTGCCCGGCCATAAGGCTGCGCGGCGATTGCTGGAAACCGCCCCCGGCCCGCCTGACGAAGAATGGATTTCCCACGTGTACGATCAATTCCATGCAGCCGTCGGGAACGACGTGCTCCGGCTCGGCGTATGCCGCGGGATTGTCGTCGCTCATAATCCAGAAGCATCGAACGTACTGAGCGAGGGGCGCTACAGGCTGGAATTGTGCGTACTGCAATTTTGAACCCCTAAGCAATTGCCCGCCGGAGCTCATTATATCACGAGGCAGGCATATCTGACCCGCGCGTCCGATCCAGTAATTCAAGTACCGCGTCTACGGGCATGAGCGATCTGCGAAGAATGTCCGGCGGCGTCGCTTCAATCTGCAGCCCTTCGCTGGACTTAAACGGCCCCACGCTCACCCGTTCGAGCTGCTCGCAGGCGGCCCCGCATCCGAGCGTCGTTCCAAGGTCGCGGGCGATAGCTCGGATGTAAGTTCCGCGGCCGCAGGCGATGGTCAGCTCAAGTCGCGGATACTCAAAGTGGTTGACGGTGATGGTGTAGATCCTGACCAGTCGGGCCGCGAGTTCGGCCGGCCGCCCCTGTTTGGCGAGCTGATAGCTGAATACGCCGCCGACGCGCATGGCGCTATAGACCGGCGGCGACTGGAGGACCTCGCCGGCCATCGCGGCGACCGCGGCATCGACCTGCTCGCGCGTGGGAGGCGTCGCGCCGGGAACCGGTTCAAACGGTCGCTCCGTGTCGAATGTTTCGTTTGTAACGCCTAGTCGAAGCGTTGTGCGATAGACCTTCGGCAGGTCCATCAATCGCTCGACCAACTTCGTCGCCTTCCCGACGCAGGCCAGCAGGACACCCTCGGCGAACGGGTCCAGAGTCCCGGCGTGGCCGATCTTACGAACGCCGAGGATCGGCCGCAAACGGTAGACGTAATGCGCCGAGCTCCTGCCCGCAGGCTTGTAGAGATTCACGATTCCGCTTGGCGTCGCGTCCATTCCTGCGATTCTGCCCCATAAAAACGCGATTCGACGCAACAACGCTGGTTTGAAAGGAGTTCGAATCCGCCGGCATCCCAAATGAAATGCCGATTTCCTATAATAGCCTCAAAGGGAACCGGAGCGAGATATGCAAGATCACGTCATCATTGCGGGCTACGGCGTCGGCGGCCGTTTCATTGCCGAATACCTCAAGGAACGACAGATGCCGTTTGTCGTCGTTGAGATGAATGTGAACACCTGCAAGGCCCAGCGAACCATCGGCGTTTCGGTGATCGAGGGCGATATTTCCGATGAGGCGGTGCTTCGCCAGGCGGGCGTTGAAACCGCCTCGGTGCTCGCACTGTCGATTCCGGATGAAAAAGCCGCCATTCGGGCAACCGAAATCGCCAACGCCATCCGCCCCGAAATCCACATCATCGCCAGCACGCAATACACCAGCTCAGGACTCAAGGCACTTCAAAGCGGGGCCGACGAGGTGATCGTCGCCGAACAGGCGGTGGCCCAGGAATTCTATCGCCGCATTGCCAAGTACATGGGCGCGCAGGTCGAATCAGTGAGCCCCTGATTTCATCCGCCCGCTTTTGTAATCCTACTTGAGCCCCAACTGCACCGTGCCGCCGGATTTGTGCGGGCAGCGCTCAGTGTTAATGCAGCCATCCGGCAGGCGCAGCCGATCGACCGGCTTGCCGCCGACGAGGTGCGATTCGAGAATCTCCTCGACGTCGCCGGCCTTTACGAATCCATACCACACCGCTTCCGGATAGACCACGATCGTCACGCCGTGCTCGCACTGATCGAGACACCCGGCGGTGTTGACGCGGATTCTCTTCTTAAGCCCGCGCTTCTCGACCAGCTCCTTGAGCCTTTCTCGAATGGCCCCCGCGTCCTTCGCCGAACAGCAGCCGCGCGGATGCCCCTCGGCACGGATATTGGTGCAGACAAACACATGTTTTTCATACGCAGGCATATCGGACCATCTTAACAGGAGGGAAACGCACGGGACAATCGACGCGCCAGGGTTTGCCCGGCTGCCGGATCGCCGTTATACATGCCCGACACTTTGTGAAAGCAGTCACCGCATTCGCGGATTCCTGATCGAGGATGACAGTGGATACAGGCTCGACCAATGTCCCGGGCGCGTCGGACGCAATTCAACATCCGCCGGGCTACCGCAGGCGCCGCGGACAGAACTGGTTCTTCCTCGGACTGACATACGCCTCCTATTACCTTTGCCGGTACAACCTCAGCCCGATAGCCAACGAGCTCAAGGCTGACCTGAATTTCACAAACGCCCAATACGGCGCCATCAATTCCGGGCGCGACGGGGCCTACGCCATCGGCCAGATGATCAACGGCCTCTTCACCGACCGCGTCGGCGGCAAGCGGGCCATGACCATCGGCGCGATCGGCACCATCATCCTGAATCTTGTCTTTGGAATGACCACGTGGACGGCGATCAGCTTGATGCTGCCGGCCCTGGTCCTCATTCGCGCCGCCGACGGCTACATCCAGGCCTTCGGCGCCCCGGGCATGATCAAGATCAACACCGCATGGTTTCGCCGCCGCGAGCGCGGTGCCTTTGCCGGCATCTTCGGCATGATGATCAACCTCGGCGCGATCGGCGCCGGCCAGCTCGGCGGCATTCTTGCCACGGGCATGACGATCACCATCATCGCCACCACGCTGACCATTCCCAAGCTGGACTGGCGTTACATGTTCTTCATTCCGCCCGTCATCGTCGCGGTGATCGTGGTGCTGATGAATATCTTTGTGAAGAACAACCCGGAAGAGGCCGGCTTCGAGGTCGAGCACGACGAAGAGCCCGACTCAAACCCCAACGAAAAAATAAGACTCCGGGATGTCTGGCGCAAGATCGCATCCAACAGGATCGTCTGGCTCGTCGCGGCCGCCTACTTCTGCACGGGCTTCGTCCGCCGCGCGATCGAGTCGTGGTACGCCGTGTACCTTCAGGATGCCTGGGGGGCGGATCGTACCTCCGGTCTCTATCTCGCATTCGTTTGGGGATTGCCTGTGACCGCCGTCATTGGTTCGATGGCATCCGGTTTCATTTCCGATCTGTGGTTCAAGGGACGCAGAGCGCCGGTCGCGGCAACCCTGTACCTCGCGCAGACGATCCTCACCCTCGTGGCCCTCATGCTCCCGCATCACGGCGGTCACACCACGGCCTGGATCGCCGTTTCCGTCATCATTCTCATCAGCATGATGTGCAACTCTACGCATTCGATTCTCGGCACCGCCGCCGCCATGGACCTCGGCGGCCGCAAGATGGCCGGCTGCTCCTCGGGAATCATCGATTCATTTCAGTATTACGGCGCACTCCTGTCCGGCTACGGGCTCGGCGCCTTGTTCGACCACTTTGCCAAGTCGAGCGCTTCCACCTCTGGCCCCGCCGTCGGAACACTCAGTCCGACCATCTGGTTCGGATGCATGATCCCCTTCGGACTGGCCGGCACGCTGCTCATGGGCTATCTCTGGCTCAAGCACGGCAAGAGCGGCATGGCCGGAACATAACGAACCATCGCTGTGAAATGTAGTTTTCGCCGATTGTGCATGCCCGTTAAAGGGGCATGGCACCGATTCGTCGTCGCTTACGCATGGTAGGCGCAGGCCCAGCCTTTGCTTGCGAATGGCAATGGCGAAGTTATCGTATGATGCTGTCTTAAGGGGCAGGCCTTGCACAAATCGCTACGGCGTAGAGGTATTCGGTACAGGATTATTCAGGTAACAGGGAGTCGATCTCATGTCGAAAGACGGAACAAAGACGATCGGGTTCAGCGTTGTGACCGCCGCGTTGATCATGACGGTCGGCCTGATGCTCGGCGGGCCGAAATGGCTGTCCGCCCAGCATGAAGGCCAATCTCACGAGGGACACGATCACGCCGATCACGCCGGCCACGATCATGGCGATCACGGCGGCGAAATGGCGAAGAACCCCAATCACTGGGGCGCGCCCAACGGAATGCATCTCTATCTCTGCGCCTTCCACATCTCCAAGGAGCGGCCCTCGTTCGCGGTTGAGGCCCATCACTACTGCTCGCCGCAGGCCGACATGCACCAGTGTGTGATCTACGACGGCAAGGGCCCGGGCGCGAAGCTGCTTGGCATCGAGTATCTCGTCAGCGACGAGCAATATCAGAAGCTGCCCGCTTCGGAGAAGAAGTACTGGCATCCGCACGCCTACGAAATCATCTCCGGCCAGCTCATCGCCGCCGACCTGCCCAAGCAGGGCGACGACCTCTTCAAGGGACTCATCAAGTCGTGGGGTAAGACCTGGCACACCTGGCCCGATCCGACCACGAAGTTCCCCATGGGCGA
>CAZCGF010000040.1:0-11272 GCA_964498115.1 uncultured Planctomycetaceae bacterium | reverse complement strand
TGATCGGCCGTTTGTCTCCGACGCTTCAAGCGCATCGACGACGGCCAGCATGGCAGTGGACATAGGCAGGGCGCGGAGCTGGTCAAAAGCCAGCCACCGCGCCCCCTTTTTTTGCGGCTTTGCCGAGCCCTTGGTCTCCGCATCACAGACGAATCCGGTGAAGCGAATGTGCTTATGCGTCAGTTGGCGGTCGAGATGGCAAAACGCCTTCGTCGCCGGTTTACAACTCGTCGATGTCCAGTCGTTCGCCAGACGTCGGACGATGTTCTTGACCGGCTGACCGTTCGCAACCACCGTCGGAAGCTCCCACAGCCCGCCCCAGAGCCCGCTTTCGGGGCGCTGCACGACAAGCCACCGCCGGCCGCGACGAATAGCCGCCACCGCGTGCGTCTCGCGGCTCATGCGGATCTTCTTTTTCTTAATTGGCAGAGATGCCACGCAATCGTCGGCCAGCGCCCGGCAGTCGTGCCGGATGGGGCAATGATCGCACTTCGCAGTCGCGCCGGGCGTGCAGATCGTCGCCCCCAGTTCCATCATGGCCTGGTTGAAGTCTCCGCAGCGTCGATCGGGAGCCAGCGCATCCGCGTACAGCGCGATTTCCTTCTTGCCGCCTGTCGTCGCCGTGTCGCCGCGCAGGCAGAAGAGCCGAGCGACCACCCGATTGACGTTCCCATCCACGACGGCCGCCTTCTCCCCGAAGGCGATGGATGCAATCGCCGCGGCACTATACGGCCCGACGCCCGGGAGCTGTCTCAGTTCGTCTCGTGTCTTCGGAAATCGCCCGCCAAATTGATCGACGACCATCTTCGCGGCGCGATGCATATTCCTCGCTCGGGCATAGTATCCCAGCCCCGCCCAGAGCTTGAGCACGGCCCGCAGGTCTGCCGCGGCGAGCCGATCGACGGTCGGATAGTTTGAGCAAAATCGCTCGTAGTACGGAATGACCGTGGCGACCTGCGTCTGCTGGAGCATCATTTCACTCAACCAGACGCGGTAGGGGTCGGTCGATTTTCGCCAGGGAAGGTCACGTCGATTCCGGTCGTACCATGCAAGCATGTTCCGACGAATGCGTCCGGCGAGGGTAGAATCAATCAAGCGGGGCATGGCGGCGGATTGTAAGGCCGCCCTCAAACCCCGCCGAGCCGAGGCTGTGTGCTGACGAACGGAGACCGCCGGCCCGCGAATATCGGTCGAAAACACCAGAAAAGTAGCGGCCCGCGGGGGGAATCGAATGCAATGATCTGCTAACATGGTGAATTAACCACTGTAGGGCCAGTTTCCGCACGCCGGCGAGAAGGGTGAATTGCCAGATGATCTCAATTTCCAACAGCAGGCTCGCGACACTCCTGATCGCGCTGCTCGGCTTTGTTTCAACCGCATTCGCCCAGTACGACCCGCCGGGCAGTTACTACAACCCGGCCATCGGGCTCACCGGCGCGCCGCTCAAGGCCGCCCTGAACAGCATCATCGATGGGCATAATTCGATCTCATATTCCAATCGAGAAGGGCCGCTCGAAGTCCTCGACCAGGACCCGGCCAATTCGCTCAACGTGCTGGTGGTCTATTCCGGCGTCAGTGTCGCCAAGACTCAGTTCCCGCAACTGTCCGCGAATACCGAGCACCTCTGGCCCAACAGCTACGGAATCGACGATGGCAATCCAGCCTACGGCGATCTCAATAATCTGCGGCCGTGCGATGCGAATGTGAACACCGCCCGGGCCAACAAGTTCTTTGACGACGGCGGTACGCTCCCGGCCCACCCCGAGGCGCCGCTTTGCCGGACCGATGCCGACTCCTGGGAAGCCCGGGACGTGGAGAAGGGCGATCTCGCGCGAGCCATGTTTTATATGGACACGCGCTACGAGGGCGACGGCACCGACGGCTTTCCGCGCAATCTGGAACTAACTGACAACCTCGCCTCGATCACGACAACCAACAACAACATGGGCCGCCTGTCCACCCTGATCAGTTGGCACTTCCGCGATCAGGTCAGCACCGAGGAGCGCATCCGCAACCACACGATCTATACGACCTACCAAAACAACCGCAACCCATTCACAGACCATCCCGAGTATGTCTGGGCCATCTGGGGCCCGACGCCGAATGATTCGCGGCTCTATGTCGGTGCAATGGAACCTGCGGACGGCGTCTCGAACGCCATCGTCGATCTTGGCGATGTGTTTCCCAATGCGGCCGTGCCCGGTGCCCAGAATGTGACGCTCAACAAGGCCGGCAGCAATCCGACCACCTATGAGATCACCTTGACCGGCGCAGCGTCCTCGTCGGATGCGGGGCTTCGACAGTCATTCATCGAGGGCGTTCAAAGCCGCGTGCTCTCAGTGGGGCTGACGACATCGACCGCGTCCGTCGGCGTGAAGTCGGGCAGCCTGATCGTGAACAACACCGATCTCACCTCCTCTGGGGCCGGTCGCGGACTGAATGACGGCGACGACACCGTCGATGTCACGCTTCGCGTGCTGGACCATGCAAACGCCTCCTTCGAGAGTCCGGCCGACGCAAACACGCTCATGATTGACTTCGGTAACGTCGCGCTCGGCAGCGGTATGCAGGGCATCGCATTTAACATTCACAATTTGGAAGCGACGCCCGGCCTGACCGGCAAGCTCGACCTCGATGCCGTCAATGGCGTCGGCGATACGGCCGTGCTCACGACCGACATCGCCCCATTTGCCAACCTTCCTGCCGGGTCCAGCCAGTCGTTCATGGCGTTCGTCGATCCGGCCTCCCTCGGCGGCTACTCGGCCACCTATACCATCGAGCTGTCCGACGAAAACATCCCCGGCGCGGCCGCGACGCCCGATCTGGTCCTGACCCTGATGGCCAATGTCGTCCCCGACTGCCCCGGAGCCGATGCGAATTGCGATGAAATGGTGACCACCGACGACGTGGCGCCGTTCGTCGATCTGCTGCTAGGCCTGGGCGTCCCCTGCTCGCCGTGTGCGGGCGACGTGGATGCCAGCTCCACCGTCGATGGGGCCGATGTGGCCGCCTTTCTCAGCGAATTGCTCGCGCCGTAACTGCCCACCCTGCCGAGAGTAACCCCGAACCACCGCAGAGCCCCGCCGGCCTCGGCCCGCTGGCACGGGGCGGTTTCGATTGCCGATAAATACCGGGTTAGCCCGAAATGCGGTGACGACCGCCGCGTTTCACTACTGTCGAGCGCCGGCCGCGTCGATGCGCGGCCGCCCCGTTCCCCTCGTTGCGACGTCGAGGCTGTGATATTAGACTGCCGGACACAAACCCGGGGACCAACGCCTGCCAGTGTCGATTGTTCTCCGGCGGTATTTTGGTCGGGCTCGCCTTGATTCCCTCGCGGATATAGGGAGAAATGAAATGTCCTCCAAGTCAATGCGACTGTATCGGTGGCGCAAGAAGCTGCTCTGCATGGTGGCTGCGCTGCCCCTCCTCCAGGCGACCGGCACCTGCGACCCCTTCGCCTTGAACACGACGATCGGAACATCGCTGGCCAGCGCCGGCTTCAGTGTCTTCGTCGGGTCCATTCAGTCCGTCCTGCTGCAGAACTTCCCGTCAGCGGACATTCTTCAAACGCTTCTCGGCGGCAACAGACAGCCGTTCTTTCAGAACTAACCTTTTACGCAGTGCGCCGCGGCCTGGCGCTTTCGCCGGGCCGCCGGCAGCCCCCCGAGGCCGTGTAACTCTATGAACAAGCGACTTCTGACTCGATATCGCATCGCCCGGCGCATCGCCATCGTTCTTGCCGCCGCGCCGCTGTTTCAGCTTTCACAGTGCCAGACCGGTGTCAATCAGGTGCTGGCCACATCGCTCAACAACACGCCGGCGACGGTGTTCCAGGTCCTGCTCAATATTGCCCTGGCGCCGATTCAATTGCTGCTGTTCGGCAACACCGGATTCGGCGGCAACGGCACTGGTTCAGGGTTTTAAGCGGGCGATAGGGCGGGGGCGCAAGGCCGTTCTTAAACCTGCGCGGTGCTCAGCTTCGGCAGCACATCCATCAGCACCTGCATGTCGCAGTATGCGCCCTCGGAGATCAGGTAAAGGCAGGCATTCTCGATGTCGGCCGCGCTGAGCTTGCACTCCGCGAGGACCTGACGCGTCGAGGAAAAATCAATCGTCGATGCATCTTCTGGGTGTGGGCCGAGCAGGGCGATCATCCTTCCCGCGAAGCCCTTTTTCTTCAGCATCGCCGCGATGGCCGGCGCCTGCGACTGAACGTCCTCGCAGCGCGGCATCTTCATATAGTCCTTCGCCGTCTCGTTGGGCGCCAGCTCAAACCAGATCAACCCCTGTCGAAGGTGGCGGTCGTAGAAATCCGGCGGAACGGCCCGCACGACGTGATGATAGCGCTGCTCCGCGAGCAGGCCGGCAAACATCGGCGAAGTGATCACGATGTTGGTGCCGGGATAATGAATGTTGTCGCCGATCCGGACGGTGACGTCGCCCAGTCGCTCCGACAAATAAGTCTCCAGTTGCTTTTCGACCTTCGAGAAGTCTTTCGACGCGATCATCAGTGCTTGCCCGATTGAGATAGTGAATTGCAGTGGCCGGATCCAACTCGCTCGGCCATGCCGCGGCAACGGCATGCCGAAGAACTTGTGCATTGTGACCAATTCCGCCGGAAGCGACAACCCAAAACAGCCGCCAATTCTCAATCCGTCGCCAATCCCGAACGTCCGAATATACTGGCCGACTTGTGACTTCAAACCGGGGCCGGTAGTCTTTCACGCTTCATGCGGAGTATCGCGCTGAAGAGCCTTTGCTTGTCCGCAAGCGCCTCGCTTCCGAGTCGCCTGTTTTTCCTCGCGGCCGTCTGTACCGAACTGGTCTGTCCCGGATGTGCTGCGCCGCGGCGAGCGCCCGATAAGGTTGATCTCGATTCCGGCGCCGTCGTGACCTCCGCCGATCTACTGGTCCGCGTCGTAGAGACGCATCGCCGCGCAACAAGCCTGCGCGCCCTCGGACTGCTTCGGGACCTGCGGCGCGGCGCCGACCGTGAAGTGCCGATCTCATGGCAGCTTGCCCGACCCGAGCGCTGCAAACTTCAGATCGACATGGATGTGGCCATCGTCCTCGGAGGGCAGTGGTGGACCTATCGCCCCGTCGTCGGCAGATACACCTCTCACCGGCCCTTCACCACCACCCCCATCGAAACGGCTGCCACCCTCATCTCCGACGGTGTGCCGTTTCTCATGCCCCTGCTGTTCAATCAGGGCGCCGCGGCGCTCGGCGCAGGAGCCGACGGCCTCTTTCCCGAATGGCGGCTCAAAGGCGCGACCTTTCAGGCGGGAAGGCCCTGCTACTTCTTCGAGCGCCGCGAGCCGGGCCCCGACAATCATGGATTCCTGAGAATGCTCATCGACCAGGAATCGCTCCTGCTTCGCGGTTGGACCCTGGGTCGCCTGCGTTCCGATGGCAGCGAGAAGATTCTCCTGGAAGTGACCTATTACGAGATTGTCGCCAACGCGCCGATCCCGCGTGACGCCTTCGACGCCACGCCCCCGACGCCCATCCAGCTTCCCGCCGACGCCGCAACCGGGGAATCGCGATGATGCGCGGTAGAATCCTCGCATGAGCGCGCAACCGGTGACGGAGAATCTTCCCGCCCCATCGTCTACCGGGCCCGCCGCACGACTCAGAAGCATCGCCCCATTGGTCGCGATCGTTCTCATCGGCGCAGGCCTGCGACTCTGGCGGCTCGACGCCGTCCCCCCCGGCATCAATCAGGATGAGGCCGTGCACGCCTACGACGCGTGGTGCCTGCTCAAGACGGGGCGCGACCACGACGGCGCATCGTGGCCGATCTTCTTTCGAGCATTCGGCGACTACCACCCCGGCACCTACGTTTACACGATCATTCCATTCGAAGCGGTCCTGGGCCTTCGCGTTCTCGCGGCGCGCCTTCCCGCCGCGCTCATCGGGGCGGCAGCCGTGCCGCTGGCGTTTCTGCTCGTGCGAAAACGCTACGGCGACATCGCGGGACTCCTCGCCGCCGCACTGCTGGCGATCTCTCCGTGGCATGTACACCTGAGCCGCCTCGCATTTGAGGCTGGAACTTGCCCGACTCTGCTTCTACTGGGATACGTCCTGCTGCACTCCGCCCCTCTCTCTCAGCCCGCCGCCTCTTTGCGCGGTTCGAGTCGCGCCCGGCAACTGCTCATGCTGCTCACCGCCGGGCTCGTCTTCGGGCTGACGACATGGACCTACCACGCGATGCGACTGGTCGTTCCAGCCCTGCTGATCGTCACGCTCTGGCTCTATCGCCGCCAGGCGCGGCAGCTTCTGCAAATGCCGAGTGCGCGAGTGAGTGTCTTCGCCGTCTCGGGCGGCCTCCTCATCGGCTTGACGCCATTTCTCGCCGCGACGATCCACGCCCCCGAGCAGGTATGGGCCAGGGCCGCGGCCGTCGTCAGCGGTTCAGGCGATCAATCCATCGCCGCCGCCGGACTAACCTTGCTGAAAAACTACGCGTCACATTTCTCGCCGACGTTCCTGTTCTTCCACGGAGATCAATCGGAAATCCAATCCGTGCCCAACTACGGACAAGCGCACTTTCTCGCGATGGCGCTCCTCCCATTGGGGATCATCCACATTCTCCGGAATTGGCACGGCGACCGATTCGGCAGACTCCTTCTCGCTTGGCTGCTCATCGGCCCCGTCCCTGCGGCGTTCACGAATTGGCACGGCGGCCACGCGCTTCGCGGCGTAGGAATGCTCCCGGCCCTGGAACTCATCTCCGCGCTCGGTGCGCTGCAACTCATCGACTTCGCCCGGAAACACTCGCAATCGTCGATGCGCGTTACAACGGCCGCCCTGATCGGTCTCATGCTTGTCTCGGCAGGCCTCTTCTGCCGCAGATTCTTCGTCGAATACCCGATCCAATCGGCCCCCGCGTTTCAATCGGAATGGGCCGATGCCTTTGCCGAAGTGAAGGAGAAACAGGACGCTTACGACCTCGTCCTGCTCTCCCCTGATCGCTCGAATCAACTCGGCATGCTCTATCTGTTCTGGGCGCAAATGGACCCCGCCGCCTATCAAAAGGGCGACAAAGATATCGAGCAGCTCATCGGCATCGAGCGCATCACGCGCATCGGCAAGGTCGTCTTCCGCCCCAGCGCATACCTGCCGATCCTCGGCCCGCAGCTACCGCCGTGCGCCCGAGTGCTCGTCGTCGAGCGACCCGATGTTCCCGTCGCCGGCGTCAAACTGAAGTCATTCCGACGGCCCGATGGACGCGAGGCGCTGGTCATGTACGACCTTTCCTCCAAAGACATCCCCTCCGCGTCGCCCTGTCCGCAAGGTGCTGCGAAGTAGCGCCAGTCGAGTCAATTGACCTTGTCCGGGGCCGCGAGGATTCGGGCTATCCTCTCTTTGCGAAATGCAAAGATCCGCTCGAGCTGAGGGGCGACGAAGAAACGGCGCACGATCCCACCGCCCGGCACGGCGTACTCCACACGGTCGCGGATCATCGTCCCTCCGCGCTCCTCGACAAAGGTGTGCTCGTGAATCCACAGACGATAAGGCCCTCGGCGCTGCTCATCGACGAATCGATGCGGCGGTTCCCATGCGGTGATCTCGCTCTGCCATCGCATCGGAATCCCGTAAAGCCGGAGCCTGTAGTCGATCAACCTGCCGGTGCACATCTCAATCGGCCGCGGCGTCAGCACGCGAAAGTTCAGAAAGTCCGGCGTCAGGGCCTCAAGGTTGAATGCATCGCCAAAGAACGCAAAGACCTCTTCCAATGGCCGGGGCAGCCACTGTTCGACGCTCAGGGTGTATGTCGTTCCGCGGGCCATGCACCGAATGATAGCAGTAAAGGAGGCGCTGTCAGGGAGAAATGCCGTCCGACCAAAGGCGCTGTACGGCGTCGTCGACGTCCGCCAGTCCGCGCTCTCGGGCATCCACGAAGGCCGTCACATCCTCGTCAGCAGGCATCTCCTGAAAATATCGGCGAACCGTTGGCGACAAGTATCGCGAGAGCTGCGCAAGACTGTGCGCATCGCCCATGGCGTGCTTGCGATGGTAGTAGCGAATCGGGAAATAAACGTAGAGCCAATCCCTGGCCCGCGTCATCGCGACGTACAGCAGTCGCCGCTCCTCTTCCTCGCCCACCTCATCGGAAAGCGCCATGTCCGACGGAATCATGCCGTCAGCCGCGTGGATGATGTGCACGACATCCCACTCGCAGCCCTTCGCCGAGTGAATCGTGCTCAGCGTCAACCAGTCCTCCTCCAGAAACGGCGGACCGGCAAGTTCGCTCGTGCTCGTCGGCGGATCGAGCGTCAGATCGGTCACAAAGCTCGCCCGTGAGCGATAGGTCGACGCGATCTGCTCAAGTTGCTCGATGTCGCGCAAACGGATCGTCGGGTTCTCGTAGCGCTTCTCAAAAATCGGCTCGTAGAACCGGCGAAGCCGTTCGATCTGGCTGACCAGCGGCGGCTCGATGCGACGGGAAGTCATCACCGTGTCGAGGTTCTCCGCCGGCGCCGGCGCGGAGAGGTCGATCCCGCAGCAGTCGGCAAGCGCGACGCGCAGCTCGGCCCACTGCTCCCTTGCCGATGGCGGCGCGACCGGCGGCTTGAAGAAAAGCCTCAGAAGCGGCGATGGCCCGGCAGGCGCCGGCGCGCCGCTTCGTCGCACCCCGAGCTCGCCGATGATGCGCTGCGCCGACTTCGGCCCGACACCTTCAAGCATCAAGAGAATGCGATACCACGACAACTCATCGAACGGATTCTCCAGTATCCGCAGAAACGCGAGCATGTCCTTGACGTGCGCCGCCTCAACGAATTTCAAACCGCCGAACTTATGAAACGGAATCTTCCGTCGGGCCAGCTCGACTTCAAGCTGATCGCTGTGATGCCCCGCGCGGAAAAGGACCGCCTGCCGCATCAATGGAATACCCTGCTCAAGATGCATGAGTATCTTCCGGCAAACGCTCTTGCACTGCTGCTGCTCGTCGAGGCACGTGATCAAAACCGGCCTCTGGTGCGAGACGCGGTCCGACCGCAGGTTCTTCGTGAATCGCTCCTTCGCCTGATCCATTACCGCGTTCGATGCCGCGAGGATCGGCTGCGTCGAGCGGTAATTCTGCTCCAGTGTCACCATCCGCGTTCCCGGGAACTGCGTAGGAAAGTCCAGAATGTTTCGGACCGTCGCCGCGCGAAACGAGTAGATCGACTGCGCATCATCGCCGACCACCATGATGTTCTTATGCGTTCGCCTCAGTCGCAGCAGAATCTGGCTCTGGATCGCGTTCGTATCCTGATACTCATCGACGAGCACGTGATCGAACCGATCGCCCATCGCCTCGCCCGCCCCGGGCGCATCGCAAAGCGCGTTCCAAACTAGCAGCAAATCGTCGTAGTCGAAAACGTGGCTCTCCCGCTTCCGCCGCGTGTATGACTCAAAGATCTTCGCGATCGTTTCAATCTCATCGCGGCACCATGGAAACTGCCGCATCAACACGCGATCGAGCTTCTCCTGCGAATTGACCGTGCGCGAATAAATCGAGACCAGCGTCTCCTTTCGAGGAAACCGCCGGTCGCTCTTCGTCACGCCGAGCTCAGTGCGGATCAGCCCCATCAGGTCCGCCGCGTCGGACTGATCCATCACCGTAAAGTCGCCAGGGATCGACATCGCGTTCCCGTAAATACGCAGCAGCCGATTCGCCACCGCGTGAAACGTGCCGCCCCAGACGCGCCCGGTGGAGTTCTGCCCCGTCATCTCCTCGGCCCGGCGCACCATCTCGGCGGCCGCCCTGCGGGTAAACGTGAGCAGCATGATCCGCTCCGGCGAAACGCCCTGCTGTACGAGATAGGCCACGCGGCAGGCGAGCGTCTTGGTCTTCCCCGTACCGGCCCCCGCGACGACAAGAAGCGGCCCATCGCCGTGTGTTACGGCCTCGCGCTGAGCGGGGTTCAGGGTGTCCAGCCATTCCGGCGTCATGTTGCAAGGCTCTCCGGGACTGCGCGGCGCAGACGCGTGAAGGAATTCCGACATCATAGCCCCAAACCAGCGTACGGCTCGACATCGCTTGTCGGCGTGCCCTTGCCGCCCAACAGCCCAGTCAGCTTGGCCCCGGGCCCGCAACAGGTTGCCCCCCCGCGCCGCGCGCGGGAGAATCACTAGACCACTCACCAGCAAACACCCGGAGGCAGGCCTTGAAGCTCTACACAAAACGCGGCGACGACGGAAAGACCTCACTCTTCGACGGCAGCGAAGTCTCCAAGGACCATGCCCGCGTCGAGGCGTATGGTTCGATCGACGAACTCAACGCTTTCCTCGGCGTCGTCGCGGCCGTGGCGAGCGGGCCTCCGCCCTTCGCCG
Source organism: uncultured Planctomycetaceae bacterium (assembly GCA_964498115.1). Classification (GTDB taxonomy): domain Bacteria; phylum Planctomycetota; class Phycisphaerae; order UBA1845; family UTPLA1; genus UTPLA1. The sequence goes on along the minus strand of CAZCGF010000040.1, from coordinate 949 downwards.
CAGATCGAAAGTTTGCCGATCGCGTTCGATTGATTCAGGCCGAATTGTTTCAACTGGGCGCCGACCTCGCCACGCCTGAAGACGCGAGCAAGCGCGACAAGGTGCCGAACATCACCGAGGCGGAGTCGAAACGATTGGAGGGCTGGATCGACGAGGCCTGCGCCGCATCGCCGCCGCTCACCAGTTTCGTCCTGCCCGGCGGAGACCTGCTCGCGGCGCAGCTCCACGTCTGCCGGACCGTCTGCCGCCGCGCCGAGCGCTGCGTCGTCACGCTTTCGGAAACCGTGCAGTTCAACCGGCAGATCATCATTTATCTGAACCGGCTCAGCGACCTCCTCTTCGCCTGGGCCCGCTGGGCCAACAGCATCGCCGGCGTCGCGGACGTGCCCTGGGTGAACCCGAAGTCCGTGAAGCCGATAAGCGACTGACCCCCAAGCCGCTCTCTTTGCAAAAAGTTTGATTGGCCGAGTAGAGAGAGTTAGAATTCATGGGGCAGTGAGCGAGTAAAGGCGCGTCCAATGTCAGACTTGAATGTTTCATCCGACGTCCAGAAGACGCTTGAAAGAGCGTTCGGCGCCGATTTGCATCGCGCGGCCATCGAAGCGCTCGCAATCGAGGGCTACCGAACGGCGAAGCTCACCGCCGGCGAAGTGGCGCGAATCCTCGGGCTTGAGACTTCAATCGCCGCCCGCGCATGGCTTTCTGGTCAGGGGGTTGAACCAAATTACTCCCTGGATGACCTCAGCGCCGATCGAGACGCGCTCGCGAAGCACTTTCCAGAGATGACTCGATGATCGTCGTCTCTGACGCGAGTCCGCTAAACGTTCTGGTTCGAATCGGGCACGTCGAGATTCTCTCAAATCTGTTTGGCTCCGTCATAATACCACCCACCGTCGCCGCTGAATTGACGCATGCGCGGACGCCCGATCCCGTGAGAACTTGGCTCGCC
>CAZCGF010000039.1:14477-25455 GCA_964498115.1 uncultured Planctomycetaceae bacterium | reverse complement strand
TTCAAGCCGCGCACTTCGCCTTATGCCTTCCAGGGATTGAAGGAGGAGGGCCTTCAGCTTCTCGCCGAGGTGAAGAAGAACTTCGACTTACGCATCGTCACCGAGGTCAAGGACAGCGAGACGCTGAACGCGGTCGCCGAAGTGGCCGACGTCCTCCAGATCGGTGCGCGAAACATGCAGAATTTCTCGCTGCTTGAGGCCGCGGGCCGAATCCGCAAGCCGGTCCTGCTCAAACGCGGCATCAGCGCTACGCTGCAGGAATTGTTCATGGCGGCCGAGTACCTTCTCGCTCTGGGGAACTATCAGGTCATTCTTTGCGAGCGAGGCATTCGTACATTTGAGACGATGACCCGAAATACGTTTGATCTTTCGGCCGTCGTACTTATCAAACATTACACCCACCTTCCGGTCATCGCCGATCCTTCGCACGGTGTGGGCATCAGTTGGGCGGTACCGCCGCTCGCTCGTGCCTCGGTCATCGCGGGCGCCGACGGCATCATGGTCGAAACTCATCCACAGCCCGACAAAGCCCTTTCCGACGGCCAGCAGGCCCTTTCCTTTGAGGTTTACCGGCAGCTTGCCGCCGAAATGGCGGAACTGGCGGAATGGCGCGCGAAGCGACGCTAACCTCTACAACACCCCACGTGTCTAGTGATCCGAGCATCAAGGGAATTGCCTCTCCACTCCGGAGTTACCCCGCTGGCGCAATCGAATCAGAATGTTGGCCTGGCCAATGGCCGCCTCTTTGCGCCATCAACGATGTTGATTGGTCTCGTGGCTTTCCTCGCTCTCGGAGCGGTCCTGTTGACTGAAGGGCCGCATCTCGCGGATCACGAGGTCATCGTCGCGCAGACTGCCCGGCAGATAGTCGATTCAAATCATTGGCTCGTACCCCATTACCTGGACACGCCATTTCTGGTGAAGCCGCCGCTACCCGCCTGGACGGTGGCGATACTTTCGGAGTTTTTTCCGACGGATTCAATGACCGGTCACGCCGTCACTGATGTGACTGCGCGGCTGCCTTCGTTCGCGGCAACCGTACTGACCATCCTGATTGTCCGACGGCTTGCGCGAAGAATGTTCGACACTCGCACGGCGGACATCGCCGCCTTCGTCACTGCGACCTCGTTCGGTATGCTTCTGTTCAGCGTCAACGCCACCGCCGAGGCGATGCTGACACTGTTGTGCACATGGGCCTTTGCGGAGTTCTGGTACTCGCAGACGGCCGAGAGCCCGAGAGAAGGGCGGTCGCATCTAGTTCGCTTTTATATCGCGCTGGGATTGGCCATGCTGGCGAAAGGGCCGATGCCGATGGCCATGGTGTGCCTGCCCATCGCGTTTTGGTGGTGGGCCCAGCGGAGCATTCGGCTAGTGGCTGCGGGCGGACCGGCGACCGTCGGCCCGGCCGTGATGAAGGGGATCAGGGAATTCGGTTCGCGATTCTTGATGTCACTGCGCCGTCACGGTCTTTGGTGGGGCATTCCGCTGTTTCTGTTGATGTTTCTGCCGTGGATGATTTTCGTTGCCGGCAGGGAGCCCTATGCGTGGCGGCTTTGGGACTATGAGTTTCTCGATCGGGCCAGGGGGAACTACCCGGGATGCAAGTGGGGCAAGCTGCATTACTACTTCCCGATCCTGTTTGGGATGCTGCTGCCGTGGTGTCTATCGCTTCCGGAGGCGATCGCTGCGCCATTCCTTCGGAAATACTCGGGACATCGCAGGCCTCTGACCTATGCTTGGTGCTGGGTCGTCGTCCCGTTCTTGTTTGCGACGATGATGAGCTTCAAGAAGCCTTATTACATCCTTCCGATTGTGCCGGGCTGCTCGCTGCTGCTGGCTGTCGTGCTTGAGCGGCTGTTCTTCAGGACGGAGAAGTTCAATGCGCGCCTGATGTGGTGCATCCTTGCGGCGATCTTGTCGATCATCTCGTCGATCCCGATTGTCGGGTGGTTTCTTCTGCCGAAGATGTACCCCGAAGAATGGCACGGCCCGGCTCCTCTGCAGGGTATCGTGATCTGCATCGCGATCCTGATCGGTCTGTCGTTGTCGGCGACATGGTTCGTCCGCGGCCTTCGCCGGCGAAGTCTTGTGGGGATCGGCCTGACGTCGCTGGTGGCGTTTGCCGTCACCTGGTGTCTGATGGGCCCGCAATTGTCCAACATCGACGATCCACTTGCCCTGGTCAAAAAGCTCCAGGCTGCCGGCATCGACGAGGCCACACCGCTTTATTGGGCGAGTAACCGGCCGGACGGGAGAGTGACTTTTTACGGCGGCCGCGAACTGCGGCAAGTGGTCGACCCGTATCGTCTCATCGCCGAGCACCGCGACCGCGTGGATGGAGACGATCTTCGCATGATGGTCGCCGCGCGTATTTTAGATCTGCTAAAAGGGTCGACTTCGGTATACATGGTGATGCAGCGCGAGGACTACCAATTGCTTATGAGTATCATGCGCCCGCCGTCGCGGATTCTCTTCAGCCTCGATCGCGGCGAGATCGGCGAGGACGGCGAGGATTGGCTGGTCATTACCAATGAGAGTCTTGATCAATTGCCTTCCTCAGTTCAGTAGTGCCGCGCGGATCGGCCCCGGATTCGGCCTTGGGGGGCTTTAAGCTGCACGCGGGTAACCGGTGCCAACTGCTGCGTCACCGGCTATCATCCCCGATTGAAGAGAGGCCGCGACTTTCATTTAAAGAGTAGTTTTTCGACGGAGAAGCCATTATGCGATCGACCGCCATTGTCCTATGGGCCTTAGCCGCAGCAGTCTTGGCGAATTCCACGGCGACCTTCGCGGACGACTGGCCACAGTGGCGCGGGCCGGGTCGCGACGGGGTCTGGCGCGAGTCGGGAGTAGTTACGCGCTTCGACAAGCCGCAGCTCGACATCGCCTGGCGCGCGAAGATTGGCGGCGGGTATTGTGGGCCGACGGTGGCCGATGGGCGGGTTTATGTCACCGATCGGCTGATCGAACCCAAGCAGGTTGAGCGCGTGCATTGTTTCGATGCCAAGACGGGCAAGACGATCTGGAGCCACGTTTACGACTGCGTTTACAAGGACATCGGCTACGACGCCGGTCCGCGGGCGTCCGTGACCGTCCACGACGGCCGGGCCTATGTGCTGGGGGCCATGGGGAACTTTTTCTGTTTCGACGCGGCAAGCGGGAAGATTCACTGGCAAAAGGATGTTCTGGCCGAGTACAAAGTTCGCATGCCGATCTGGGGGCTGGCGTGCGCGCCATTGATTGAGAAGGACCTGGTCATTCTGCAGATCGGCGGCGAGGGCGAATTTGACATTGTCGCCTTTGATCGCATCAGCGGTAAGGAAGTGTGGCACGCCTTAAAGGATCCCGCATCGTATTCCGCGCCGATCGTCATCGAGCAGGCCGGCCGGCGCGTGCTGGTTTGCTACACCGGTGCAAATGTCGTTGGCCTGAATCCCGCGGATGGGACGTTGTACTGGAGTATTCCATTCCCGCCGACGCGGATGGTGATCGGCATCTCAACGCCCGTTCACCTTGGCGATCATATTTTCGTGTCGAACTTTTTTGATGGTTCCATGTTGATCCGGCTTGGAAAGAAGGAACCGACGGCCGAACTGGTCTGGAAGCGAGCGGGCGAGAGCGAGCAGAAGACCGATGCGCTGCACTCGATTAATTCCACGCCGTACCTGAAGGGGGAATACATCTACGGGGTCGATAGTTACGGCGAATTGCGATGTCTCGATTTGCTCACCGGCGATCGGGTCTGGGAGAGCGCCGAGGCCGTGCCGCACGATCGATGGGCGACAATTCACTTTGTCGAGCATGGCGATGATGTGTGGATGTTCAACGACAAGGGGGAGCTCATCATCAGCCGCCTTTCACCGAAAGGATTTAGGGAAGTCAGTCGTGCTAAGCTGATCAAGCCAACGCGGGACCAGCTTCCTTCAAGACGCGGCGGCGTTTGCTGGTCGCACCCGGCCTTCGCCGATCGGCATGTGTTTGCAAGAAATGACGAGGAAATCGTCTGCGCGGACTTGTCGCAGAAGTAACGCGCAAGGACTGGGTCAACGCATTAAGGGTGAGTGGGGGATCTGATCTGCGAATGCAGATTAGCGCGTCGGCGATGTTGCCTTTGCCGCGGTCGCTGGATCAAGCAGCACAAGCACCTGACCTTCGCGCAGCAATTCCGAGAGCCTGGCATCATCTGCGATGCGCATGACGTCTCCCCGGCCGAGGACGATGTCTGCATTGCTCGATCGCTTGAGTGCCTGCGATTTGAAGACATGAATACGATCGCCAGTATCAAGGGCCGGACGCGATGTTGCACCTGACGCTGTTTGGTCATCGAGTTCCACATAGCGAACGGTCGGCAGGATGCCGCCGTGGTATTGCCGACGTATCGATGCGTCGTACAGCACTCTGCCGTCGGAATTGATAATGATCGGGAACAGGCACGGTTCAATGTGAGTCCCGCGGCAGTCGATGAGCAGGTATTCGTCAACGCTCGTTTTCGTGCCTTGAGAGTCAGCGATCGGCATATGAGCGCTTGAGCGTGCCCGTTGCCGCTCCTCTTCAAACACCGTCGCTGTGAGGCCCTTGATTCCCCATAGGGGAACGCTCAGCGTGATCGTGCAACTCGGCGGTTTCGCGGCGGGGTCCCAATTCACGTCGACCGCCAAATGTCCCTTGAGAAGTCCCTCAATTTGAACCGTGCCGTCGCGGACGTCGGAGAATCGACCGTACCGGTTGATCTGGATGCCCGCGGCGAGGGCAAGCGCGTTGCGGGCCGCGACGACGGTGGCCGCGCGCTCCGCCATTTTCTGTTGTTGTTCGTCGGTTCCGCGCGCTTTGCCGATGCCCTCGACGAGCAGATGGCCGCTCGCCCAGTCGACCTTGCCGCCCTGGACATGAGTGACGTGCGGCTTAAGCCCTTTCGGGAGTGCGGTTGTGGTCGTCGGCTGGGTGGTCGGATCAGTCGCTCGCGCCGGCGCAGCGATGCCGCACGCCAAGAGGGCAACGGCGAACCAAAGCGGTCGCGGCGTCACTCGAGTGAGTCTCCGCGACTTACGGGCACCCCAGCCCAAGGAGGCAATCCACGAAGAGATCAACGTCGAGATCATCCACAACTCCGTTGGCGTCCATGTCGGCACAGCCGCAGCCCGGCGTGGTCGGCACGCCTGCCAGATAGCACGCCGTGAACGGGCCGATGTCAAGACCATCGCGGTTGGAATCGCCGTCGACATCGCCGAGCAGGCCCTGGCAGACGCATACAACAGGGCCTTCGCAGACATCCAGTACGGCGTTCTCGTCGCAATCGAGGGTTGGGTTGTTCTGAATCTCGCAGAGGTCCGGCACGATGTTGTCGTCGCAGTCCAGGGAACCCTGAAGCACCGCTTCCAGCCGGAGGCCATCGAACTGCCAACCAAGGAAAGTATTGAGGAACGCGCCGCGCGAATCGAAATTGAACGTGAGTGTCACGTTTTGTCCGGCAAAGGCTGAGAGATCGACCGTTCGAGTTTCCCAGGTGAGCTGCGAGAGCCCGGCACTGACGTCATCGACTTCGATGCCGTTGGCGGCGACCCAGGCCCAGTCCATGCCGCTGGCGTTTGAGTTGCCGCTTTGGCCGCCGTAGGCCGAGCAGTAATACAAGGTGACCTGCAAAGCGTTGGCGGGGATGGCGATCGGCGGCGCGGTGAGGACGCCGGCTGTTGTCGCCCCGGTGTTGAAATTGCAGCTGGCGTCGATGCCGTAGTAGGCCCATGGCGCTGCTTCGCACGGCTCGGCTCTCGGGCAGGCCGCGGTTGTGTGCCAAAGCCCTGTCGCCGTCCATCCGGCGGGAAGGCCGGAGGTGAAGTTTTCAGAGAAGAGGACATGAGTTCCGTCAAGCTGGCATTCATTCGGAATGCCGTCGTTGTCGCAGTCGAAGCTCGTGCCCTGGGCGAGGTCGCAGATGTCCGCGATGCCGTTGGTGTTGCAATCGTCGGGCGGCTCGCACTCGTCGGGGATTCCGTTGGTGTTGCAATCTTCGGAGACCATGGCCGCGATGTCGCATTCGTCGGGGATCTGGTTTCCGTTGCAGTCCTGGCTTACGCCGGTGTAAATGTCGCACAGGTCGGAGTTGCCGTTCGTGTTGCAGTCGAGTAGGCCGCCGACTTCGCACTCGTCCGGATGGCCGTTCAGATCGCAGTCTTCGCTGGTCATGGCTGCGATATCGCAGGCGTCGGCGATTCCGTTGTTGTTGCAGTCATTTTCGCATTCATCGGGCACGCCGTTGGCGTTGCAATCTTCGCTGGTCATGTTGGCGATGTCGTCGACGTCGCTGATGCCGTTGGTATTACAGTCGTCCACCGTGATCCGCATGAAATAGACGTCCTGCTCTCCGTTGAACGTCGCTGAATATGCGAGGCTTGCACCCATCAGATCGGACTCCATGTCGTAGTAGTCGCCGATCTTGTTCTGATTCGGGAAACCGACCATGGAGTTGAACTGCGGCGTCATGGCCTGATTGGGCGTCCATGTGACACCTTCATCGGTCGAGTAGGAATAATAGACGCGAGACAACTGATTCGACGGGTCATCGCGCGTGTCATTCCAGATCGCATCGATGCGTCCATTGGGGGCGACCGACATGGTGCCGAACCATTGATAGGCCCCGTTGTTGGTGGGGTCGTCGTTGACGCGAATGGACGGGCTCCAGGTTTGCCCGCCGTCGGTGCTGCGCGTGAAGCGTACGTCGAGCGGATCGCCGCCCGCGGGTTGGACCGAGGCGAGCATGTAGACGTGGCCGCGATTGGGTCCGGCGGTCTTGTTCACAGCGATCCATGTCTGGCCCAGGAGGCCGTCGGGATTGGGGCCGCCGCCGCCGATCTGCGCGCCGCCGAGGAAGTTTCCAGTGACGACCACATCGAAGGTCGGCGTGACGTTGGGATTCTTGGCGTTCGTAGAGCGAAGCACGACAAAGTCAGGGTTAAAGAAGAAAGGCCCGTCGACGCCGCCGATGTAGAGTTCGCCATCGGGTCCGACGGCCACGGTACCGAAGACTGACGGGAGCGGCGTTGAAAGGGTTGGTTCCCACGAGAGGCCGCCGTTTGTGGATCGGGTAAAGGTGCCGGGCCCCGAACAGCTTGCGCCGGTGCTCCAGGCCTGATAGAGATGTCCCGCCCCGTAGCCGTAATCTCGCTGGTCGACGTCCATCCAGGCCTTGTCGCCACCAACGGCATCGGGATGAATCGGCCACGTTACTCCGCCATCCAGCGAGCGCCATACGTCAATGCAGAAATTCTGTTGCAGACTGTTGTAGAAGAATCGACCGAAGCCATCCGCTCCCAGGATGGGGTCGCTACGAAACACGCCGGGCTGCAGGACTCCGGGAAATGTCCACGTCGCGCCGGCGTCGTTTGAATAGGCCCAGCCCGCCTGTCGGAAGTTTGAGGCGATGTTGTCGAACTGCCGCCAACCGATCACGATGCGATTCGGGTCGGTCGGGTCAATCGCCAAGGATGGCTCGTTGGCCGCGTCGTTCGGAATGTTCAATCCCATTGCGTTTGTGTTGACCTGGACACTTCCCGCGGGTGCTCGCGGTGTGGTGGCGCGCGGAGCGCCGGGCGAGGAATCCGGAGGGAGGTAGGGATCGCCGACTTGCTCCTTGTGAGGCGACGGACCGGCCTTGATGGAAGCGGCTGGCTGGGCCTTTGAGGCGACCGGAGACAGAATGAGACAGGCGACGATTAATGCGAAGCCGGCAAGACGTCTTGAACTCATGGAAGCGGTGTCCTTTCGTTCTCGTAGAGCGCACGAGCAGAGCGGAAAGTTATTCGACGGGAACTGCGTCAAGTCTGGATCAAGTGACAACGGATTGCCCCACCCCTGCATGATTCTATCCTAGCCAAAACGGCATGCGCAATGCAAATGGGGGCCAAATCGGGGAAAGGTCGTCGCATGGGGTCGATGGACCGGTCTCCGATAGACAATAAGACACAGCCATCGAGAAAGGTTTCCCTGGCAATTGGCATGCAAGGCCATTGGGCTCATCGCGAATGCAATTGAGGCGAAGCCGCGCTGCATCGCTCCAGTAAAGATGCGAGCAGGCGGGTGAAGTGTGTGTTAACCAGCAAACGCGGGCGAGTCAGATTCAGGGCGGTTACACCGCTGCGCAGACCTTTTTGGCAGCGTCGGTCAGGTCGGCCGCCGGGATGAGCTGCGGGATCGCCGCTTCCTTGAGCATGGCGCGGGCCTTGTCGACGTTGGTACCCTCTAGTCGCACGACGACGGGAATCTTAAAGCCGATTTCCTGAGCCGCGTGGATGAGGGCGTCGGCGATGACGTCGCACTTGGCGATTCCGCCGAAGATGTTGACGAGGATTCCCTTTACCTTTTCATCGCTCAGGATGATGCGGAATGCCTCAATGGCTCCGTCCTTGGTGACGCTGCCGCCGACATCCAGGAAGTTCGCTGGGTCTCCGCCGTGCAGCTTGATGATGTCCATGGTGGCCATCGCCAGTCCGGCGCCGTTGACCAGACAACCGATGTTTCCGTCGAGGGCGATGTAGTTCAGGTTGTGCTTCGAGGCCCTGATCTCGTTGGGATTCTCCTCGGTCGGATCGAAGAGCTCCGCGATGTCCGCGTGACGAAAGACGGCGCTGTCGTCGAAGCTGAACTTCGCGTCGATCGCCTGAATCTCGCCGGGCTTGCCGTTGGTTCCCTTGGTCAGGACCAGCGGGTTGATTTCCGCCAATGTGCAGTCCTTCGCCAGGTAGATGCGGGCGAGCACCTCCATCGTCCGTGCCGCCTGCTTGGCGTGGTCGCCCTCGAGTCCCAGGGCGGTCGTGAGCCGCCGGAGTTGATACGGCTGCAAGCCCAGGAGCGGGTGCAACCATTCTTTCACGATGGCGTCCGGGTTCTTGGCGGCGACCTCTTCGATCTCCACACCGCCTTCCTTCGACACCATCATGACCGGGCAGCCTTTGGCCCGATCGAGGACCATGCCGACGTAGTACTCTTTCTCAATCTCGACGGCGGGGGCCAGGAGGATCTTGCTTACTTTGACGCCTTGCGGACCGGTTTGCTTGGAGACCATGGGCTTGGCGAGCATCCGCGCGCAGTTTTTCTCGATCTCGGCCTGGTTGTCGGAAAGGATGACATAACCGGCTTTGCCGCGGCCGCCCGCATGGACCTGCGCCTTAACGACCAGTTTGCCGCCCCCCAGCGCCTTGATCGCGGACGATGCCTGATCGGGTGAGTCGATGACTTCAAACCTGGGGACAGGCGCCCCAGCGGCCGCAAGAAGCTGTCGCGCCTGATATTCGTGGACTTTCATGGTGGTCACTCCAGATGGTCGGTACTCGGGCGAAGGTCTGTGGCCGGCACAAGCAAATCAGCCGGCCACGGAAAGCCGATATCCTAGACGGCGTGGCCCGGTGTTGCAAAAAGCCGTCGGGCTCCGAACGAGCGGGGCTGTTTGATGTTTGCAAACCGCGCCGATCGTCGCCGGGGTCGGTTGAAGGTGGCTGCATCGCCCCGGAATGGCCGTGTGTTTTGCGACTCGTGTAAAGGCACTATACTGTGCGTGAGATTGCAGCAATGAGTTCCCGCCGAACCAGAGGTTAGCCAGATGCCGAAGTTCCTTGGCCGAGTTGAGTTCCCCTGCACGATTGAGTTGGGTCGAGGACTGGAAGGCGCCATCACCAACATCAGCAAGGTCGGCTACGTGGATGGCGAAGCCGGTCATCTGAACTATCGCGGCTACGACATTGCCGACCTCAGCGATCATTGCGCATTTGATGAAGTAGCCTACCTCCTTCTTTTTGGCAAGCTGCCAAATAAGCAGGAGTTCGCCGGTTTTCGTCAGCGTCTCGCCAAGTGCGGCGACCTGCCAGACGTGATCATCAAGTTTATTGAGTCCATGCCGCGCGACGCGCATCCGATGAATACGTTGCAGGCCGCGGTCGCCGCTCTGGCATGCCTCGACAAGGATTCGCTGGTCGTCACGCATAGCGTGTCGAATGCCGCGGCCGCCGTCGAGATGGAGACCGAGATCGCCATCCGCATCATGGCACGCACGCGGAGCATCGGCGCCGCGATCGCCCGAGCGCGCAAGGGGCTGCCGATCATCCAGCCCGATCCTTCGTTGTCCTTCACTGCGAATTATCTCTATCAGATGTCCGGGGAACGACCTACTGCGGTCACCGAAAAGCTCATGGACATCTGCCTGATTCTGCAGGCGGATCACGGCATGAACGCTTCGACGTTCACCGCGATGGTCGTCCACAGCTCACTGGCTGATATGTACTCCACTATTGCGGCGGCGATTGGGTCACTTCGCGGGCCGCTGCACGGCGGTGCGAACGAGGCCGCGCTCGACGATCTGAAGGCCATCGGCGGGCCTGAGAAGGCGGCAGCCTGGGTCGCCGATCGAATCGCCAAAGGCCAAAAGGTCATCGGCTTCGGGCACCGAGTATACAAGGCGTATGACCCGCGGGCACTCGTGCTTAAGAAGCACGCTGAAGCGCTTTGTAAAGAGAAGGGCATGGAGTCGCTTTACCGAACGGCTGTTGAGGTTGAGAATCTATTCCTTGGCGAGATGAAGGCCAAGGGCAAGCCGATCTATCCAAACGTGGACTACTACAGCGGCATCGTCTATCACGCCTTGGGGTTCCCGACCCCGCTTTTCCCGGTGATCTTTGCCGTCTCTCGAACCGCCGGCTGGGCGGCCCGCGTGCTGGAATACCTGCCGGAGAACCGCATTTTCCGGCCGCGAGCGGTGTACGATGGTCCGACGGACCTGAAGGTCGTCCCGATCGACCAACGGTGACAGCGCGGCTTAGTAACCAAGCAGATACCTCTTAAATCGCGGATCCCGGACCTCGAGTATTACCCGTGCGTCCCTCGGCGGTGCCGTAAAGAGTTCGCTCACGCCGAGTCCGTTTCGGTTATCCGACCGCCGTTGACTTGCCCTTCGGATTTGTCGAATTCGTCTGGCACTCATGGCAATCTCCCGTTT
>CAZCGF010000039.1:8820-14377 GCA_964498115.1 uncultured Planctomycetaceae bacterium | reverse complement strand
TCTCCCGTTTATTGGCACGAATTCAGAAACCGGCCGGACTGCAAAATCACGCGTCATTTCAGGTACCCCCTCCGCAGCCGTTTCTGCCCTCAATCCTCCATGCGTTGAGGGAAGTTCAGCATCCGACCCCGCGAAATCACGGGTCAGCCCGCCCTGAGGATTTCTGAACCGCCCGTTTCAGGGTGGAGAGGATCGCATCGGGACGAATGCGCGGCCTGTTGGCACGATATGGAGCCCCAGCGGCATGCCGTTTGCTGTGTCTCCAAGGGTCGGCCCCCCGCGCCGCTTTGCTTACTCTCTCCGGAGAGGCTCCTCCTGGGCGGCGCGGGGCGGAGACACCAACCCGATCGGTGGTGTGGCATGATCGAAATGACCATCTACGGCCGCGGCGGTCAGGGCGGCGTCACGCTGGCAAAGCTCATCGCCACGTCCTATTTCCTTCGGGGACAGTTTGCACAGGCCTTTGGGGTTTATGCCGCGGAAAGATCCGGGGCGCCGCTTCAGGCCTTTGTCCGGGTCGACGAGTACGAAATAGTTAACCACAATCAGATTCGGTCGCCGGATCACGTCATCGTTCTCGATCGCACACTCATCAGCCCGTCGATTCTCACGGGTCTCAAACCGGACGGCTGGATCATCCTTAACACGCCTGAAGACCCTGAAAGCCTCGGTCCGGAATTCGCTGGGCGACATGTGGCCTCCATCGATGCCACGGGCATCGCCATCAAGCACAAGCTCGGAACCAAGTCGGTCCCGATCGTAAATACGACCATGCTGGGTGCCGTTCTGAGAATCCTCGGCGAACCATGGGAGTCAGTCGCCGATTCACTCGGCGATCTGCGCTTTGACGGGGCGAATGTCGACGCGGCCCGCGAGGCATTTGACGCGATCTGCGGAATAGAGCTTCCGGGCACGCCCATTGAAACACTCCGGGCACCTCAAAAGCCGCCGCCCATCGACTTGCTCGACGAGCACGTGGGCGAGCAGCCTGCCATCCGCACGGGATCGTGGGCGAACCGCCAACCGCATCGCCACGAGTTGCTTTCGCCCTGCTCGCATGCATGCCCAGCGGGAAACGACATTCAGTCCTTTGTCCGCTCTCTGCGGCGCGGCGACTATGACGAAGCACTCTCGACGCTGCTACAAACCACACCGCTTCCGGCAGTCTGCGGCAGAGTCTGCCCCGCGCCCTGCATTGAATCGTGCAATCGTGCGATCTTCGATGAGCCCATTCAGATTCGAGACCTTGAGCGGGCGGCAGCCGAAAAGGGGACTCGTCCGAGACCATCGACGCCGTGGCGCTCGCACCGAGTCGCGGTGATCGGTACCGGACCCGCCGGGCTCAGCGCGGCGTATCATCTGGCGAAGCTCGGTTACCGCGTGGACGCGTTTGACGGTGCTGCTGAGGCCGGGGGTCTCCTTCGCTACGGCATTCCTTCATATCGCCTTCCGCCGGAAGTGCTTGATGCTGAGATCGACTATGTCGTGCAGCATGGCGTAAACCTTTACGTTAAATCGCAGGTCGACCGCGCGCGCCTCATCGATTTATCGCGACAGTACGATGCCGTATTCGTGGCCACCGGTCTGCAGCAGATTCGATCTCTCGATCTGGGTCCTGCAGATTCCCGCCGGGTTATTGAGGGCATCGATTTTCTCGATCGTGTCAAACACGACGAAGTGGCCCTGCGAGGCGAGCGCGTGATCGTCATCGGCGGCGGAAACACCGCCATCGATGCGGCGCGTTCGGCGCTACGCGTCGGCGCCCTGGCGGTGGAGGTTGTTTATCGACGAAGCCGACGGGAGATGCCTGCGATCCGCGAGGAAATCGACGAAGCGCTCGAAGAGGGCGTCACTCTGCGTGAACTGGTCGCGCCCCTTCGGTTTCGTGAAGGCGGAGACTCCATGTTTCTTTCCTGCCGGCGAATGACGCTTGGTCCGCCGGATGAGAGCGGTCGCCGTCAGCCGATTCCGGAAGTCGGGGAAGGCAACGAGTTCGAGCTCCCCTGTGACCGTATCATTCTCGCGCTCGGTCAGTCCTCCGATCTTTCAATTCTGCCCGAGGGAGCGGAGATCTTCGATCGCACGCGTCTGCTTGGTCTTTCGGGTTCGCCCATATTTGTCGGTGGCGACTTTGCGACGAATGAGGGTACCGTCGCCGCAGCCATTGGTAACGGGCGTCGCGCGGCACAGCACATTCATCGTACGCTTTCCGATGAAGCCGTGTTGGCGGCCGAACCGGTAGCGGTGGCGGGACCGGAAGCTATGCGCATGCATGTCTTCTCACGGATCCCCGCCTACCGTAGCCGGCAGCTATCCGCCACGACACGGCGGCATACGTTCTCAGAAGTCCGCCTGGGGTACGAGGACAACAAGCCCGAGGCAATGCTCGAGGCGGCCCGGTGCATGAGTTGCGGCGTCTGCAATGGTTGCGACCGATGCGTGGAGTATTGTCCCGAGGGGATTCTCCGCCGCGACGGCGACGGATATCTATTCGACTACGACTACTGCAAAGGCTGCGGCGTCTGCGCGACGCAGTGCCCGCGCGGTGTGATCTATATGGCGGAACTTTAACGCAACGATCGCGTTACTCCGCTCATACGACCAAGTGAAGGTGCCGGATGGCTAAGACACTTGTAACAGGTAATAATGCCGCGGGTCAGACATTGGCACTTGCAGGAGAGGCCAATCGCTCGGCACGTGGTTGTTGCGCCGGCGCATACCCCATCACGCCACAAACCGAGATCATTGAGTATCTCAGTAGTTTTGCGTTTACCAAAGGTCGCGTCGTTCCCGTGGAGTCGGAACACTCCGCCATGGGCGTTTGCATCGGCGCCTCCCTGGGCGGCGCCCGCTCGTTCACCGCATCCAGCGCCAACGGGCTGGCATACATGACAGAGAACATCTTCGCCGCCGGCTATTATCGCCTCCCGATTGTGCTCATCGCCGTGAATCGCACACTCGGCCCGCCATGGAATATCTGGGTGGATCAGGGCGACAGCCTCGCTCTTCGCGACGCTGCATGGATTCAGTTCTACACCGAATCCCACCAGGACCTCGTCGACACCATTCTCCTCGCCTTTCGCGTGGCGGAAGATCCGCGCGTGCTCCTCCCGGTCATGGTCGCGATGGATGGATTCATCATTTCGCACACGCAAATGGTCGTCGAACTGCCGACGCAGGAGCAAGTCGATCGATATCTGCCCGCCTGCAAGGTGCCGCATTATCTGCATCCCGGAAAGGCGGTCACCGTCGGCGGCTTAACCTGGCCGCGAGAAACATCGCACCATCGTCGCGAGATTCAGCTCGCGATGGAACGCGTTCCCGAAGTTCTCGACCAGGCCATTGACGAATTCGAAAATGTCTTTGGGCGCCGTCCGGATGGCCCCCTGACGACTCTTCAGACTGATGACGCCGATACGATCGTCGTTGCATGCAATACGATGGCCCGCACTTTGCGGCGCGTTATCCCCAGGCAGCGCGAGCGCGGCCGACGCGTCGGAATGATTAAAGTAAAGCAGTTCAGACCATTCCCGCGCAAAGAACTCAGGGCCGCGGTCACGAAAGCTCAACGCATCGGCGTGTTGGATCGGAACCACTCTCCCGGCTCCGGCGGAATCTTTTGGCAGGAAGCGGCCGCGAGCCTTCGAGGTCCCCGGGATGTCATTCTGCAGGATTACATCGTCGGTCTTGGGGGCGGCGACGTTACACCGGAGATCATCGAGGGAATCATCGACGACCTGGAATCCCGCGGATCCGAAACGGAACCCATCTGGGAGGAGGCGACTGTATGACCCAGATGTTGACAGAAGGCCTGCAAATCCAAGGCGAACATCTTCTTCGCTGCGGGAACACCAATTGCGCCGGCTGCGGGATGTCTCTCGGCCTGCAGCTTCTCGACCAGGGACTGGGCGGTGAGAAGCCCATCATGGCGATTCCAGCGTGCTGTGGAATCGTTACCGCCGGCGCGTTTCCGGGCAGTGCATACGGCGCCCCTGTCGCCGCAACGACTTTTGCGAGCAGTCCCGCGGTGGCTACCGGACTGAGCACAGTGCAGCGGCTTTGCGACGAAGATGCTCCCGTCATTTGCTGGGCGGGCGACGGCGGCACTTACGATATTGGGATCGCCACCCTCTCCGCAGCGGCCGAGCGTAACGAGGACATCATTTATATCTGCTATGACAACGAGATATACGGAAACACGGGCGGCCAGCGAAGTAGCGCTACCCCAATTGGCATCGCCACCACCACGTCACCCTTCGGAAAGGGCGAGCGCAAGAAGGACATCATGTCGATCATGGCCGCCCACCGCATACCTTACGCCGCCACCCTTTCCGTCGCCCATCGGGACGATTTCCTTCGAAAGGTGAGGTTTGCCCGCCGAGTGCGAGGATTCCGGTTTATGGTGATGCTCTCGCCCTGCCCTACCGGTTGGAAGTCGGAAGCCGAAGAGAGCGTTGACCTCGTCCGCCACGCGGTGGAATGCGGTCTTTTCCCCCTTTACGAAATCTTCGATGGTTTGCGCTACCGTATCAACGCTCGACCCGACGGAGTATCGCTTGAGGAGTATGCGATGCGTCAACGAAGGTACACGCGTTCGTCGATGGATTTGGCGGACATCAAGCGAGAAATCGACCTCCAGTGGACGCATCTTGATGCGTTGGCGAAGATTTTTCCTGCCGATAACAAGGATGGTCTGACGGAGAGTAACGTGGGAGGCCGGCTCGTTTGAGATTGGAGCTTTCTGAGTTTTCATATGCCATGAGAAATCCGCGTACTGCATGTAAGTGTCTGATACCGTTTATCGCTATCGTCTTTCTAGGAATTGGAACGTGTTCCGACGGCTCTTCCGCGCCAACCGCTTCCCTGGTCCCCGCGGACGATGAGCACGGTCTACACGTCGTCAACAGCGAGCGGCTCCGCGCGGTCATGGAAGAGCTTCGCGAGTTGAATCTGGACCGTCGTGCGCATCGTGCCGGAACGGGTCAGATGCCCGAGAACATGGAACGGGTATCGCGGCTCGCGGCCGCTCTATCGAAGGATGCCCGATTGATTCCACACCTTTTCAGGAAGAATGAAATGAGCGATGAGGGCCGCCGCGTCTTCGATCGCCTCGCAACCCAGATGGAACGTCAGTGCCTTGACCTGGTCGAGGTTTCCCAGGGAAATGACACCGCGGCCATTGGTACCAAGCTGAGCGAGATCATCACCACTTGTAATACCTGCCACGCATCGTTTCGCGGCCCGATTCTTGCCTCGACTAAACGCTGATTGAGTTTGACCCGGGCCCCTCTCGCCCTTTCCCGCCGACTACTGACCGGATAGTCTTCCGATCGGCGCGGTATGATGCCGTGCGTTGCGGAGTTGTGATGAGACGTTGCCCCAATCTGGTCTGGCTGCTTTCGTTGTGCATGCCCTGTGCCGCCGCCGGACAAACGGGCCCATCGCATACTCCGCTTGCGTCCAGGGTTGTCGAGGAGCTGCGCGCTCGGCCCATTGGCAACCACACGCTGGATGTTCTGAATCTACCAGATGAGTATTTGCATCGCGTCGCCGACCG
>CAZCGF010000039.1:3942-8720 GCA_964498115.1 uncultured Planctomycetaceae bacterium | reverse complement strand
TATCTGCGGGCGGCGGCGGACTATGTCACTACGCATCTTGCACGCGACGGACTCTTGAAAACGCTTGCCCAGGTACTGTCCATCATCGGTCCGGCGAATCTGAGCCGCGGAGAAGCGGAAGACCTCGCCGTCTTGAGGCAGGCGGGTATGCCGGTTGATCTGCTGAGGTATTTTCCGATTCCCGGTGCCGGGCCGGATGATGACTACTCCATCGTTCGTCATATTCTTGGCATTCTGATGACGGGGCGTACCGCTGACCAGATCGGAGACGAACTTCGTAATTTTCAGTTTCAGTTCTACAAGAGCGAGCAGAGATTCCGGGCGGCGACGGAGTCCGGTGAGAGCGAGATCGCCCTTTTTCGTCTTCAACTAGCCCGCGGCGACTATTGGCGGGGAGCGGGCGACGGTAGTTCGCTCGACATCGCCAGACAGTTGTCCAGTGCCGTGCCGGATGCGCGTTTCGTCGTTAGCATCGAAGAGGACCAGCTCAAGTTGATGCTTGGATTTGCCCGCCTATGGCCGCTCAAGCGTCTCGATCAGCTCACCGTCATTGCCGAGCCATTTGCGGTATCAGAGTGGGCCCAGGACAACGGAAAGCCCGGTCATTTCCAATTGACCGATCAATCCCCAGTCGAGCCCGCGACGATTGTTCCGCGATTTGCCAGTCGCGGCGAAGAAGGCAGTATCTTCGCCCCTGGCGAGAGCCATTTATGGGGAGGGCTGAAAGCCTCTGGTCATAGGATCGTTCAATCGCCGTTGCTATTTCAGGGCGGTAATCTCATGCTGGTCGCCGATCCGCAGATGGGCTGGCGATACCTGTTCATCGGCGAGGCCGAGGTGTCTCGCAATTTCGCACTGGGACTGACGGCGGAACAGGTCCTCGCCGCGTTGAAGGCGGAGTTTGATGCCGAGGTCGTCGTGGTTCTGCCCGCCGTTTCGTATCACATCGACTACGAAATGACGATTCGCGCAAGCGGTGGAGGGCTCACTGCCTTTGTCAACGACACCAGTGGGGCCGTACGCACAATTCTGCGAATCGGCACCAAGGCCCTGCATACGGCAAAGGTCTTAAGTGGCGAGCAGTTCACGCAATGCACCGCGCACCTGGATGCGGACCGCTTGTCGGAGTTTCTCATGATCGTCAGGCCGCAGCTGGAGTCGGCCGCGGTCAGGAAGGGCCAATACCCTGAGGCGCTTTGTGGCTATTTCAGCGCCGGCCAGGTTGACTCCGGGGTGGGTAACTTTCAAAGCTTTTTGTTGGCCATGGATCTCGCAGAAGCTGAATCGCGACCGGCTGACAGCCCGACCGGTGATGCGCAGTTTGACGAATACCTCGCCGCCATCCGCAGGCGGGACGAATCGCGTCGCGCACTGATCAGGAAGCTGGAGGATTGCCGCTTCAAAATCGTTCCTATACCAAGTCTGGCCGAAGAAAACCGCGGACTTAACCACCTTAATGGAATTCAAACAATTGAGAGCTTTCTGATGCCCGGCTCAGGCGGGTTCTTTGAGGAGTATGACCAGATCGCCGCGGCGAGGTTTGCCAAAGAGCTTGGTGCGGACGTGAAGGTCGTGACCATACTCTGTGGAGAAAGTCAGCGACGATTTGGCGCGATCCACTGCGCCGTCTCAGCTTATCCCGCGGGTCAGTCTGGTGCAGCCCGAAATATGTCGCATTGAGCGGCCCATATTCTCCCACAATTCACTATTCTGATTTGCATACTGTGTGCTATCGCCTAATCCGCGATGTCAGGCGTCCGAGAATCGCTACTCAGAGGCCTCAATTTGCTTGATGGGTTGTCGCCGTCCGGTTACAATGAGCCATAACGAGTCGATTTTTTTTGCGGCGGGAGGTCCAAACAAACCACTGCGCATGTGCCAACCGATCCATCATTTCGATGGAGATGTTCGCTGCGTAGCTGACTCCGCTGATGTTCATCGCTCAGGATAGCCTGAGCCCATCTCCTCAAAGAAAGGCGCAGAATGTCCAAGCTGGTTACTCGATCGTTCCTTATCACTCTTGTTGTTATCGTTGTCATCGTCGTTTCGCAGTCTCGCCCGGCATTAGGCTCCGGTTGCCCGGGATCTCCCACTCAATCGATCGGTCCCGATGTTATCGTTGGTGTTCTTTCCCACGACACGGTTGCTAACTACAGCAGCGCAGGCGGGGTCGAGGCATTCTCGATGGGCACCACCTCCTGCAATCTGGGCAACGTCAATCTCAACTGGATTGACCAGCCGAGCAATATGCATCCCGTCATCGGCCAGAATCTTTTCCGCATGAAACTGGTCAACGGGTCCCGCCGTTTTGAGCAGCTTGGGCAGAGTTGGCTTAAGCACGGATTCTTCGCACTGAGCGACAATGCTTGTTGTTCCTCGTGCTCCGGGACGAGCGGCAATGCCCTGGGGGTCGGCTGTTCAGACCCATATTCTGCAGGACGCAATGGTGGACAGGGCAGCTTGGGCCCCAAGTGGCAGGTCAATCCGACGACCGGAGTACATGTTCACCCCGTGGCCAATCCGGGCTTCTCCGGATCGGTTGCACGGCGCTGCCAGGCAAGAATCGTTGACCTGGAAGTTTCGAACGGCTCGGGCGATGTGAATGCGACGCGCTATTTTGGCGAGGCGCAGTATGTCGCCGCCGACGATGCCGGAGCGGGTCACAAGAATAACAACGCCTCTTATCGACCACTCTCGGTTTCCGGCAGCGGTACCGCCTGGAGCTTCACCGCAATTGGTTCTACACAGAGAGAGCAAGCCGGTATCAGGGCCTGGAAGGATACTGATCCCACCGTCAGCGAGGCGGACGTTGTCACCCAGGAGGATGGGGGCATGACTGCGCTGGTCATCGTCGCCGCACAGGCTACGAGCCTCGGCGGGGGAATCTACCACTACGAATACGCCGTACAGAATCTCAATTCGGACCGGTCCATCGGATCGGTTTCCATTCCCATTCGGCCCGATGCCAACGTTACAAACATTGAGTTCCGCGATGTGGACTACCACGACGGTGATGGCCCCGGAAATGTAAATTACGACGGGACTGACTGGCCGCCGGTGGTCGCAAATTCAAGCGTGACTTGGTCGACACAGGATTTTTCCGTCAACGCCAGCGCCAATGCAATTCGATGGGGTACGCTTTACAACTTCCGATTTGACGCCGATGTCGCGCCGTGGGCCGGCAAAGGAACTGTCACACTTGGCTATTTCAAGCCGGGCACCGGTACCGCCGCGACGGTTCAGACCGTCACGCCGTATCCCTGCATCAATGGCGACCTGAATGGCGACGCCGTGGTGGATGGCCTGGACATCACTATTTTCATTGATCGGCTGCTCTTCGGCGGTCCGACGTTTCAGGAATTGTGCGCCGGCGATGTTGAGGCCGTCCGCGATGGCATCATTAACTTGGACGACGTTCCCAACTTCGGTGACTGCCTGCTGAACAGCGGCTGTTAGTGATGTTTTTGATATTGATGAAATGGTCGCTCGTCTATCCGGCGAGTGACGCAGGGTGGAGTATTTACTGTCTCGCGCTCGTGCAAAAACATGCAGCAAGCCTCGGAGGTTCAATTGATGTCTGAATTCAAACCCGTTTGGTGTTCTCGATGGTTTCAGCCAATCGCCCCGGTAGTGGCCGTTATCATGGCTGTTTCCGTAACGACCGCATTTGCCGGTCCGATGGGTTCTATCCGGACCGCATGGTCGACGGCCGGCGGGCAAGCTACTTTGACGCTTGACGCCGATGCTCTCGCGACAGTGGGCCTTTCCAGTTCCGAGCATCAGATGACTTTCCACGTTGCGCCGAAGCAGTCGAGCTTCATGCTCGACATGACCGACGGCTTACCGCAGAGCAGCTCCGGCGCGATTCGCACGCGCGGCGTGGGCAGTCTCGAACAGACGGGTGGAACCGACGCCGGCTGCCGGTTTGGTGACTTCTCCTTCGATGTGAAGGGATCACACATGCGAATCGTCGACGGACTCGATTCTGCACTTACCCTTTTTGAGTCCATTCCCGGTACCGAAGTCATTTCCTTTGACGCCGCGACCGGTACAATCACGATGAATGCCCAGATTGCTGTCTCCGCCGAGTTTCCCGGCAACCTGACGCATACCAGCATCCCGGTCGGCTCGCTTTCAATCATGGCCGTAGCCGACATCGCCGATTTTGAAGAGTTTGAGGCCGAGCCGGCCTCTGACGTCACCCCGCGCGGTGGCTTCAGTGCAGGCCCTGATGTGATCGTCGGCGGTCTCACCGGCGATTCTGCGGGCAATCCACAGAGCTACGGCGTTTCCGGCGGCATCGCTGCCTACGCGGTCGGAACGACATCATGCAATCGTGGCGACACGCCGCTTGAGTGGCTCGATAACGTGGCTTCCCGCCACCCCGTCATCTCCCAGAATCTCTTCAGATACCGAACCGTCAATGGCGCCGGTCGATTCGAGCAGATTGGCCAGAGCTGGCTTAAGCACGGCTTCTGTGCACTCCAGGAAAACCTCTGTCCTCCCTGCTCGCCCTACGGAGGCTGCTGTTGTGATCATTTAGGCTCCGGCTGTTCCGATCCTTACACCGCCTCTCGAAACGGCAGCTTCGGCAACCTCGGTCCGAAGTATCAGGTCAACGCCGCCGCGGGAACATTCATTGAGCCGCACGCGTTCGCTACGGGCGTCTCTACCATTCGCGGGCGCTTGCAGGCAGCGACCGGCGACGTGGACCCGTCGGAAAACCCGGGTGCTCTCTACTATGTTGAGGGCATGTACGTCGCTGCAGATGACGCCAC
>CAZCGF010000039.1:0-3842 GCA_964498115.1 uncultured Planctomycetaceae bacterium | reverse complement strand
TATCACAGCGGCGAGCCCTTCGACGGCACCGATTGGCCTGCCACCATCCTTACCGATCAGATCATTTGGGCGACGACTCAGACTTTTGCACAAAACGCCAATGCCAACGCCTTGCGATTCGGAACGCTGTATAACTTCCGATTCGACGCCGCCACGCCGCCGACAACCGGCAATATCAAGATCGGTCTCTTTAAGCCGGGTTCGCCGTCTCTGATGACTGTCAGTGCCAGCGTTCCATCGGCCCTCTCATGCACCAAGGGTGACGTGAATGCGGATACGCTTGTGGACGGAGCCGATGTCAGCAAGTTCGTTGAGATT
Source organism: uncultured Planctomycetaceae bacterium (assembly GCA_964498115.1). GTDB lineage: Bacteria > Planctomycetota > Phycisphaerae > UBA1845 > UTPLA1 > UTPLA1. The sequence continues at coordinate 3,524 of CAZCGF010000039.1, read as the reverse complement.
CTCATGGGCGGCCCGGGCAGCGCTACTGAAAAGTGCGCCGGCGACCTTGAGTTCACCAAGGACTGCGAGATTGACATCGACGACATCGATAACTTCGCAAACTGCCTCCTGAGCGGCGGTTGCTAGTTTGAGAAGATTCGATTCAGTTCCAGATTGATATACGACAGACGGCCGTTGAAGTGAGAGCTTCAACGGCCGTTTTTTTGTTCTTGTGCCTGTCGATTTTACGAACGACGACCGTGTCGGCGCGCCCGACTGCTGGCGGGCCATTGCTCAGCTGACGACGTGATCCGTTCGATCAGTGTGCTCGAAGCCCCTTTCCGGACACCTTGAAGTTCCAGAGCTTTCGAACGTCGCGGGCCTTATCCAGCGACCACAACTGAGAAAGCAACTGGTTTTGCAGCTTTGTGGGGATGACGCCTTCGGCAAGCGTGCGGAATTTCGTCTCGACCTCGTCGTCGGACATGGGGTTGCCGGCGTGGCCGCGCGGGTACTTCACCGTCTTCTCGTAAACCTTCCCGTCGGCCATGCGAACTTTCAGCCGGTTCGGTATTCCGTCGGGGTAGCCCTTGTTAAGGTCACTTGCCTCGACGATGGTCGTGTTGTCGAGCAAGTCCAGGTACTTCTTGTTGGTGAACTTCTTTGGAGAAAAGGTCTCGCGAGTGACGTCTCCGTCGATCAGCGCGGCCACGGTCATGTATCCCATGCTGTGATCGGCGGTTTCGCGGCTCGTCGGTCGCCATTTTTCCGGTTCGCTGCCGATGATCGACACTGCCGCCTCAAACGATTCCATCTCCATCTTGCGGATGTCTTTCCAACTGTACCCGTCGGCCATGAACGCCTTGCGAATCTGCAGTGCGGCATCGATGGAACTCTGGGCGTGGTACTCCGCGGGCCAGTACTTGATGTAAGTCTTGTTGATCATGTAGCCGGCGCTCTTCGAGCCCAGTGCCACGTCGAACTTGCAGCGTGTCAGCATCTTGAAGACGCCCTTGGGCCCCTCGAAGATCTCATTGGGTCCGGTGAAACCCTGCCGCGCGAGGTTTGCGGCGAATACCGCGTTACGAGCGGCGTTGGAAAAAGCGCACGCCTTCCACATGGAAATCTGGCCGGTCCTCGTCTGGCGCGTGGCGATGTTGCAGACGCCGGCCAGCCCCTGTGCGTGAACCATCTGATCGGGAGTGAGTCCCCAAAGCTTGGATGCGCCGAGCGTAGAGCTGAAAGCCCCATAGGTGACGTGATCCCAGCCGTGAGCCCGGAGTGAGGCGGCATCGCAGAGCCGGCACTGGATTTCATAAGCGATAACTGTAGCGAGGATGAGGTCCTTGCCGGGGCGATTTGCGGCCTGTGCCACGGCGAGCGTGGCCGCGATGTTATCTGAAGGATGCGCCGGCTCCTTTGAGAGATAGGTATCGTTGTAGTCCAGGTAGCGGATGTGCGCCCCATTGCACAGCGCGGCGAGGTCGGGCGTCGTGCGCGCCATCGTGCCGACGATCGCGGAACCGCCCTTTGGATAGGGTACGGCGGTTGCGGTTGCCCGCGTGATCGTTGCCGGCTTAGACCCGTAGGCCCCCAGTGCAGTGCCCAGCGAGTCGATGAAGCGTCGCTTTGTTTCGTGGATCGCGTCTTTGGTCAGGTCGGAATATTTGAGCTTGTTCGTCCAGTTCGCGAGTTTTTCAGCCAGCAGCATGATGTGATTCCGTGTGGTTTTCCTGTTCGATCTCAGCGTGAATGCCCGGCGCGTGCCGGAGCCGTGAGCGGCGGATTATATCGACGGCGGCCGGATTCCGCGAAGCGATCGGCCGGTGCGTTTTCGGTGGCTCGTTTTAAGCGGGGGGATTAGACTCGCCGTCATGCCGCTTGCCGCCCGACAAGGACCGACCGCGACGCCGCCGACACTTCACCTCGGCGACCTGACGATTCGCGTCCTGGACGGGGGTAGCTTTTCGCTGGATGGCGGGGCCATGTTCGGCATCATCCCCAAGCCGGTGTGGGCCCGAGCCGTTCAGGTTGATGAGCAGAACCGGATTCCGCTGGCGACGAGTTGTATGCTTGTCGAGACGTCCGGCGCCCGAATACTCATCGAGTCGGGCTGCGGCGAGAACGCCAAATACGCGGAAAAGGAGCATGGGTTTTTCAGCTTTGGATCGCATTGGCTGCTCGACTCGCTGACTGCGGCCGGTGTGGATCGAGAGTCGATCGATATTGTGATACTCACGCATCTCCATTTCGATCATGCCGGTGGCGGCACCATGTCCGATGGTCGGGGAGGATGGCAGCCGACCTTTCCGAAGGCCAGGTATTTTGTCCAGCGCGGCGAGTGGGACGACGCGGTGGAGGGTCATGCCGTCATGACAGGCACCTATCGGCGCGAGAATCTGGAACCGCTGGAACAGGCGGGCCTTCTCACGTTGATGTCGGGCGACGCTCAGATTGTCGAAGGCGTTTCGACACGAATGCTCCCCGGCCATACGCGTCATCAGCAGGGCGTCATTCTTGAGGGCGGCGGCAAGCGGGCGATTCTTCCGGCCGATCTCATGCCGACGAGCGCTCATGCGGGCCTGCGTTACAACATGGCCTACGACCTCCTGCCGTACGAGAACATGGTCAACAAGGAATCTCTGCTCGAAGAGGCGTCCGAGGGAGATTGGACGATCCTCCTGGGACAGGATCCGAACACAGTTTCATGGAGAGCCGAGAAGATACGCGGCAAGGGATTCCAACTCTCTCAACGATAACCCCCAAAATCGGTGCAGGTAATACGTTTTTCTTCATGGCAGAATGCCCCGATTGAGTGCCCTGAGTTCGTTCTTCTGGAGTCTTCGCGGACTGCTCCCTATTCGCTCTAATCATCTGTCCCATCGCAAGTTCCATTGAGTCGGCCCGTTTGACCCGTCTTGCGGCGAACCTTATTATGCAAACCTCACCCGATAGGGCATATCGGAGGAGGATTTGTCGGGTTCGATGCCTGATCCCGGCTCCAGAATTTCTATCTTGTGAGCAGGACGACATGAATTTCACGCTTTCGGACGAATTGACGACATTTCGCGATCTCACGCGAAAGTTCGCCGCGGAAAGGATCGCACCCCACGCTAGAAAATGGGACGCGGAAAAGTGGATGCCGGATGAGGTCGCCCGGGAGATGGGCAAGGTCGGCATCCTCGGCGTTTCCTTCCCGGAGGGGTACGGCGGCTCCGGTCAGGGCCTTCTCGGCATGACAGTGGTCGTCGAGGAGATATCCCGGTGGTGCGGCGGAACGGCCCTATTCATTGCGGCGCACAGCGGCCTTTGTTCGACGCACATTCGTCTCGCCGGCAATGACAAGCAAAAGCAGAAGTGGCTCCCCAAACTGGCCTCCGCCGAGGCCATCGGTTCGTGGTGCCTTAGCGAGCCGGATTGCGGCACCGATGCCGAGGCCATGACCACCCGCGCCGAGAAAACCTCGGCTGGCTGGGTTATCAATGGTCGAAAGTTCTGGATCACCAACGGCAAGCGTGCCGACGTTTTCGTCGTTACCGCCCGGA
>CAZCGF010000038.1:0-25667 GCA_964498115.1 uncultured Planctomycetaceae bacterium | reverse complement strand
ACGATCAGCACATTCGCCAGGTGCAGCGCTAGATTGGTCAGGTGAAAGTGAAACGCCGCCGCCGAAGGATCCGGCGCGAGCTTCGCGTCGAGGGCGAGGGAAAGCAGGGTCAGCGGCTGGTAATATCCGCCGGTCTCAGCAGGGGCGCTATAGGTAGAAAACGCGGCACGAATGTCAGTCAGGGTCAGATCTCGGATGCGATCCGCCTGCCTCAGATAGGCGCCGTCGCCCATGCTTAAGAAGCCCGCCACGAGGAGGGACTGCAGGACAACGCCGCAGGCCAGCGCCGTCGCCAGGGCCGCGCAAATCGCGCGAACCGCGCTGGGCGATGCAACGGGCCGCGCAACTGGGGTATTGTCTTCAGGCATTGAAGGAACGTCCGCGTGGCAACTGGCAACGGCGCATGATCGCCGTAAAGGTTCGGGCCGACTCAATTGTATGCCGCGCGGCAGCCCCCTACAATTCGGGCCATGCGAATTCTCCTCACCAATGACGACGGCATCTTCGCGCCCGGCATCATCGCCATGCACGACGAGTTACAGCGAAACCACGACGTGACAGTTGTCGCCCCGGCCAACGTTCAGTCCGGCGGTTCGCACGCGATCACCATCCGCAATCCCGTGCTCTGGCGGTCGGTCAGCGTCAATGATCGGTTTCGCGGCACGAGCGTGGAAGGCACGCCCGCCGACTGCGTGAAGCTGGCCATCGGGGCGCTCATGCCGGAGAAGCCCGACCTGGTCGTCTCAGGCATCAACTCGGGCCTGAACACCGGCGTCCATGTGCTCTACTCGGGCACTGTCGCGGCTGCGGTGGAAGGGGCGATTTTGGGTTGTCCCGCGGTCGCCGTTTCGCTGGAGCTGTATCGCGACATGGATTATCCGCGTGCCGCAAGAATCACCGGCCGCATCATCGAGGATCTGTTCCGGGACGCGCTGGAGAATCGACTGGTCTGGAATGTGAACATTCCGGAATTCAAGGCGGATCACCCGCGAGGCGTCCGCGTGGCGGCGCAGTCCACACTTCCGACGCTCGATCGGCTGGAGAAGCGCTCCGACCCAAGCGGTCGAGAGTACTATTGGTTGGGCGGCGACTGGGGCGAGCTGGACGACGGAGGCGACACGGATCTGCACGTTGTCAGGCAGGGATACGTTTGCGTGACTCCGCTTCGATTCAATCTTACGGCGGTGGATGCGATGGACGCGGCGCGTGGCCGTGCGTGGAAGTCTGTAACATTCGATTGACGCTCCGCCGCGCGGCGCCGATCACTCTTCAGGATGCCGCTGCACTTCATCCGGCGGAAACTGATCGCCGATGTCAGGCAATTCCACGTCAACCGGCTCTTCCGGCTGTTTCGCCTTCTTTCCCTTGCCGGGAGGGCGGCGGCCTGCCTTCACGTCTTCATCGAACTGGCGCTTTCGGCGGAGGATGTGATGGTAGTGCTGGGCGAATCGGTGGGCCTCGTCGCGGACCTGTTGCAATAGGCGTAATCCCGCGTCGTTGCGTGCCAGCCGGATGGCGCCCTTTCGAGCCTGCGTGTAAATCTCCTCCTCGCGTTTGGCCAGGGAGATGACCATCGGCGGCTTGACGAACATCTCGCCGCACGCGTCCAGGGCCGCATGCAACTGGCCAAGGCCTCCGTCGATGAGGATCAAATCGGGATAAAGTTCCTCACCCTCAGCGGCATGACGATAGCGTCGCGTCACGACCTCGCGGATCATGGCGTAATCGTCCTGGCCTTCGACCGTCTGAATGCGAAATCGCTTATAGCCCGCCTTGAACGGGACGCCGTCGATGAAGCAGACGAGCGACCCGACCGATTCCTGCCCCTGAAGATTGGCGATGTCGATGCCCTCGATGACGCGGGGCGGCTGTTCGAGATTGAGCACCTTCGCGAGTCGATCGAGCCCCTTGCGCGGGTCGATGTAAAAGGCCTCGGGCTGAATGTCCGCATCGGGGTCGCCGGATAGCTTTAGGCCGGTGATGGCCTTGATGCGGTCGCGGATTCTGGCCGCCTCTTCGAAGGCCTGTTCCTCCGACGCCTGCTTCATCTCCTTTTCCATCTCGCGGATGAGTACGCTTCGCTTTGACGCGAGGAAGCGCTTGAGCCGATCGACGTCCTTCGCGTAGTCCGCGCGGCTGATCTTGTCGGCGCAGGGGGCGGTGCACTGGTTGATCGAATACAGCAGGCACGGCCGGAAGAACCGCTTGCGGTCATCGTCCTCGCGGATGTCCAGCTCGCAGGTGCGAAACTTGAAGACCTTCTGCAAGGCGTTCATCGCATCACGCAGCGCACCGGCTGACGTGAACGGGCCATACAGCTTGCTGCCCTTGGGCCGCGGTGTCCGGGTCACGAACACCCCTGGATAATCATCACCGGTCGTGATCTCCAGATACGGGAACGTCTTGCCGTCTTTCATCTGGACGTTGTGCGGAGGCTGAATGTCCTTGATGAGCCGTGCCTCGCTGAGCAGGGCGTCGACTTCCGTCTCGCACTCGAGAAAGTCGATGTCGGCGACCATCGTCACCATTCGGGCAATGTCAGGACCGCGCGTATTGAGGAGATCGGCGGAGTCCTGAAAGTACGAAGAGACGCGCGAGCGGAGGTCCTTGGCCTTGCCGACGTAAAGGACCAACCCCTTCGCGTCCTTCATCAGATAGACGCCGGGGGTCTTCGGGAAATGGGATATTTTCTGACGAATCCCGTCGAGGCGCGTCGGTTCTTCAGGCTGCGAACTCATCGAAGTGATTCTATGCGCGAGCCTCTGGAATGGACACGGATTGCGGCTCGGTCCCATTCATCGCAAATGGAGCGAAACCGCCGGTAGTTTGGAGTGTTCGCCGAATCAGCCGTTGTACTGGGCCCGAATGATCTCGCTGGCCTTGTTGCTCGCGAGATTCAGTGCGCCCAGCGCCTTGGAGGCCGCGGCACGCAGAACCAGATCGGGCTCCTTCATGGTGAACTCGATCAGACGATCGACCGTCCGCGATGCACCGAGCAGGTTGCCGTTTCGCCGGGCGGACTCGGCCAAAGAGCCGAACACGGCGATGCGCTCGGCCTGTCCGCGATCCGCGTTGAGGGCGTCGGCCGCGAGGGCTTCCTGTGCTTCGGCGCTGGCGGCAATGGCCAGGGCGTGAGCCGCGGCGACCCGCAGGGCCTCCGAGTTGCCGGCGACCGCGCCGATCAGGGCCGGCGTCGCGCGGGAGAAGTCGAAGACCTTGAGATTGCTCTCGCCGATCATTCGCAACACCTCGGTGCTGCGCAGTGCCAGGCTCATGGCCAGGTCGCGGCTGAGCCCGGTCATGCCAAGGGCCTGTGACGCGCGAGCGACGCGATTCATCAGTTGCTTGCTGATTTCCGCGGGATCGCCCAGATCGGTGATTTCGGCGGGCAGCAACTCGACGCCGGTTGCGGCGCGGCTGGCGCTATTCGCGGTATTGAGCTGGCCTTCCTTGACCACGACGAGAATCGGCGTCGCGGAGGTCGGCAGATCCTTTCGCAAATCGCCGACGGCGGTCAGCAAATCGGGGCGCTGCATGTCAGTCGCCAGAAGGATCAGATCATAGGAAGTAATGCCCTGCTTGCGAGCCGTATCACGGGCGGCGTAAAGATTCTCTCCGACGGCGCACTCGAAGCCCGCGGCTCGGAGGACGGCCTGCAGCTTATTCGCCTGTTCGGAGTCGGCATCGACGATCAGCACCGCCTGGCGTCCTGACTGGGCCAATGCCTCGGCCAGAACGGGAATGACATTCTCGCTGCCGGGAAAGCTCGTCGTGGGCAAGGCGCGTCCCAAAGCCAGGGCGGCCTTGATGCGAACCTGCCGATTGGGGAAGGCGAGCGTCGCGGAAAGCGGCTGCTTCAGGTCTTCCATCCCGACCATGCCGGAAGCACCGGCGGTGTCGGACAGCGCGGCGATCGCGCCCAGCGCGACGCCGGGGTCACGGTCCTTAAAGGCACGTGCCAGAACCATGTGGTTGTAATTCGCGCCGGCCGCGCGGGCGAAGTAAATCGACCGCGGATAATCCTCCGGACGCGTGGAGTCCTTCGCGGCCAGCGCATCGGGCTGGTCGCTCTCGACATCCAGGCCCAGCTTCGCCTCGCGCCGAATGTTGGCGGCGATCCACAACGCCGTGACGTCGGGCATGTCGGCGTCGGCTGCGAGCGCCTCTTCACACGATCGCATGGCCATGATGTCGTTGAAGACGGCCGTCGGCACCACGATCAAGCGAAGTTCGTTGTCGCGGAGATACCAGACATTCGCGGTATCTCGCCGGGCATCCGCCTTCAGCGATTCGAGATTGTCGTAGTAGCCCTCGGCCAGATCGCGGAAGAGCGTTGCCCGCTTGGTCCCGGCTCCGCCGAGGGTGGACATGGCTTGCTGGGCGGCAGCGCGACACTCGCCGGAGGCGTCAGAGTCCTCGGCGACTTTCGCCAGGTAGGGCAGTGCCTGCTTGTAGCCGATGCGGGCCAGTGAATCGATGAGGATCTTCTTGGTGACGTTGTCCTTCATCGACAGGGCGATGCAGAGTGGGTTAAGCCCGGCGCGGCCGATCTGCGGAATGACCTGAATGATGGCCGGATGAAGCGAACGCTTGTTGCCGTTCTGGAGGAATTGAATCAGGTGCGGGATGGCGTATTCACCGGAGGCCTTGAGGCGGTTGGTGGCGTTGTAGCTCATTCGCGGGGGACCGGCGAGTTTCTCAATGTTCGCGGCAATCTCGTTGGGGTCCATCCGCAGCAGCTCTTCGCCGCGGTTAAGCACTTCGAGAAACTGCTTGGCCGACGGACCGACGTCCGCATTGCTGATCAGCTTGATCAGGATCAACTGGCGATTTGGATTCTGCCGGGAAAGTTCGAGCAGCGCGACGGGGTCCGGGCTGGACTCGACAAGCGCCTTGAAGTTCGCGTCGGCATACTTGAATCGGCCGATCGCCGCAAAGTGCCAGCCGTCCTCGGCGAGGCCCTTTTGCTTGCGACCGTTCTGGATCTTCTCGACGAGCGTTTTGACCGAAGCCGGGACGTCCGCTTCGCCGGCCCATTGCTCGAGTCGTAGCGAACCGGTTCGATCGGCCATCAGCGCCAACCGGAGGTCGGACAGGTTTAACGCAAGGACCGAGTCATAGGCGGTCCCGGCGGTGTCCTTCTCGTCGCGCTCGAGGGCCTTGGCCGCCGATTCCCAGGCGGTCCATGCGGCTTCATCCTGCCCCACCATGTCTTCGGTGAGGTCCCATGCCCATGCCGGTGCCGACTTCAGCGAGGCGGACAACACCATCGCCGCGATTACGAGACTCATTCGTATGGATCGAACATGACCGGTCATGAGAAACCTCCGCGGTTCTTCTTCGGATCGATTGCCCTCAAACTGCGGCTTCGGGCCAGGATCGATCGGTGCTTTCACGCTGCCGCGATTCTCCGCGGACCAACGTCGGAGCCTTGGGCTTAGGCGGCGTCTCCTATGGACGCCCTGGAAGGCATGCTGTCATTCGTTCTGGCAGGCGGACTCACGGGACCCCACCGGTCCCGACGCGCCGATTACGGGCCCTTCGCGCTGACCCTGAGCGGCACATTGAAGCACCTTATTATTGCGGAACTTAGATAACCGGTCAAGAAATCGGTACACGCCAAATTCGGACCACCGGCGCCGCTCGGTTCCGGCCGGGGAAGGCTTCCGAAAACACGCGGACAGGTTGGACCGAGAATCATCCCCCGCCGAGAAGAACCTCGCTCATGTGACGTCACGCGTGGTTCCCAAAACAGTCGGTAATTCCTGCGTCTGAATGCTAAATTCTTGAAGGCCATCGCGCCGATGAACCCGGTGACGGCAAGCCCTTAGGGAGGCAGGCCGCTGGAAGTGCACGTGGAGATTACCCCATGCACCCCCGCCGCCTCCCTCGAGCGGATCGCTCGTCGCTCACTCATTTCATCCTCGTCTTCGCCTTCCTTGCGGTTGGTTGTGACACGGTGCCATTTACCTACGTGGACAATGGCGCTCGCCGTCCCCGGGACAACTCGCGAGAGCTCCCGCCGGTGCAGAGTCCCGTGTACGAAGAATCATTCGTTAACAGCGACTTCGAGAGCGCTCAGCCCGCGACGCTGCCCATCAGCGGGCAGATTGAGATCATGGGGACGATCGACGGGCGCGGCGACATCGACCTCTACGCCCTGGGGCCGGCACTCGCGGGCGACCAGATCATCATCGACGTGGTCGGAAAAAACGGTCTCAACACCGTCGCCGCATTGTTTGATGAGTTCGGAGATCTGATTGACGCGAACAACGATCGAAGCTTTTACGCGGGCAATTACGACCCCTATATCGCACAGGTCGTCCGACGCGATACCGACAATCTCTTCGTCGGCGTCGCTGTCTCCACGGCTCGCCACTTCGCATCGTCAACCGGTCAGTACGACAGCGGCGAGTACACGATCAAGGTGAGTCGAAGGCCCGATCAGGCCGTCCGGCCGCCGGCGCAGCAGGTCGTCTGGCTGGATTTCGCCGGTGGTGACCAGGTGCAGATCGCGCTCGAGCCGATCGAGGTCATGCGGCCATTCAGCGCTGAGTCGATATCCACCCGATTCGCGGGAAAGACCTCGTACATCACCGACATGGTGGTCGATCTGCTGAAGCGGGACCTGGCCCCGTTCAACGTCGTCGTCCTTGACGGGCGATTCGACGCGCGGCCCACCGGTCCGTACTCGAAGCTCTACTTCGGAAACTACAACGCCGCCTACCTCGGCCTCGCAGACAGCGTCGATACGGGCAACCTGTATTCCTCCCAGGAGGCGATCATCTTCGCCGAGGACCTGCAGCTCTTTGAGGGGCTTCAGCCCAGTGCCGAGGCGGTCGCGCTGGCCCTTTCGAACATCGCCGCCCATGAGTTGGGGCACCTGCTGGGCCTCGAGCACACGAGCGAGTCGCTCGACGTGATGTCCACCGCCGCCACGGCACGGCAGATTCTCGAAATCGATGAGACCTACCGCCGCAGCCGGCTGGAATCAGCTGTCTTTCCGATCGGCTGGCAGAGCGGGACCGACCTGCTGACGCTCAATGTCGGATTGAATCCCAATGGCGCAAACGCACGCTGGCGGATGCAGGACTGGATGCCGGCCGACACCGATGGCATCGATCCGGCGCTCGGTGATATTGCGATCAGCATGTGCGGCAAGTGCGCCCACGCACCTGCGACCGATGCGGATGCCCATCACTAAAGTTTAGTTGGAACACCCTCCCAGCGATCGTGTGAGTCAGCCCATGCGGAGGCGCTCAACGAATCGCGCCGCGATACCGAAGCGCGACCGGTCATCGAGAGAATCGACGCGCAGGACCAGGGCTCGGGTGCGGGCCCTGGTGGGATACGACGAGACGCCTTCCGCCGCAGGAAGCGTCAGGGCCACATCCAGCACCTCTCCGGCAACAAAGTCCTCAGCATCCGACTCAATGTACAGACCGCCGGTGCTGACGTTCTGGGTAAGCGTCCTGACGATGTGCGGGCGCGAATCGCGCGGCGCCTGCAGCTCCACGGGCAGGCGGATGCTCATGCGGCGATGCTGGCGTCGCTCGTCCTCGCTGATGGCGCCTGTTTCAAGCTCGTTCAAAGGCCTTCGCTCCACCCCGGACGCTTCCCTCGACCGATCTTGTGCAACAGGGATGCCAGGGTCTTGTCTCACGGCGTGTGATTCCTCGTCTAATCGCTGATCGGCCAATTGCTTAAAGAGTTTCACTGTCGCGTTTGTGGGAGGGATCGTTCGTCCGATCACGTTGTTTTTTCGCCACGCAGAATTCGCCTGAGTGGCGACGTACGGCGGCCTATCACGCGGTGAGATCAGACCTTACGCGCCGGCACAAGTCCGACATCACGAAGTGACCCATTCGGTGCTGCTTTCCCCATGCGCAGTGTAAATCGTCTATCAGCCGAGGAGGTCCGCGAGCTTGCGCTTCAGAATCTTGCCTGTGGGTCCGCGCGGCAGGTCCTGTGCGATGACGACGCGGCGGGGCACCTTGTAACCGGCGATCTTGTCTCGGCAGAAGTCGCGCAATTCGAGCTCAGTTGCGGCCTGGCCCTCCTTAAGCGTCACGAACGCCACCACCACCTCGCCGCGCGACGAATCGTGCTGCCCGATGACCGCGACTTCGGCCACGGCGGGGTGCCGCTCGATAACCGATTCAATCTCCCGCGGATACACGTTCTCACCGCCGACGATGATCATCTCTTTCTTACGGCCGGTGATGGAGATGTATCCCTCAGCATCAACTTTGCCCATGTCCCCGGTCAGATACCATCCGTCCGGCGTAAGCGCCGCGCGGGTGTCGTCCTCCTTTTTGTAGTAGCCCTTCATCACGATCGGACCGGAAACGCGAAGCTCGCCGATTTCTCCGTCGGGAAGCTCGTTTCCCTCATCGTTGAATGCCGCCACCTTGACACCGGGTATGGCCCTGCCGACGGTGCCCACGCGGTTCGACCACGGCACGTTAAGGCTGACCACGGGAGAAGCTTCGGTCATGCCATAGCCCTGGATGATGTCGACGCCAAAACGATCCTTGAACGCCGCATGAACTGCGTCCGGCAGGCCCTCTCCGCCGCTGACCGCATATTGAAGCGTTTTCATGTCCTCGGGCCCGCCGGTCTTGGTGCGCAGCAGGGCGGCATACATGCTGGCGATCATCATGGTGACGCCGACCTTCTGCTCGCGGATCGTGTCGATGACCTGCGTCGGATTAAATCGCGGCAGGTAATAGACCGACGAGCCGAGCGACACCGGGACCATCAACATCGCCGTCACGCCGAAACTATGAAACAGCGGCAGGACGCCCAGGAAATGGTGATCCGTCTTGAGCTGCGCCAATTCAATGGCCCCATCGATGTCGCTTCGCAGATTGCGATACGTCTGGCACACGCCCTTCGGCACGCCGCTTGTCCCGCTCGTGTAAAGCAGGACAGCGGTATCGTCCGGGCTCACATTCGGTGCGGGAGGCGTGCGCCGGATGCGCTCCATGACCATCTCCCGCTTGACCGGAAGGTCCTCCATGAAGACCGCCTTCGCAGGCAGGGCAGCCGCCAGCTCCGCGAAATACTTGACGGTGTAGATCGTATCCAGCCCGGCATCGCGAACGACGGCGGCGACCTCGGCAGGCTGAAGCAGGAAGTTAAGCGGGACGACGGTCTTTCCCGCCCACAGCGCGCCATAAAACGTGCCGGCGAATGCGGCGCAGGACGGCATGAGAATTCCGACGTGTGGATTCTTGGTCTGCGCCTCAATCTGCCGGCGCATCACGTCGGCGAATCGCACAAGATTGGCATAGTCCAGCGAAAGCAGCGGGTCAGCCACCGCCAAACGCGATCCCCCGCGCTCCGCCGCCGCCAATAGTGTTTCGACAATCATGCCTGCCGCCTCCCAATGCGCACGTGACGCAACGAGGATGTTAATAGCGCAGGCCGATCGGCAAAAGTGGAACCGAAAACGCTACGAGGGCATGGGGGCCACGCGAATCGACGGACCGGCCGTGATCTTGCGAAGCGCCGGCAGGATCATCTCCCGCGCAACGGCATCCCAGCTCATGCGGTCGGCCAGTTCATAGCCGCGTCGCACGAATGCGGCCTTCTCTTCGCGGGTGGTCGGCAGCCGGGACAGGATTTCCTTCGCCGCGCGGCGTGCGACCTCATCCTCAAACACCTCGCGCTGCTGCCCGGTCAATGACTTGTAGGCCTCAATCGTGTCCGGCTCGGCGCGATAGCCTGAATAATCCGCGACGATAACATTCGGCGTTCCGCCGGGCCCTGCGATGCGCTCCACAAACCCGGCGCATCCGCAGGCGCGACTCATCACGCAGATCGAGCCAAACGACAGCGCCTCCAACTGCGCGATGCCGAACGGCTCGTAGATCGACTGACCGAACTCGACGTCACTGCCCTTGCGGATATCCGAAAAGTGCATGTCCGCGGGCATCCGATCCCCGCACAGGTTTCGCTCGAACCCGAATTGATTGATGAACACGACCTTGCAATTGCGTGACCGGGCGTTGAACCCCTGCACGCCGCCGAAATAAAGGGCCTCTCCGTGTGAAAGGTCCGGCGCGCCCTCGCGATGTCCGACCGGCCAGTCCCATTCCTTCTCCATACGGAGGATGTCCTCGCGCCGGCGCGGTCCGCCCAGTTCCGTCGAGAGCACGAACAACACGGCCGTCTTGCCCGATGAGCGAAAGGCCTCTTCGATGTACTTCATCACCAATAGATCGCGCCACAGGCCCTTGCTCGGTGTCAGCCGGGTCACGTGCGTGAAGATGTAATCGGGCCGGTCGCCCAGCAGATGCTCTGCATATTGCTGGAGCCGCGCCTTGCTCGTGGCCGCCTCGGTCGCCGCGTTCTCATTGGCGGGGATTCCGTTGTAGGCGACGCAGATATTCGAATGGGCCATTTCCGGTGACAGGAAGCGCAGCTCTCTCGCCACAAGGTCGCTCACCGCAAGCGTCACATCGAGATGGCGGCTGTTTTCCGCCAGCGCATGTCGGTAGTAACCGGAGTAGTCACCAAAGACGTCAGGTAGAAACTTTCCTTCTGCCGCCCCGTGGTCCAGCACGTTGTAGAACATCGTGTCGTGGCCGGGATGCTCCTCGACAATCTTTCTCGCCGTCGGAACTTCGTGTGCATGATAGACGCCGCGCATGTTCCACTCGGGGTGCAGCTTCGCGGCCAGCGCCGTCGGCAGGCCCATGAACTCGTGGCCGATGACGACACAGTCGGGATGCCCGGCGCCGCAGCCGAAGATCGCCCGAACGGCGGCAAGTCCCGGCTCGGCGAGTCGGACCCACTGCTCGTACTCCCAGCTCCCTTCGAAGCGCGTGGAGTCCATCCCGTATCTCTCAAAGAACTGGAACTTCAGCGCGTTGACATGCTCGGGCGCCGTGCGGCTGACGTCGATCAACACGATCTCGGGACGCTCGATGGCCCCGGTAATCGGGTCGCGCAACATCCGATGGCCGTAGACGATCTCAACATGGTACTTCTGCTGGATGGCGCGGAATGCGTCGGCCAGGGCATGCGACGTGCGGCCGTCGATCGACGAATACTGCACCTCGCCCTCGGGGCCCAGCCGCGAATCGACATCGCCGTCGGTCGACCACAGCGGGCACAGCAGCAGGGTCCGGTGAACGGCATCGACATAGGCCGGGCAGGTAATCAGTCCCTCCAGAACCGCCCCGATGCCGCCGATCTTGACCACCGCCTCGTGCGTTACGTGAACGACATTCAACATTTCATGCTCCTGCCTGCCGGACGCATTCGCCGGAGGATACTGCCGCCCATGCCCCCCTCCGTGGTCGGGCATCTGGTGAGAAATTGTACTCGCTCGCCGGACCCCAACCCAGCCATTTACTCATCGGCGATCCCGTCGCGTTGATTCACGACGCACCGCCTCAGCGGCCCTCAGCGGGCTTTTCGACTTTTCCTTGCTGCCCGGCTCGCGGGTATATTGGCGGATGTGATGCGTACCTTCTCCCTCCAATCCGGGTCCAACGGCAACTGCATCTATGTCGAGGCGGACGGCGCGCGGCTGCTCTTCGACGCCGGAATCTCAGGCGCCCAGGCCGAGACGCGCATGAAGACCCGCAATCGCAACATCCGCGATGTCCAGGCCCTGATCATCTCGCACGACCACTGGGACCACACCAGGGGCGCGGGCATCTTTCAGCGAAAGTTCGGCATCCCCATCTATATGACTGAGCGAGTCTATCGATCCGTGCGGCCCAAGGTCGGAATGCTCAAGGACGTGCGGCGGTTTGTCCCCGGCGAGTGTCTGACCTTCGGCGATGTGAAGGTGCAGACCATCCCCACGCCGCACGACGGCATCGACACGGTCTGCTTCATGATCGAGCACGACGGGCGGAAGCTCGGCATTCTCACCGATCTCGGTTCGCCGTTTCTCGGCCTCGCCGAAGCGCTGGAGCAGGCCGACGCCGCCTATCTGGAAAGTAACTACGACACAAACATGCTGATGAACGGCTGGTACCCCGAGCAGCTCAAGCGGCGCATCTCCGGCGATCGCGGGCACCTGTCCAATGACGAGGCGGCGACACTGGCCGCCGGCTGCATCGGGCGAAAGATGCAATGGGTCGCCGTCGCCCACCTCAGCGAGCAGAACAACCGCCCGCAGCTCGCGCTGGACACAACACAGAAAAAAGTCGGCAAGATGCTAAGCGTCCACGTGGCCTCGCGCTACGAGGCCGGGCCGATGCTCGAAGTTTGATAAGCTCAGTGAGCCGTTACTCATCCTTGACAGAAATGATCCGAACGCTGCAACCTCACGACGCCGCTGCGTACCTCGCCTTTCGACAGATGATGCTGCGGGATTCGCCCTTGGCGTTTGCATCATCCCCGGAGGACGATCGAGCGACTTCTGTAGAGGCCGTTCGAGAGAGTCTTTCGCGTGCCCCCGAGGCCGTGGTCATCGGGGCATTCGAAGGCGATCTGATCGGCTCAATCGGCCTCTTCCGCGATCATCATCGCAAGGCGGCGCACAAAGCGCACATCTGGGGAATGTTCGTCGCACCGAACCATCGCGGCCACGGCATCGGGCGGCAACTTCTTGAGGCGGCGATCGCGCATGCCCGCACCCTGCCGGGCGTTGATTGGGTTCACTTGAGCGTCAGCGAGGCCGCGCCGACGGCAAAACGACTCTACGAAAAGGCGGGATTCCAAGTCTGGGGCCACGAGCACGACGCGCTTCGACACGAAGGCCGAGCAGTCAGTGAATGGCACATGGCGCTTAGTTTCAAATCGAATTAGCGGCGCAAAGGGCGGAAGTGTCGAAATGCCGGCACGGATCCAAACGTTTTAGATCAGAATATCTATGTACTGCCCCGGACCGCCCGGGCTGCTGCCAGGGATGGGTTGCGGCTGGGTAGGACCCATGTTGCTCATCTGCGCCGGCCAGCGAAACGGCCACAAGCGCTTCACCCACGACGCGCCGCCCGTCTTCTCAGCGCCGCTCGCCTCTGCCGCGACTTCCCCCTTTGCAACTTCCAACGCTCGCAATTCAACATAGGCCGACGGCTCCACGGCCCGCGCAGTGGAGACAGTGTTCATGCTCGCACTGCCGCCCGCGCCGGGCGGTTGCAAATGCGTTGACCAGAATGGATGCGGCAGCCAGACTCGCCCCGCCGCCAGCGGGATGCCGAAGCACGACCTCGCGTAGAAAACGCGAGGCCCATCGGCAATTGAATGATGTGCGTGAATCCGCACGCCCGGTCCCCCCACGATAGACGTAGCTTTCCCCTATGTCCGCGAAGAGATGCACGCCATGTGCCGTCGAGTCCCGGCGAACGTCGAGAAAAAGTCCGCGACCGGCGTAAGTGCAATGGCCACAAGCAGCTTGTGCAGGGATGAAGTGAATGTTGAGGGCGCCGCCGCTGGAAGTCCGTTTATTCCGCCGCGCAGGCCTCATGCGCTGCCCCCTCGCAACCTGCCTATCGCAACCAGCGGAAAAACAGGCGCTTATCGTCGGGTGGTCCGCAAACATCATGTTGCATCCACGAAACACGGCCCGCCGATATCCATGAGGATAACCCGTTTCCCAGAGGCCCCATGTTCCTGCTGAATAGCCCCCATCCCGATCGCCCCTCCGCACCGAAGAGCGACCGTGCCGGTCCCCCGTCGATGGTGCGACGAATCGCCGACCGTGCCCGATGGGAGTGGCGCGAGCTGCGAACGCCGTCGCTGCCCACATTCATTCACGAAGAGTTGGACAAGGCATTACTGGAGGAGATCACCTGGCGGAGTGGAGAGCGCGTCCTCGATGTAGGCTGCGCGCGCGGCTCATACATGACAGCATTGGCCGGGCGTGGAGTGCATCCCATCGGCGTGGATTTGTCGCCGCGCTCGGTCAGTATCGCTCGCGCCGCGCGTCACAAAGCTGTGGTCGCCAGCGGCGAATGCCTCCCAGTGGGCGATGCCTCTGTTGACACCGTCCTCTGCCACAAGACGCTACACCTCTTCCGCCATCCGCTGAAAGCCCTGCGCGAATTCCGCAGGGTACTGCGACCCGGCGGACGCGTGATCTTCAGCACGTCGAACGCCGTATCGCCGTACTCGCGCATCCAGGCAATGAGCCTCAAGTCACGGCCGCAGCCCAACTGGTCCCGTGGAAACAGCCTGACCATCAACGAACTCTCCCGCCGATTCGCCGAATGCGGGATGCCGATTCGCGCGATCTATTCCTGCAACCTCGTCTGGCCGCTGGTCTATCGCGTCTGTGATCGCTGGATCATTCCGAACGAGTGGATGCGTCGCTACAACCGCTGGATTCGCCGTGTCACGAGGATGCCGCTACGAACGAGCTACCCGCTCGGCGCGGCGCATGATTACCTCGTCGAGGCAGTCAGAGTCTAAAAATCGCCTCGCCCCCAGCCGCCTCCTACGGGATATCACAATCTAAAAAAAAAGAGACCCGCCGGGCTCTTGGCGCGGCGGGTCTCAGAAGAAGAAAGGAACAACAGTACCGGCGTTATCGAAGCACTTCGTCCTCGGACAGTGCATGTCGAAGTTTGCCGATCGCGGAAAGCTGAATCTGCCGCACGCGCTCCTTACTGACGCGCATCTGACGGCCGATCTCTTCGAGCGTCTGCCGGCGGCGCCGTGAATCCACCGGGAACCTGCGGGCCAAAACCGTCTTCTCGACGTCGGTCAGGTCAGCATTGTCCAGCCGAAACACGCGCTGGAGCCGCTCGGCCAACAGGGCCCGCTGATCCTCGCGGCGGCTCTGCGGCAAGTCGCTCTCCTCAAACTCCGGATCCCACGGCCCGGCGATCTTCGCCCGGCGCTTGGAATCCTGAAGTGCGGCACGCGAAAACGCCCGCAGGATCGCATTGCACGCATAAGTGCTGAAGCGGAAGCCGCGCCACGGATCGAAAGTATCGACCGCACGAAGCATCGCCATCATGCCTTCGCTCGTCATTTCCTCGCGATCGAGAATCTCGAAGCGGCTTCGCCCGATGAGGTCGTAAACAAGGCCGAGGTTGCCCTCGGTCAGTCGCGTGCGAATCTGGTGATATCGTGCGACCCACTTCGAATACAGGCGCGGGGAAACGCTTCGCGGCGAACGATGCGCCGATTGATACATCTTGCTGAGTCGGTAACCGCAATAGTGGAGCTGCTTGAAGAGAAGCGTCTCCTCCGCATAGGTCACGCGACCGGAACCTTCAGCCGGACCAGGCCAATCCGCGAAGAGCCGTTCCTCGGTCCCGCGGCGCTTCAACTCCGCATTCATGATGTACGGCGGCGGGGCCATCCACTTCTGAAGGGAGCGGCGGTCTGACAATTTGGTCGTTACACGAAGCATTTCTTGTCTGGTCGCTTTCTGGCGTTGTTAGCGCCTTTCGAAAATCGAGTCTGCACTAGGGGTATGAGCCCGAATTCGCTTACACCCCTCGCCTACCCTTGTATACCGAAATCTTCCGCGATAGTTCTCCAGCATTCTGCGATTTATCTGACCGTCGGGGTGAAATAGACCGCATAATCGTTACCTATCTTGAACGGTCGCGGGTCGCGTCCCTTTGTAACGGCACTGTATCTAAGTCTCGATCACGCAGGTATTAAGCCCCGAATACGCGATTCCATGCCAAAAACTTGGCAAATCCCCAGGGCCGTCCGGGCGCCTTTCTCCCATACTTAATTAGATGCTCCGCGCTCGCGCGCCGTGTCGCCGACTTTTTCGGATGTGCCATTCTGATGCCGTAACGGGGATCTTCGGCAAAAATTGCCTGAAATCAGCGGGAATCGCCCTGTGAAGATGGCGTCCGCGGGTTGAATATGCCGCCCAGCCCTTCCAGGATCGCCGCACCGACATCACGAAACCCAGCTTCCGCGTTATCCGGGTCCGTGACCGCTGAAGAGAAGCCCTCCGTGATGCCCGGGCCGGCGACCTCCCTGAATCGCTTGGCGATGTCGCTGTCGAGACAGTCCATTCCCATGGACGAGACGAGAAGACACGTGAGGAGCAGCCCCCTTTTGAGATTGGTGAATTTCCGGCTGTTTCGGCAAGTCATAAGACGTCCTCACGAATGCGATCTGCGAAGTATTTCCAATCGCCTCCGATGTAGGTATCGCCTCTGCGGATTGTCACGCATGACGGAACCTGCCTCATGCCCGCGACGCGTGCAATATCGGACGCATTGGACGCCATTCCATGATCGGAATTGCCGACATGCGGCAGCACTCGCTTGATCACGGCGAACGTTAACCGCTCATCAAATCGTCACGATAAAACCAATGTGGAAAATAGGGCCCGGACAGCAGGGCGATCAGCTCGTCTCGACTGGCTTTTCATCGGAGACAACCCGGCTTGATTGAGTATCTCATAGCCGCATTTCTGCTTCTCCTCGGGCCGACCTCGCCCGATGCCGCCACGGCGCAGTCCCCGCGCGATGACTCAGCCGAGCAGAGCTTTGTCTCGTCGAAGATTCGTGACCGACTCACGAAGGAGTTCGACTTCGACGAGCGCGCCATCGGCAATTACGAATCCATGCCCGCGGGATGGCGACAGCTTAACGCCATCCGTTATCCCCGATTCCTCGAGCCGAAGTTCGACATGAACGTCGGCCACGACGCGCCGCCGTCCTTCATGCTGCCGCTCACCGGCGGAAGCCTCGCCTGCTACTACCTCGCAGGCGACATCAGCATCCATCCCGATTGCGACTATGAAATCACCGGGTGGATCAAGCCGTCAAAGCTGCACCGCGCCCGCGCATTCATAAAGGTCTATTTCCTCGATCACGCCCTCAACAAGATCAACGAGAGCGAACGCCGCTCGGCGGACGTGCAGGGCTCTGGCAAGGACGAGCCATGGACTCAGGTGACGATCGAAATTCCCGCGGGCTTTGAGCTCGCCCGATGGATCGGCCTCTCCGTTCATGTGGAACAGGCCGACGCGCCGGTCGCCGATCCCGACCATCCCCGGCCCATCGACTATCAGGACATCCACGCGACGGCATGGTTCGACGACATCCGAATCGTCCGCCGCCCACGGGCCACCTTGTCCATGAAGGCTGTCGGCAATGTGTTCCCGGCGGATACCCCCGTTGAGTGCCTGGCCGGCGTCAGCGATCTCGACGGCCGCGGTCTCCAGGCCGATCTCGAACTGATGAACGCCGACGGCCGGATGCTCAGCTCGCGAAAAATGCAGATCGGCAAACTGCGCACCCGCCCCGAGACGATCTGCTTCGACGATCTTCCCCCCGGACTCTACTCGCTGCGCCTCGACGTCCGCTCCGACGGCAAAACGCTGCTCGATCGGCTGCAGAAGTTTGTCCGGCTCGGCGACCTGCCGACTGACAAGTCAGATTCCCTGGCCGGCTTCGGCGTGATCACCGATCCCACCGCGCCGTCGCACGGAAAGATCAGCGCCCGCCTGACCCGTCTCCTCGGCGTTCAGGCAGCGAGAATCCCGCTGTGGCGCGAAGGAATGCTTGACGAGGAGATCGTCACCGGTGACCCGGCCGCCGACGCTCTCGTCAGAACGCTACGCCGCGCCGGCATTCAAACCGTCGGGACGCTGGATCGTCCGCCCCCGAGCCTCCTCGAACAATTTGGCCATCCCGGACATTCCGTTTTCGACGTGTTGTCAGCTTCGCCGGACCAGTGGCGGCCGTACCTGTCTTTCTTGCTCGCGCGCTACGGCGAGGAGGTCAACGCCTGGCAGATCGGCCGCACCCCGCCCGGCCCGCTGGCGGGCGCTGACACGCTCAACGCAGCGCTGACGCATCTAAAGGCCGAGTTAAAGCCTCTCGTCGGGTCGCCGCGAATCGTCATCCCTAAAGATGCCGGTGTCGCTTGGCCAGACGCTTCGGGGCCATCGGCCATGCCCGACATCTTTTCCGTCAACGTCCCGGCGCACTTCGCTGCCGATCAACTGGTAGATCAATTGGCTCGCCCTAAAGGCAAAGATCAGCCTGCCCTCTGGGTGACGCTCGACGACCTTGATTCCGCAAGATTCGATCGCATCGCCCGGCTCTCCCAGATCGCCCGAAGGCTCATCCTTGCCCGTGTCGCTGGAGCGGAAATGGTCTTCATGCCGCAGCCGTGGCTGATCAATCAATCGACCTCGGAAGGCGTCGTCCCGGATGAATCGTTCATCGTCCTGAGCACGATTGCCCGGATACTCGTCGATCGCCGGCCCATCGCACCGATCTGGCTGGATCATGGTGTCACCGGCTGGTACTTTGGCGATTCCGATTCCACCAACGGCGTCCTTGCGGCCTGGACCGACGGCCGGTCCCGCGCGCCCGGCGTCGTCATGACCGACGCAGTGCCGCAATCAAGACACTACGACCTCTGGCTCAACGAGCTGAATCCCGAGAAAGGCTCGACCGGCCGCGCCTGCCGCTTTGACGTCACGCCGAGCTTCCTGACCGGCGCCGAGGCTGGTCGCGTTCTCACCATGTCGTCTTTCGCGCTGGAACCGCCCAGCGTCCGTGTTCAACTTGAGAAGAACAAAACGACGCTTCGAATCAAAAACCATTACGATGTCCGGCTCTCCGGCATCCTCAAATTCGATCCGCCGCCCTTCTGGAGAATGACGCCGGAAAGCGTCGCGCTCGACGTGGGGCCCGGCGAAGAAGCCAGGTTCGACCTCTTCATCCAATTGCCCTCCAACCACTCCATCGGCCCGCATACCTTTGCCGCTCGCCTGAGCCGAGAAGGCGGAGACATCGTCTTTCGCGCTCCTGTCGAAGTCGTTTGTCCCGGCTTGGACGTCAGCGTCTTGGCCCGAGCCGAGGAAGGGAGCCTGCGCATCATCCAGCGACTCACCAATCGATCCGGTCGCCCCCTCAATCTGCGATCGAGTCTGCTGTACGAAGAAGACCGCCGCCAGACTCGGGTCATCCTCAGTCTGGGCGATGGCGAATCCACCCTTCGAGAGTTCCGAATCGATGACGGCGCGAAGGTCCGCAATCACCCCATTCGCATCTGCACCGAATCGATCTCCGGCGATCTGAAGTGCAATCAAGTTTTGAAATTTGATTAGACCGCCGCCTGCGACGGCGCCTCGGCAGCGGGCCGTCCGCGAATCGGAAGGGGAGTATCGGGAAGTTGCCCGAGCCCTGCCAGCTTTCTGAATCTGCCCCGGCTGATCGCCATGCGATTAAACAGGTAATCTCGCCGGGTCGTCTTGAAGTGTTTGCGCTCCTGCCCCTGATCGATCATGCCGGCCCTCTGGTAGCACCGTATCGCCCGCTCGTTGTCAGGAACGACGACCAGAAGCACGTCCGTCGCCTGTCGTTCCACGAACGCGCGTGCAAGGAGCGCCTGGGCGAACCGCACAGCCCAGCCAAAGCCGCGGTGCACGGGATCGAGCATGAAATGACCGATCCACAGTTGATCCCGCGTCTTGGGCATCTCGTTCAGTTCGGCGTAACCGATCGGGATTTCGTCGCGCCCGTTCCACAGAAGAAATCGCTCGCGCCGCTCCTGGCCCCAGACCAGCACCTTCTCCGCCGTTAACGGCCAGGGTGTTCCCGGGGCGAGCCAAGCAAGCTCGGATTCCGACCGAACCCACGACGCCACTACTTCGGCGTAGCAATCTTGGAAGTAAGACAGGCAGGCGCCCGAAGCGCAGAATGTCTCATCATGCGGCAGGGCGGCCACACTCGCCCGATCGTCGCGAGGACATTCCATTCGCTCACTCATCCAGCATGTGCCCCATCTTGGTGCGCTTGGTATTCAGGTACCGCTGATTGTGCTCGTTCGGGGCAATCTTGAGCGGAAGCTGCTCGACGACGTCCAGGCCATAGATTTCCAGCCGGTTGATCTTCTTAGGGTTGTTCGTCAGCACCCGAAGCTGTCGTATCCCGAGGTCTCGAAGTATTTGAGCACCGACGCCGTAGTCGCGCTTGTCCGCCGGGAAGCCCAGCTTCTCATTCGCCTCGACCGTATCGAGCCCCTGGTCCTGAAGCTTATAGGCGTGCAGTTTGTTGGTCAGACCGATGCCCCGGCCCTCCTGCCGCAGATACACGATCACGCCTTCACCGGTTGCCGCGATCGCTCGCATCGCCTCGGCCAGTTGATCTCCGCAGTCGCACCGCATCGAATGAAACACGTCGCCGGTCAGGCACTGCGAGTGAACTCGCGTCAGCACCGGGTGGTCAACGTTAACGATGTCGCCGTTCGAGTCGATTTTCCCAATGGCCTCGCCCATGCACAAGGCGACATGCGGCTCGGTATCGAGTACCGACTCAAACGCATGCAGCGTCCAGTGCCCGTGTTCGTTGTCCAGTGGGATCGACTCGATCCGCATGATCGACCGCTCGCGCTGCAGGCGATGCTCCACCAGCGAAGCAATCGTGCAGATCTTCAGCCCGTGTCGCCGGCCGAATTCAAACAAATCATCCAGCCGGGCAATCTCGCCGTTCTCCTTGAGAATCTCAATGATCACGCCCGCCGGTGTAAGTCCCGCGAGCTGCGCCAGGTCGATGCTCGCTTCCGTATGTCCCGCCCGCACAAGGACGCCGCCCTGTTTGGCTTTCAGCGGGCTGATGTGCCCCGGTCGGCGAAAGTCAGATGCCTTCGCTTCCGGCGACAGGCTTCGGCGAATCGTCGTGCAGCGGTCGGCTGCGCTGACCCCGCTGGTGACGCCGAACTCCGGCGCCGCATCGATCGAGATCGTGAACGCCGTGCCGTGCGACGCGGTGTTTTCGTTCGTCTGAGGATACAGGTGCAGCCGCTCGCAGGTCTCCGCCGTCAGCGTCAGGCACAGCTTGCCCGCCGCCTGGCGGATCATGAAGTTGATCATCTCCGGCGTGACCAGTTCCGCGGCGCAAACGAGATCGCCTTCGTTCTCGCGATCTTCGTCGTCAACGAGGATGATGAAGCGTCCCGCCTTCAGTTCCTCCAGCGCCTCGGAGATCGTGCAGAATGCCGTTTGCTCAGCACCGCTCATGAGTTCACTCTCCATCGCCGGGGGGACCCGGTTCGATTGTTGACGCCGCCAGGATTCGACTGCCCAGCCGAACGTAATCCAGCGCCGCCGCGACTGCGAGAATTGTAGCCGCGATCCAAAGCCACTGCGGCAACCGCGACAGCCCGCCGGGCAAATCCGGCCATAACAGCATACTGACTACCACAAGGAGTTGCACGGTCGTACACGTCTTCCCGATCCACCGGGGCTGGATGTGAAGCTTCCCGGTCGTCATGCGCAAAATGGCGAAGCCGATGCAGACCAGCAGGTCCTTGCCGATCGCCGCCACCGCCGCCCAGTCAGGAAGATAGAGTCGCCGCTGGCCCGTCAGGTCGGTGTCATCAACGATCCCGCGAACAGCAAGAATCACAACAGCAGCCGTCACCAGCAGCTTGTCCGCAAGCGGATCGAGAAAGGCCCCCAAAAGCGTCCGATCGTTCAGCCGTCGCGCCAGCCAGCCGTCCAGCCCGTCGCTGATCGCCATCAGTGCGAATAGCCCAAGGGCCGACCACCTCAGCCAGCCCCGACCCGGTTCGTGCAGATTCATCAAGGCAAGAACAAACGGCGCGACGCAGAACACACGCGCCAGGGATATCCGATTCGGCCAGCCCAACCGCACCGCTGAAGACATGATCGCGGCACTATACCGGAATAACCTGCCAAAAGACACGCTTAATTCATTCCCCGAACCCATGCACCTTATAAACGGCGGGCTGTTTTCTACTGGTGATGCGCAGGAGCAAAAGGAATACTGATACTCCCGCGTAACAGTGAAATATGGCCGATGACCGCGTTCAAGATGAGGCGGTCTTGATGATTGAAGGAGGATTGCGATGACGAAAGCAAGGCATCGACTCAACATTGCCGTCTGCGGTCTGCTAGCATCTGCACTCAACGCATGCACGATGCAGGAGGGCGTCGTGTGCGAGCCTTGTCAATGTGGCGCTGCATCAGTATCGCTGGAAGCCGAGCAACGTTTCGACGAAGTCCTGCCCGACATGACGTCGGCGCTGCAGGTATTCGGCGTCGCTGAGGAGTCCGCCATTCATGTCATCATTCAACTCTCCGAACCGCCTGGGCACGAAAAGCGACTTCGCGTTTGCGATATGAGCGAGGAGCAGTGGGTCGCGCACTGGGGCGACGATTGGCAGAGACAACGTGATGTCCTGGTTCGCCGACTTACCGACCTGCGCTTCCTGGCGAATCAACTCGTCGGACGCGCCGCGTATCTCAAGAGTGCGGGCGAGACGGATAAGGCCGTGAAGATTCTGAATGCGGTCAAGCGTCTCGGCGCGGCCAATCAAGGGCCCGGCGTTCCTAAGGTTTGCGATATCGTCGGAAAAGCGATCGAAAACCTCGCCGAAAAGAACCTGGCGGCAATGCACGACTGAGTGCTTGCCCCCTGACGATTTAAGCTGCCCCACTTTCCCACGTCACACTGGCGGCACGCCCGGACGGGCGCTACCCAGAGCACAACATCGCCGTTACATTGTGCATGTACCTGATTCTGGGACTCGCACAATGGACGTCATTCAAACCAAGCTCAACGCCGCCGATCCTGTCTTCACCGAGAACAAGGCCCACATGCAGGGCCTCGTCGCGGAACTTAAAGATCGCGTCGCCGTCGTCCGGCAGGGCGGGGGGGAGGCCTCGGTCAAGCGGCACACCGACCGGGGCAAGCTCTTCGTTCGCGATCGCATCGAGCGACTCGTCGATCCCGACAGCCCCTTTCTCGAGTTCAGCGCCCTCGCCGCGTGCGACATGTACGACAACGACGCCCCCTGCGCCGGTGTCGTCACCGGCATCGGCCGCATCCAGGGCCGCACCTGCGTCATCGTCGCCAACGACGCCACGGTCAAGGGCGGCACCTATTACCCGATCACCGTCAAAAAGCATCTTCGCGCCCAGGAGATCGCCGAGGAGAACCACCTGCCGTGTGTCTATCTCGTCGATTCCGGCGGCGCGTTTCTTCCGCTTCAGGCCGAAGTGTTTCCCGACCGCGACCACTTCGGCCGCATCTTCTACAACCAGGCCCGCATGAGTGCGCGGGGCATCCCGCAGATCGCCGTCGTCCTCGGCTCCTGCACCGCCGGTGGCGCATACGTCCCCGCCATGAGCGACGAGACCGTCATCGTCCGCAATCAGGGCACCATCTTTCTCGGCGGCCCGCCTTTGGTGAAGGCCGCCACCGGCGAGGAAGTCACGGCAGAAGAACTCGGCGGCGCCGACGTCCATTGCCGCGAGAGTGGCGTCACCGATCACTACGCCCAGAACGATGAAGACGCCCTCGCGATCACTCGGCAGATTGTCGAGCATCTAAACGCCCGGCCGAAGACACAACTGTCCATGCGCCCCACGGAAGACCCGCTCTACGACGCAAGCGAGATCTACGGCGTCATCAATAAGGACATCCGCAAGCCCTACGACGTGCGCGAAGTCATCGCCCGCATCGTCGACGGCAGCCGCTTCCACGAATTTAAGGCGCTCTACGGCCCGACCGTCGTCACCGGTTTCGCCCACATCTGGGGCTACCCCGTCGGTATCGTTGGGAACAACGGCGTGCTCTTCTCCGAAAGCGCCCAAAAGGCGGCACACTTCATTGAGATGTGCAGCGTCCGCGGCATCCCGCTCGTCTTCCTGCAGAACATCACCGGCTTCATGGTCGGCAAGGCCTACGAATCCGGCGGCATCGCCAAGGATGGCGCGAAAATGGTCGCCGCCGTCTCCAACGCCGCCGTGCCGAAGTTCACCGTCATCATCGGCGGCTCCTACGGCGCCGGTAACTACGGCATGTGCGGCCGCGCCTATCAGCCGCGCATGCTCTGGATGTGGCCCAACGCCCGCATCAGCGTCATGGGCGGCGAACAGGCCGCCGGCGTCCTGCTCACGGTAAAGAAGGACCAACTCGCCCGAGAGAAGAAGGCGGGCTTGAGCGCGGCAGAGGAAGAAGAATTCAAGCGCCCGACCCTGGAAAAGTACGCCCACGAGTCCAGCGCCTATTACAGCACCGCCCGCCTCTGGGACGACGGCATCATCGACCCCGCCGACACGCGAACGGTCCTGGCCCTCGCCATCGCCGCCTCGCTCAACGCTCCGTTCCCCAAGCGGCGAGTCGGCGTGTTCAGGATGTAATCCCTCGCAGAGGGCGCGGTTCGGATATAATGCACCGGTCGGATTGAGGTAAGTCTGTCTAGGCTCATTGAAATGGCGCCGCTTATTGAGAAAAACAAGACCCAGATAGCAGCTTTGTGCGAGCGCTTTCAAGTTGCTAGGTTGGAGGTCTTTGGTTCGGCTGCGAACGGTGGGTTTGATCCTGCAAGGAGCGATGTCGACTTTCTCGTGGAATTCAAATCCCTCGAACCTGGCGCATTGGCCGACGCCTACTTTGGTCTCCTGGCGTCCTTGCGCGATCTCCTGAATCGTAATGTTGATCTGTTAACGCCAAAGTCGGTAACGAATCCTTTTCTGCGGCGCTCGATAGACGAGTCTCGCCGAATGCTCTATGCCGCATGACCCGTCAAAACTTCTGCATGACATTCTCAATTCCGCGCAGCGGATTCTGACTTGGACTGAGAACCGAAGTCTCACGGAATATGAATGCGACCAGTTGCTAAGCGATGCGGTTGAACGAAACTTCGTGACAATTGGCGAGGCATTAAGTCGCCTCGTCCGAGTCGACGCGGAAATCGCCGCCGAACTCGGTAATTACCCACAAATCATTGGATTTCGCAATGTCGTTGTTCACGGCTACGACACGTTGGAACATGCAATTGTCTGGGGCATTATTCAGAATGAGCTGCCTCGCCTGGCCGAGCGGGCCCGGGCGCTTTTGGATAAGTTTACACCGAAGCCTCGCTGAGTGACCCATATTTGAATTGAACCAGGAAACGCAGCCGACCATGTCTGAATACCTCACGCTGACAACCGATCTGAATAAGGCAACTGTGAGTCTGGCCCGACCCGACCTCCACAACGCCTTCAACGACGACATGATGCGCGAGCTCACCGACGCCTTCACGCGCCTCGGGGCGGACCCCGCCGTCCGCGTCATCGTCCTCGCCGCCGAGGGCAAGAGCTTCTGCGCCGGGGCCGACATCAACTGGATGAAGCGCATGGTCGGCTACTCCCTCGAGGAGAACATCGCCGACTCCCGCGTCCTGTCGAGGATGCTCCGCACCATCCGCGAATGCCCCAAGCCCGTCATCGCCCGCGTCCACGGCGCGACCTACGGCGGTGGCGTCGGCCTCGTCGCCGCCTGTGACATGGCCGTAGCACTGAATAAGGCGAACTTCTGCCTCAGCGAGGTCAAGCTCGGCATCCTGCCCGCCGTCATCTCGCCGTTCGTCCTGGAAAAAATCGGCCCCGGCGAGGCCCGCCGCTACGCCCTGACCGCCGAGGTCTTCAGCGGCGCCGAGGCCCGCCGCATCGGCCTCGTCAATGAGGCCTGTGAGTCCGTCGAAGAGATGGACGCCTGCATCGACAAGCTGGCAGGCTCCCTCGCCGCCAACGGCCCAAGCGCCCTCACCCACTGCAAGCGAATCCTCTCCGAGGTCGCCGGCGTTCCCTGGGATCGCGTCGAAGACATCACCACGAAGAAAATCTCCGAGCTGCGCGTTTCCCCCGAGGGACAGGAGGGCCTCAAGGCATTCCTCGAAAAGCGAAAACCCAAATGGATCACCGAGCCATGTTCAAGAAAGTCCTCATCGCCAATCGCGGCGAGATCGCCTGC
>CAZCGF010000037.1:9710-26075 GCA_964498115.1 uncultured Planctomycetaceae bacterium | reverse complement strand
CGCTGCTGATCGCCCAGGGCGCCAACGACCCGCGCGTGAAGCAGGCGGAGGCCGATCAGATCGTCGCGGCGATGCAGCAGAAGAATATTCCCGTGACGTATGTCTTGTTCCCGGATGAGGGGCACGGCTTTGCGCGACCGGAGAATCGGACGGCGTTCTATGCGGTCGTCGAGGAGTTTCTGGCCAAGCAGCTTGGCGGTCGCTTCCAGCCGATCGGCGATGACTTCGCCGGTTCTTCGATCACGGCGCCGGAAGGTGCGGATCAGTTGCCGGGGCTAAGCAAGGCGATCTCAAAGAGCTGAGTCGGCATCGAGGCAGGCTTGGAGGATCTTCTGGGCGGCGATGCGATCGGTGAGGCCCTTGCGGCCGCGCTGTGGGATCTCCGCCTGATCGAGGACGTCTTCGGCGGCGAAAGAGCTGAGCCGTTCGTCGAAGAGGCGAACGGGCTTGCCTGAGAGGCGGGCGAGTTCGGCGGCGAAGCGGCGCGTCAGGGCGGTCTGGTCGCTTTCGGTTCCGTCCATGCTGAGCGGGAGGCCGACGACGAACTCGGCGGCGTTTTCACTCGCGGCCAGATCGGCGACTGCGCGGGCATCGCGGGTGACGTCGTTGCGACCGTTGAGGGTTGCGAGCGGCGCGGCGATTTTCGTTTCGCGGTCGGCGACGGCGATGCCGATGCGGCGGGTGCCGTAGTCGATTCCGAGAATGCGAATTGCGCTTGGCATGATGCGGGGTCAGAGGTAGTCGGTCTTGCCCAAGCCCTCAAGCCGGGCCACGAGGGATTTTATTTCCTGCACCTGATCGCGTCGGCAGACGAGGGTGGCGTTCTTGCTGTGGACGACCACAAGGTCTTCCGCGCCGACGACGGCGATGAGGTGATTGTCTTCGCTGACGATGATGTTGCCCTTGCCGTCGATGACGAGATGTTCGGGGGCGGCGGTTGTGTTGGCGGATGCATCGGCGCCCATGACGGCGGGGAGGGCCGTCCAGTTGCCGACGTCGAGCCACTCGAGCGACATTTCCACGGTTAATACCTTGGCGGCTTTTTCCATGACGGCGTGGTCGATGCTGATGCGCGGGAGGGCGGCGTAGATCGCGTGGGCGGTGTCGGAGGTGAGGCCGGCGACGCCGCTTTGGGCGAGCTGCGCGGCGGCGGTGGCCGTCTCGGGCAGATGCAGACGAAGCTGGTCCAGGATGGCCGCGGTGCGCCAGACGAACATGCCGCTGTTCCAGAAGTACTCGCCGGAGTCGACGTATTGTCGGGCGGTGTTGGCGTCGGGCTTTTCCTTGAATGCGGTGACTTCGTAGACGCCGTCGGCTGCGGGGCGGCCGCGGCGGACGTAGCCGAGGCCGGTGTGCGGCTCGGTCGGTTTAACGCCGAAGGTGATGAGTGCGTCGGCGTAGCACTCGGCGGCGTCGAAGCCGCGGCGGACGATGTCGACGAAGCGATCGGCCGGGCGGATGACGTGGTCGGCGGTGAAGACGCCCATGATTGTTTCGGGCTGACGGGCGTGGAGCATCGCGGCAGAGAGGGCGATGGCGGCGGCGGTGTCGCGGCCGAGGGGCTCGCCGATGAGGTTCTCGGGCGGGAGCATCGGCAGTTCTTCGGCGATGGCGGGCAGGTGGTCTTTTAGTGTGATGACGTGAATGTCGCGGGGATCGAGCAGGCCGGTGAGTCGCTCGACGGCGCGATAGATGAGGCTGCGGCCGTCGATGATGCGAAGGAGCTGCTTGGGCCTGTCCCTGCGCGAGAGGGGCCAGAGGCGCGTGCCTGATCCGCCGGCCATGATGACGGCTTTTCGTTCCATGCGAGGGACATGATAACCGGTCGCGCTGCGGGCGGGGCAACGGCGCGATCACTCGAAGGTGAGCGTCGCGGCGATCGCCTCGGCGGAGGTGAAGCGCCCCCAGTCGCGGTTGCCGCCGAGGTGGTGGGAGATTTGCCGGAGCCGGGCCTTGAGATCTTCGGCGCGGACGTAGTCGGCGAGGGACAGTCCGTCGTAAAGTTGGCAGAGGCTGCGGAAGACGATGGCGGCGTCGGACTTGACGGCATAGGCGTCGACGGGGAAGCCGTAGGCGCGGCAGAGCATCGGGCGGGCGTCGTAGACGGAACAAAGATCGTCGGCCAGAAGCGGGCAGGCGGGGCCGAGGTCGCGGTTGAGCCGGGAGATGCGGGCTGAGAAAGACGCTTCCTCCCGCTGACCGGGAATGTCGGATGGTGAGACATTGTCCGCGAAGAGTCGGGCTTGTTCGACGATGAGGGCATGGGCGGCGCGGTGGGCGGGGATTCTCAATTCCGCAGGGAGCGCTTCGACGGCGGCGGACCAGGCGACGGCCTCGGCGAGGGTGACGCCGAAGAAGGCGCCGCGTTTGCAGCAATGGCTGCATCCGGCCTTGCAGAGGTGGGGGTTGGCGGCGGCGGATTTGTAGGCGTCGGATCGCTGGTTGAATTCGGCGTACAGGCCCTGCAGATCGGCGAGGGCCGAGTCGGCATCGTGGAGTTCGATACCGAGGCCGGCGATGTGAATGTGGACGGGGGCGTGCATGAACCGCTATTGTATCGGCTGATCAACGGTTCACCGGCAACACAGGCAAGATGACCCATGCGACTACTCTCCGGCGTACAACCATCCGGCAAGCTGCACCTCGGCAACTACTTCGGGGCAATGCGGCAGCACATCGAGAATCAGGAGAAGCACGAGTGCTTCATTTTCATCGCCAACTATCACGCGTTGACGACGATCCAGGACCCGAAGGTGCTGGCCGATTACACGCGGGACGTGGCGATCGACTATCTGGCGCTGGGATTTGATCCGAGCAAGGCGCTTCTGTTTCGTCAGAGCGACGTGCCGGAGGTGTGCGAGTTGTCGTGGATTTTGTCGACGGTGACGGGCAAGGGGCTGCTGGAGCGGGCGGTCAGCTATAAGGACAAGGTCGCCAAGGGACTGTCGGCGAGCATGGGGCTGTTTTCGTATCCGATCCTTCAGGCGGCGGACATATTGATTTATCGCAGTCATGCCGTGCCGGTGGGTAAGGACCAGGTGCAGCACATTGAGATGACGGCCGACATGGCGGGGTATTTTCACAACACGTTCAATTGTGAGGTGTTTGTCCTGCCGAAGGCGATGCTCAATGAGGCGGCGATCGTGCCGGGGGTGGACGGCGAGAAGATGAGCAAGAGCTACGGCAACACGATCGAGATCTTCGAGGAGCCGGGCCCTGCGAAGAAGAAGATCATGGGCTTGAAGACGGACAGCACACCGGTGGCCGATCCGAAGGACCCTGAGACGTGCAATGTGTTTGCGCTGTTGAAGTTGTTTGCGAGCAAGGAAGAGACGGCGGAGTGGGCGGCGAAGTATCGCGCCGGGGGCATGGGCTACGGCGATGCCAAGAAGCGGCTGGCGGAGCTTTATGAGGAGCGGTTCGGCCCGGCGCGGGAGCGGCGGAAGAAACTGGCTTCGGACCCTAACTATGTCGAGGGGGTACTGGCGGAAGCCGGAAGGAAGGCCCGGGCGGTGGCGATGGAGGTCATGGACGCGGTTCGGGCGGCCTGTGGGATCGTTTCTGCCCTGAAGTAGTCACACCCTCCCTTTTTCTGCGGTCCTTTTTTTGGGAAATGCCCTTTTTTGTCAGCTAAACGATTTACCCTGGCCACCGCCGATTCGTTACAATCAAAAAGAGCCCTGCGGGTCATTGCGTCCGTGGCCGTTGGAACAGGCGATTTGTTCCTGACAATGCTCGTTAATTTCGGGGCCGAGGGTCTCAATTAAGAAGATGTTAAGAGAGATTCGGGGATGCGGTCGAAATCCGTCTGCCTGATTGGAAGTCTGGTGATTCTCGCCGGCGCGGATGCTGCGCGTTGCGCGGACGTCTTCCTGAGCCGGGCGGGAGAGGATTGGAAATACAAGGACGACGGCAGCAATCTGGGAACCATCTGGCGCTCGCCCTTTTTCAACGACAGTGACTGGGCTATCGGCACAGCGCAGCTTGGTTACGGCGACGGGGACGAGGAGACGGTGGTCAGTTACGGCCCTGATCCGTCCAACAAGTACATCACCACGTATTTTCGCCGGAGCTTTACTGTCGACGACCGGTCCATCTTTTCGGGGTTGCAAGTCTTACTTCTGAGGGACGACGGCGCGATCGTCTATCTGAACGGGGCCGTCATTTTTCGATCGAACATGCCAACGGGCATTGCGTCATACACGACGCCCGCGTCGTCGGTGGTGAGCGGGAGCGATGAATCCACCTGGTATTCGGCGATCGTGCCGCTCGGCCCCCTTCTGAACGGGATGAACGTGCTCGCCGTGGAGATTCACCAGTCGGACGCGCAGAGTTCGGATATCAGCTTCGATCTTCAGCTCGTCGGGCAGACGACCTCTCCCGATCTTGTGAACGCGGGGTCAACATGGCGGTATCTGGACAACGGGAGCAATCAGGGGACAACCTGGCGTGGGACCTCATTTGATGACTCCGGATGGCCCAGCGGCGCGGCGCAACTGGGCTATGGCGACGGCGATGAGGCAACCGTCGTCAGCTACGGACCCAGCGCGTCGAACAAACACATCACGACCTACTTCAGACGGGTCATTAATGTATCGAATCCTCTCGACTTCGGGACGAATCTCACGTTGTCCGTTCTGCGCGATGACGGGGCCGTCGTTTATCTGAATGGCACCGAGGTGTTTCGTGACGGGCTGCCGGAAGGAAACGTGCAGTACAACACTCCGGCGAATCAGGTCGTCGGGTATGAGCTGGAGAGTCGCTTCGTTCAGACGCTGGTGCCCTCGTCGTTGCTGGTGGCTGGGCCGAACGTCGTCGCAGCGGAGATTCACCAGTCGGACCCGGCCAGTTCCGATCTCAGCTTTGATTTGTCCCTGGCTGCCACGCCGCTGGTCAATCCGACGGTGACGCGCGGACCCTATCTTCAGTGCGCTTCGCCGACTTCGATGGTGGTTCGCTGGCGAACAAGCGTGCCGACGGACAGCCTGGTGCAGTGCGGGACGACGCTGGGCAATTTCACGTGGACATTTCAGAAGCCCGGCGCGACGACCGAGCATGAAGTGACGATGACGGGGATGATGCCCGACAAGAAATATTTTTACACGGTCGGATCGACCTCGGGGATTCAGGCGGGCAATACGCTGGATCACTTTTTCGTAACGCCGCCGGCGGCCGGCGCGCCCAAGCCAACTCGCGTCTGGGTGCTCGGCGACTCGGGAAGAGCCAATAGCGGTCAATTGGCCGTTCGGGATGCGTACTACGCCTTTACCGAGCAGACGCATACAGACTTGTGGATCATGCTGGGGGACAACGCCTATCTTGACGGAACCGACGGACAGTATCAGTCGGCGGTGTTCAACGTGTACCACACGCTGCTTCGAAAGTCGGTGCTCTGGCCTGCGCTCGGGAACCACGACACGCACAGCGCGGACTCTCCCACTTTGTCGGGCGTCTATTTTGACATTTTCACGCTGCCAAAGAACGGGGAGAGCGGCGGTACGCCGTCGGGGACGGAGGCCTACTATTCGTTCGACCATGGCGACATTCACTTTATCGTGCTGGATTCCGACGACAGCCCGCGCGCGCCGACCGAAGCGATGCTGACCTGGCTGACACAGGACCTGGCGTCCGCAGACAAGACATGGATCATCGCGTTCTGGCATCACCCGCCTTATTCGAAGGGCGGCCACGATTCCGACAACGCGTCGGACAGCGGCGGCCGGATGAGAGATATGCGGGAAAACGCGCTGCCGATTCTTGAGGCGGGCGGGGTCGATCTGGTCATGACGGGCCACAGTCATTCCTATGAGCGTTCGTATCTTCTGGATGGACATTACGGAACGTCGAACACGCTCGTTCCGTCGATGGTGATTAACGGCGGAAACGGTCGATTCCTTGGCGACGGCGGATACGTCAAGCCGACCGCACGGCCGAGCGGACACGAGGGAACCGTCTATGTCGTCGCGGGCAGCTCGAGCGAAGCGACGGGCGGGTCATTCAATCACCCGGCGATGTTTATTTCGATGAGCGCGCTTGGCTCGGTCGTGCTGGATATCGACGGCGGGCGTCTGGAGGCGAAATTCCTCGGGTCGACCGGGGCCGTGCAGGATTGCTTTACGATCTTCAAGGGCGCGCCCGCGGCAAGGGGCGACATGAACTGCGACGGCGGGCTGAACCTGCAGGATGTCGAACCGTTCATCGCGGCCCTGCTGGGTCTGCCTCAGAACGATGGATCAGAGGAGGCCGGCGAAAGCCCCGATCCTTTGCAATGTTCGAGTTCATCAGCCGATCTTAACGGCGATATGGAGATCAACGGGCTGGATATTGAGTGGATGTTGAGCGAGCTTCTGCAGGGTGAGTGCCCGTAGATAGGTCTCATCACCCGCATTCAATTCACGAATCAAGCTTTCTTAGGATTATGAGTTCTCGCTCGCCGGCGCGGCGCCAGTCGGGGACTTCGGGGGCGGATGACCGCTGGGCGTATTCGAGCGGGGTGACGGCGTCGCCGAACACTTCGCCGAACAGACGAAACGTGGCGCGGACGGACATGTCGATCTGACTGCCGGCGCGGCGCACGAGATGCTCCAGCGTCGGGATGCCCGCCCCATTGATTGTCGCGATGGCGTGGAAGATGGGCGTCTGGCCGCCGATGTGGTCGATGACTTTCGCGCGGAGGTTCACGTCGGCCCCGCGATCGAGCAAGACATCGAGACATTCGATCTCGCCGAACTCGGTCGCCAGATGGAGCAGGCCTGCGCCGCGCAGGTCGATGTTGCCGTAGGGCATGTCGGGGAATCTCCGGGCGAGGAGGGACGGGTCGCGATCGATGCAACCTGCGAGTGCGGCGGCGTCGCCCCGATGGATGGCCAGCATCGGCTCGGTGACTTCGGAGGGGACGGCGGCGCCGTGTTTGAGGAGGATGTCGATGCAGCGGTGCTTGCGCTGGTTGGCCCCGCGAATGTATGCGCCGAGGACGTAGCTCATCGGTGTCGCGCCGCCGTACTTGGTGTCCACGGGGGGAAAGGTCACGTCGGCGCCGTGGTCGATCAGGAACTGGAGACCGTCGGGGTCGAGGCACTCGCCGGTGACGAAGACGATCGGGCCGTAGTTCGCGCCGTACTGGCCGTCCGGGTCGGCGCCGGCGTCGATCAATGCCTCGGCGATGGCTTTGCGTTCGTTGAAACGAAGGACTGCCCGAGCGAGGGCCAGGTCTAGATCGTGCCGGGTGAAGGGGCCGTCGGAGAGGATGCGCCGCACGGCGTCGAGATCATTGCGGTTGGCGGCGGCGGGGAGAGGCTCCATGTCGTGCTTGCCGGAAGTCGCCTCGGTCGCGCCGCGGCTCATGGTGTCAACGACGCGGGACATCTCGGTCCAGTTGGCGCAGCCGTAGTCGAGGGCGAGCTGGTGCTGGGCCTGCTGGAGCGAGAGATCGGGCCGGCTTTTTGAGAGGCGCTTGGCCTGCTTCCTGAGGTGTTCGAGTGACGGGTTGACGGGCAGGCGCTTGCGAGGACGATCGGATCGCGCGGACATGAGACAAAACCCTTTCCGTTGCGCCGGTTGTCCGCAAAGAAGCCATCGCTCCCGCCGGCAGGAAAAGGTCGAGAAAATTGCAGCGTTCGAAGGTGGGCTGAGCCCTTCCCGCGGACACGAGACGCGGCCTTTCCGCGATGAATCCAGCGTATGCAAAGGGCGGGGGCGAATCAAGTCATGGCGGAGAGAACCGGCGGGGTTTCCCTTTCGCGGCTGACCACTCATAATTGGCGATTCGGCGGGGCGGTGGTTCCCGCGCAAGGATGCGACCGTGACCATGACCGACTATTCCGTTCAAACAGACGTCTATAACGGCCCGTTGGATTTGCTGCTTTATCTGATCCGGCGGGACGAGGTGGATCTTTACGACATCCCGATCGCGCGGGTGACGGAGCAGTATTGCCGTTACGTGGAGACGCTGGCGTCGATCGATCCGAACGTGGCGGGCGACTTCCTCGTGATGGCGGCGACGCTGATGGAGATCAAGAGCCGGATGCTTCTGCCGCGTCCGCCGGCGACGGAGGAGGCGGAAGAGGACTTTTCCGATCCGCGGCTGGAGCTGGTTCGGCAGCTTCTGGAATATAAGAAATTCAAGGATGCTTCGCTGGAGCTGGGAGCGGCGGCGGATTCGCAGGCTCAGATGTGGCCGCGGACGCCGGCGAAGCCGAAGGCGGCGGGACCGAGCGAGATCGATCTGGACGATGTGCAGATCTGGGATCTCGTCGCTGTCTTTAACAAGCTGATGGCGTCGATCGGCGCCGGGGCGGCGACGCACGATGTCGTCTTCGATGACACGCCGATCGCGCTGCACGCGACGGACATTCTCGATCGGCTGGAGCGCGAGGGAGGCGAGCTTGGTTTTGAGCACGTCTTCATCGGGCGCACGCGGGCGGAGATGATCGGTCTGTTTCTCGCCCTGTTGGAGCTGATGCGGCAGCAGCGCGTTCGGATCGTTCAGGAGGCGGTGTTGGGACCAATCCGCGTCATTCTGCTTTCCACGGAACCGATCACCATCGGGGCGGAGTGGGAGCCGGCGATTCGCGAGGCGGTGCTGGGGCCGACGGTTGAGACAGCGGACGATATCGCGGCCGATGCGACGGTTGATGCCGATGCCGGCGACGAGCTGGACGGCATCGAGCTTGACGATGAGGAATCGTTCGCGGAACTGGACAAGATCAAGACGGACGTGGACATCGACGCGATCCTGAAGCAGGACGAGAGCACGGCGGAAGCCCAGGATGAGGAGCAGTCATCATGAAGCCGTCGGAGAAGCTGGCCGAACTGAAGCTCACGCTACCGCCGTTTGTCGCGCCGATCGGCTCGTACATTCCCGGCATCCGCACGGGCAATCTCGTGCTGGTCAGCGGGCAGCTTCCATTTGTCGAAGGCAAGCTGACCTGCACCGGCAAGGTGGGCCAGGACGTGACGCTGGAGCAGGCCAACGCGGCGGCGCGGACGGCGGGGCTCAACGCCCTGGGCATCGCGGCGCATGCGCTCGGGGGCATCGACAACATCAAGCGAATTGTGCGGCTGGCGGTCTTCGTGAACAGCGCGCCGGGCTTTTTCGACCAGCCGAAGGTGGCCAACGGGGCGAGTGACATGATGGTGCAGATCTTCGGTGAGGCGGGCAAGCATGTCCGCGCGGCCGTGGGGGCGAGCGAACTGCCGATGAACGCGGCGGTGGAAGTCGAGTTGATGGCGGAATGCTAGGGCAACCCTCTCAAACACCATTGCGTCCTGTCTGGTGGGATGACTCGATCGCTCCGCGCGGGGCGCTGGGGATGATCGACCAGACGAAGCTGCCGAGCGAGTTCATCACGATTGCCTGTCGCACGTCGGCCGAGGTTTGGGATGCGATCAAGCAGCTCAAGGTGCGCGGTGCGCCGGCGATCGGGGTGGCGGCGGCGTACGGGGTGATCGTCGGGCTCGATGAAGCGGGGCCGAGCGATGCGACGTGGCGAGGGGCGCTGGCGAAGACGTGCGAATATCTGGCAACGAGCCGGCCGACGGCGGTGAATCTGTTCTGGGCGCTGGATCGGATGCAGCGCAAGGCGGACGCGCTGGGCGGCGCGAAGTGGGCGGAGGCGCGGGCGGCACTACTGGCCGAGGCGCACGCGATTCGCGATGAGGACGCGGCGATGTGCCGGGCGATCGGGGCGCACGGGCAGCACCTCATACCAGAGGGCGGCGGGGTGCTGACGCACTGCAATGCCGGCGCGCTGGCGACGAGCGAATATGGCACGGCGCTGGCGGTGATGTATGCCGCGCACGAGAAGGGGCGGAAATTCAAGGCCTATGCCGATGAGACGCGGCCGCTCCTGCAGGGCTCGCGACTGACCGTCTGGGAGTTGATGCGCGGCGGCATCGACGCGACGGTCATCTGCGACAACATGGCGGCGGTGGTCATGCGCGAGAA
This sequence comes from uncultured Planctomycetaceae bacterium, assembly GCA_964498115.1. Lineage (GTDB taxonomy): Bacteria > Planctomycetota > Phycisphaerae > UBA1845 > UTPLA1 > UTPLA1. The sequence continues at coordinate 16,129 of CAZCGF010000037.1, read as the reverse complement.
GAAGGTCAACGTCGTGGTAACGGGGGCGGATCGGATCGCGGCGAACGGCGACACGGCCAACAAGATCGGCACGTATGGCGTCGCGGTGCTGGCGAAAGCACACGGCATACCGTTTTATGTCGCGGCGCCGAGTTCTACTTTTGATCTGACCATTTCAGATGGGTCGGCGATTCCGATTGAGTACCGCGATCCGGCCGAGGTTCGGGCCATTGGGGGCCACGCCATTGCGCCGACCGACGTGCCGTGCTACACGCCGGCCTTCGACGTGACGCCGGCAGCGCTGATCGCGGGGATCATTACCGAAAAGGGCCTGATTTCGCCGGTGAGCAGCGAGACCATTTCCCGGATGATCGGCGCGGGCCGCTGAGACTGATTTAGTTCATTTTCGCGGTGCGTCGGGCTTCGCGTCTTGCGGGGGCGCGCTCCATTCGGCGGCGGGCTGTTTCGATTCGTCGCGCGCGAGGTCGGCGCTGATGATCTGCCAGTCGGCCCAGCGGTCACCATTCCACTCGTTTGAATAAAGATGCATCTTTCCGTCCGACGCAACGCCTGAGACCATGAGCACGATGTCGTCCGAATTCGGCCGGGCCCGCATGGCGAGGTATCCGACGCGCATGGCGACCGGCAGGCGAATGGATCGGGTTTTCTCGACGGACGCGCCATCGAAGACGCGACAGACGAGCTTTCGGCTGTCCGCGTCGTAGCAGGTGATGATCGCATCGCCGGACTTCTGCTCGTAGGCCATGTCGAAGACGCGGCCGAGAAGCTCTTTGATTCCTTTGCAAACGTCGAAGGAGCGGGCGACGCCGGTATCGGCGGTGACCGTCATGCTGATGCGGCCGTCTTCCCACAGAGCGACGACCGCGGATTCCTCGCGCGTCGGACAGTCTTTGGAGACGACCACGACGGGCAGTTGGGTGAGCGGCAGAGGGCCTTCATGCTCGATGCCCGTGGCGGAGTGCCGGCGGGATTTTGTGAGCGGGTCATGGTTGGCGACGGGCCTGACGGCAGGCGAGAGACTTTCGCCGGAGATTGGAGCGGCGTCGCGCGAGGACGGCGCCGCGAACAGTACGAAGACGATGAGCCCTACAGTCATGAGATTGTCCTCCGACGGCGGTGCGGCGACGGGCCGCTGCCGTTGGAGGATCATTTTTGGCACCGGGTGCGCCGTCGGTGTGGCGGTGAGGCAAGCGACGCGGCGGTCCTCTAATTCCGGGTCCCGTTTGTGAAACGTGTGGGGCCCTATCGGGCGGGTGGGGTCGTGAGGGTCGTGACGATTCAGCCGATTCGTTGCACGGCTAAGTGCGGACTGAAGCGGCAATTGCGTCCCTGGTAAACGGCGTTGCAAGGGGACGCCCGCGCGGCCTTGCTGGAATCTGGGTCCGAGTACTGAGGGCCTGTATGAGATGCGCCTGAGGCCGCGCGGGGGCGTCGGGTCAGGGCGGGATCGGAGACTCTTGAAACGCCCCGGCGAGCGGGGTACTATAAGTTAATCAATCGTGTTCCTGAGCGAGCCACCGGTTGATCAGCAACACCCCCGCCCGAAGAAACCTGCCTGGGGAATTGAGAGATTAAAAAAATGAAGCGCAAACTACGAGTCGTTAAGTTCGTGATTGCCGTCTGCAGCGGCGCATATGTCCTGCAGTTCGGGACCTGCATCTCAGGCGGCATCAGCACCCTCTTTGCATCATTCCCGACGGGGACGGTCCTGACGGACCTTGGATTCCCGGGGGTGTGCGGGACGCCGAATTACTTTTTTGTGGACGAAAACGGCATCCCGCAGGGCGAGGTGTTCAACACGGAAGATGATCTCGTATTCTTCTGCCCTGCCGACGCATTGCAACAGAACGCGGGCGGCGACGGCGGTTGATTGAGGAGAATTCCCGAAGACTGTCCGGCAGCCCCCGAGGCTTGCTTGATAAAGAGAGCATATGTTCCTCGCGGACCCACGAGGAAAAGAGAGCGAATGCAGATGAGAGCGAACATGAAGAATCACAAGCGGATCAAGAAGATCGGAATGACCATCAGTGCCGTCCTGGCTGGAGGCGCCGTCTTTGACAACGGCTGCTTCAACACGTTGGCATCGATCAACGTTTGCGGAACGCTTCTCACGTTCTGCACGCCGGCGGATCAGATCAACGCGTTGTTTCCGTACCTGACGATTCCCGATTTCGGCACAGACCCATCCTGCACCGTCCCATTCGGATGCGGCACCGGTGATATCTACACAGATATTCCCGTCGGCCTGCCCGGCGGAACGGCGCCGGATCAGCCGCAGGACGATCAGGGCGGCGGTCTTGGCGGCGGCGGCGGCGGCGGCAACTAGCGCCCGCAACAGTCGCCATCCAACGGCAACAGAAACTTTGATGGCCCGTGACTTCGCGTCGCGGGCCATCTCTTTTTTGCCGTACGATGCGCACGGCCCCTTCGCCTCTACAATGTCTGCGTGACCCTGCTTGTCAGAAATCTCGCCCTGTCGATCGACGCGCCTGAGGAGGAGCTGCTCCAAAAAGTCGCCAGGCGGCTGCGCGTCGCGCCGGACGATATCCGGGGACACAGCATCGTTCGACGGGCGATTGACGCCCGATTCAAGGATCGCGTTTCATTTGTATACAGCATTGAGGTATCGCTTGCGGGCGGTCCGCGTGATGAGCGGAATGTGCTGCGCCGGCTGAATCGCGCCGATGTGGCCATGCTGACGGGCGAGGCGAGGCAACCGCTGGAAAACGGCGGAGAGCTACTTGCCCATCGGCCGATTGTCGTCGGATTCGGCCCGGCGGGGATGTTCGCGGCGCTGTGGCTGGCGCGGCACGGGCTGCGGCCGATTGTTCTGGAGCGCGGCCAGGGGGTGAAGATCCGTCATCGCGACATCCTTCAGCGGTTTTACCGCGAGCACGATTTCGATCCGGAGAGCAACCTGCTCTATGGCGAGGGCGGGGCCGGGGCCTACAGCGACGGCAAGCTCTACACGCGGGTGAACGATCCGCGGATGCGCGACATCCTGCAGACATTTGTCGATCACGGCGGCAAGCCGGATATCCTCGTGGACAGTCGTCCGCACCTGGGCAGCGACTGGATACCGACATTGTGCTGGCGCATCCGCCGGACGATTGAGTCGCTGGGGGGCGAGGTGCGATTCGGCGCGCGGCTCGATCATGTGGATATCGTGGACGGCGCGCTGAAGTCGATTCGCGTCGGTGGCGAGACGATCACGCCCGGCCCGCTGCTGATGGGGATCGGTCACTCGGCACACGACACGGTGCGCATGTTGATCGCGTCAGGGGTGACGATCGTCGCGAAGCCGTTTCAGATCGGGGTGCGCGTCGAGCATCCACAGGCACTGGTCGATCGCTGGCAATACGGATCGTCGTGCGGACATCGGCGATTGCCCCCGGCGGAGTATCATCTCGTGGCCAAGGGGGCGGCGACTTCGCGCGGGGATGTGTACAGCTTCTGCATGTGTCCCGGCGGGGTCATTCTGCCGACCAACGAATCCGCAGGGATCATCGCCACCAATGGGGCATCAGGGGTCAATCGGTCGAAGCCGTTCGCCAACAGCGGGCTCGTGCTCACGGTTCCGACGGAGGAGTTCGGCAACGATCCGCTGGCGGGCATCGACTTCATTCACAAGTGGGAGCGCGCGGCGTTTGAACTGACCGGCGAGACCTATCAGGTTCCTGCCCAGCGGGCGACCGATTTCCTGGCTGACCGAGCATCCGACGGAAAACTGGAGACCAGTTATCCGCTTGGCGGGCGGTGGTCGGCCATCCGGGACATCCTCCCGTCGTTCGCCACCGATGCCATCAAGCGGGCCCTGGCGGACCTCGACCGCAGGATGCCGGGGTTTGCAGGGCCGGAGGCGATGGTGACCGGGCCTGAGACCCGGGCGTCAGCCCCTATTCGCATTCTGCGAGACACCGAAACGCGGGAAAGCGTCTCGGCAGCCGGGCTTTATCCCATCGGCGAGGGGGCTGGATATGCCGGGGGGATCATGTCGGCGGCGGCGGACGGCATCGCCACGGCGGAACTGCTGATCCGGCGATTCGCCCCCCTGAAATAGACCACTCCGAAATTGTTCGCCCAAGTCCTTCGGGACCGTCGCTGGCCTCCTCTATGAGCGCCACTCTGCTGTTGCAGAGAGGGCTCGAAATGGAGGCAAGCCATGTCCGTGACCCGCACATTTTCGATCGGTATCTCAACTCTGGCCCTGCTGGTTTCCGCGGCACATAGCGCCGTGGTGACGCTGCGTGTGTCACCGCCCACGAGCAACTTCGCGCAGGCGGTCACCGTCAAGCTCGACTATCAGGACGGTTCGTCTCGCATTGTGCCGGTCGGCATCGACCCCGTGGCGCACGCGTCACCAGGGGCCAAGGCGGCCGCGATCGCGACGGCGCTTACCGACGCGGGCATCAGTGCGCAGCCACTGGCGGTTGGCGAAGTCAAAATCGACGGCGGGCCGAATCTCAAGGAAGTCTCCTTTGAGACCGGCGGGACGGGCGAGAGGTCGGACATGATCAAATCGCCGGACGCGATTACAAGTACGGTGTCGTTCGAGGGACTCTTCAATCCGTTTGCCGCCATGGGGCAGCCGGCTGTTTTCACCGCTGGAATCGTCACGGACGTCGGGGAAGTGACGGTGCAGGTCTCGGCGGCGGAGCTCAACTTTCAGACTGACGGGCCGATCATCTGTCAGGCGCTGTTTCAGCGTCTCGCCCCGCGAGCTCCTCTTTACGGCGGGTCCATCAACTTCGCGGGCGATCGACTCGAAGTCTATTTCGACCCAGCGTACACCGTGAGTCAGGGCGGCATCATTTTCGGTACGACGTCGACGAGCCAGGGCTGCATGGGCGCGGTTGAGATGCCGCCGCCGCCAGGCGTTTTGTTCGGCGTTGATACGCCGACGAATCTGGTACCTCGCGCGCTGGACATGACGTTTCAATATCCCGACGGTTTGGTACTGTCCGTGGAGACGGTGATCGACCCACTCGTGGTGACGACGGCGACGCAGAAGTGCGACCGGGTCGCGGAGTCACTCAGCGGCGCGGGCTTTATACCGGCGCCGACCGGCGACCCGACGTCCTGCGGCATCGGCGCTGTGCCGCCGGGCACGCAGATTCGGATGGTCGATCAGGGCACAGGCGAGCGCAAGGACGAGCTATTCGTTTGGAATCCGTCCGAGGGGCATGTGGCCTTTCCGGGCTTCTTTGAACCATTCGACCGAAACGGTCAGCCGGCAATCTTTACGGCGGGTATCGTTACGGACGTCGGCGAGTTGACGGTGCAGGTAAGCGCGCAGGAGCTGAACTTCCAGACGGACGGCCCCATTATTTGCCAGGCGCTATTCCAGCGGCTCGCGCCGCAAGCGCCCAACAATGGTGGGCAAATCCTGTTCGCGGGTGATCGGCTCGAAGTTTACTTCGATCCCGCGTACAGCATCACGATGGGCGGCATCACATTTGGCACGACGTCGCTGACGCCCGGTGCAGAGGGAATGGTTGTCGTCGAACCGCCGCCGGCCCCCGTTGTGCCGGGCGACATGAACTGCGACGGCGACGTGAATGGTCTGGACATCGCCGGGTTCATCCTGGCGATGATGGATCGCAACGCGTACGAGGCCGAGTACCCCGGGTGCAATTATCTCAACGGTGATCTGGATGCCGACGGGCTGGTGACGGAGGACGATCTGGACTTGTTCCTGCCTCTGCTCGTGCCGTAATTTCGCGACGCTGTCCGGCAGGTCAGCCCATGGTCAGTTCACGATACTTCACCCGGTGCGGCTGGTCGGCGGCGACGCCGAGGCGGGTCTTGCGGTCGGCCTCGTAGGCGGAGTAGTTGCCGTCGAACCAACGCACGGTGCTTTCGCCTTCGAAGGCGAGAATGTGAGTCGCCACGCGATCGAGGAACCAGCGGTCGTGGCTGATGACGAGGGCACAACCGGCGAAGTTCTCGATCGCCTCCTCCAAGGCACGCATGACGTTTACGTCCAGGTCGTTGGTCGGCTCGTCGAGCATGATGACGTTGGCGCCCTGGGTGAGCATGCGGGCCAGATGGACGCGGTTGCGCTCGCCGCCGGAGAGCGTGCCCACCTGCTGCTGCTGATCCTGCCCGGTGAAACCGTAGCGCGTGACATAGACGCGGCTGCTGACGGATGCGTTGCCGATCTGCATGTGCTCGCGGCCGCCGGTAATGGCCTGCCAGACGGTGTCGGTCTCCTTGAGCGTCTCGCGGCTCTGCTCGACGTAGGTGAGCTTGACGCTTTCACCAACGCGGATCGTCCCTGCGTCGGGCTTTTCCTGGCCCGTAATCATGCGGAAGAGCGTCGTCTTGCCGGTGCCGTTGGCGCCGATGATGCCGACGATGGCGCCGGCGGGGATCGAGAAACTCACGTCCGACAGGAGAATCTGCCGACCGAAGGCCTT
>CAZCGF010000037.1:0-9610 GCA_964498115.1 uncultured Planctomycetaceae bacterium | reverse complement strand
TGCTCCAGCCAGGAAGAGTAATTGCCCTTCCACGGAATGCCCTGGCCGCGGTCGAGCTCGAGAATCCAGCCGGCCACGTTGTCGAGGAAATAGCGATCGTGGGTGACGGCGATGATAGTGCCTTCGTAGCGCTTGAGATGCTGTTCGAGCCACGCGACGGTCTCGGCGTCGAGATGGTTGGTCGGCTCGTCGAGCAGGAGGACGTCGGGCTTCTGCAGAAGGAGCCGACACAGCGCGACGCGGCGCCGCTCGCCGCCGGAGAGAACTTTGACGAGGCGATCACCTTCGGGGCATCGCAGGGCGTCCATGGCCATCTCGAGTTGGGCGTCGATCTCCCAGGCATTGATGGCGTCGAGCTGCTCGTGGACCTGCCCCTGGCGCTCGAGCAATTTGGTCATGTCGTCTTCCGACATTTCCTCGCAGAGCCGCTCGTTGATCTGCTCGTATTCCTTGAGGAGGTCCATCGCCTGTTGCATGCCCTGCTCGACGACCTGGCGAACGGTCATGGAATCGTCGAGCTTCGGCTCCTGTTCGAGGAAGCCGACGGTGTAGCCGGGCTGCAGCGAAATCTGACCTTCGTAGTCCTTGTCGATGCCGGCGAGGATGCGGAGGAGGGTGCTCTTGCCGGCGCCGTTGAGACCGAGGACGCCGATCTTCGCACCGTAGAAGTACGAGAGATAGATGTCCTTGAGGATCTGCTTTTTGTCGTGGCGCTTGGAGACGCCGACCATTGAGTAGATAATTTTGTAAGCTTCGTCGCCCATCTGGGGTGCAATCTCCTGCTAACCGGTGCGTGTTCTATTTTGCGGCTGGATGGCCTGGCAGCCATTCTACATGCTTTGCGGGTCTCGGCATCGATTGGCGGCGAGTCCGACATGCGGATGATGCGTGGGAGACTGGGCGATACAGGGGTCGAACCTGTGACCTCACGGGTGTGATCCGTGCGCTCTGACCAACTGAGCTAATCGCCCTCTTTTCGAATGGCAACCCATCCTGGGGTAACGGGATGGGCACTTCAACTATTCTAATCCCGACGGCCTTGGCGGCAAGGGAGGCCGTGCGCTTCATCCATTTCAGCGGCTGCGTTAGAGTCAGGGCCTGACGCCTGAATCGAACGATCCCACAAGATAAGGGGCCCGCACAGGATGGACGCAGCGATCAAGACCGCGGTGGATAACTGGCTCGCCGATCCGGCGATCGCCACGGGGGACAAAGACGAAATCCGCGCGCTTATTTCCGCCGGGAACGAACGCGAGCTGACCGATCGATTTTACCGCGACCTGGAATTCGGCACCGGCGGTATCCGCGGCATCCTCGGCGCGGGGCCGAACCGGATGAACATCTATACGGTCGGCGCGGCTGCGCAGGGGCTGGCGAACTACATTGCCAAACAGGGCGCGGCGGCGAAGAAGGCCGGCGTGGCGATCGCCCACGACAGCCGGCGCATGAGCGACGTTTTCGCGATGCGCGTCGCGACGGTGCTGGCGGCCAACGGCGTGACGGCGCATCTGTTCAGCGCGCTGCGCCCGACGCCGGAGCTATCTTTTGCCGTAAGGCAATTGGGCTGCACCGCCGGGGTCATGATCACCGCGAGTCACAACCCGCCGGAATACAACGGCCTTAAGGCCTATTGGAACGACGGCGGGCAAGTCACGCCGCCGCACGATACGAACATCATTTCCGAGGTGCGCGGCGTCGGGGCCTATGCAAACATCCGCGAGATGACGGAGGCCGACGCGACGGCGCAGGGGCTGCTGCATCGCATCGGCCGCGAGATGGATGACGCCTTCCTGGCACTCGTGGACGAGTCCTGCCTGGCTCCGGACATCTGCCGGGAACAGGGTAAGAAGCTCAAGATCGTCTTCACGCCGCTGCACGGCACCGGCGGCACGCTGATCCCCGAGGCCCTGCGGCGGCGCGGGTTCGCGCATGTCATGGAGGAGCCGAAGCAGTCGATTCCCGACGGCAACTTTCCGACGGTGAAGTCGCCAAATCCGGAGGAGGGCCCGGCGCTAGCCATGGCGATTGACCTGGCAAAGAAGGAGGGCGCTGATCTTGTCATCGCGAGCGATCCGGACGCCGATCGAGTGGGCATTGCGGTGCGAGGTGATGGCGGAGAATTCGAGCTGCTGACTGGTAACCAGATATCCGCCCTGTTGACGTATTACATCTGCGAGCAGCTCAAGCGGAGCGGCCGATTTCCCGCCGGCGGCGTCGTGCTGACGACGATCGTGAGCGGCGACTTGATGAAGGAGATTGCCCGATCGTACGGCGCGGAGGTCGTCGAGGTGCTGACGGGCTTCAAGTGGATCGGCGAGCGGATTCGGCTGTACGAGGAGGCGGGTCGGGCGGGGTCGCCATCGAAGAAATACATTTTCGGCGCGGAGGAGAGCTACGGCTATATGCCTTGCGACTTCGTGCGCGACAAGGACGCGGTCACGAGCGCAGCGTTCATCGCCGAGGCCGCCGCGTTTGCAGCCGCCGAGGGGACGACGCTCCACGGTCTGCTGGGCAAGCTCTTCACGAAATATGGCTACTTCCGGGAGGGGGCCAAGAGCCTGACGCTGCCGGGGGCGGACGGGGCGGCGCGGATCAAGTCGATGATGCAGTCGATGCGGGCAAAGCCGCCGCGAACGTTGGCGGGCGTCGCTGTCGCGCAGATCGGCGACCTGACGACGGGCGACATCCGGGACGTGGCATCGGGCGCGGTGGCGGGCCGCTACGAACTGCCGTCGAGCGATGTCATCGTTCTGACACTCTCGGACGGCACGAAGGTGATCGCCCGGCCGAGCGGGACCGAGCCGAAGATCAAGTTCTACATTCTGACCCGGGAGCCGCCCGGCGACGTGACTCAGGGGGCGTCATTGACGAAGGCCAAAGTCGAGGCGATATCAGCGGAGTTGTCGGCTTTGAGCGGCGCATGAGCGTTGCCGCGTCCCAATGCCTCGCACCCTCGGTGTTCCGTTACTGATTAGGAATAGATGGTAAACCCCGGTTTGAACATCTGGCTCGGTCTGTTTGCCGTGATGGGCACGCTTGGCTTCGCGTCGTCGCTTTATGCGCTGGTGGCTAGCGTTCGCAGTCGGCGAAGTCCGGTGCTGGAAGGCGCGGCGATCATCGCGCTGGGAGCGGCGTGGTGGATCGGCCACGTGTCCGCCTTCGGCTGGCTGGCAATAGTAATCGGCGTCGGTCTTTCGGCGCTGCGATTGAGAGGTGCCACCTCACCGGCGCCCTCAGAAACATCCGGCGTGGAGCCGTCCGATCTGTCAAAGTCAGACCTGCCGCAAGTTGCAGAAACCGCTGCGCCACCATCGACCCGGGCGCAAGCGGCGGAGGCATTGCCGAGCCCTGCGATGCCGAAGCAGCCGTCGATGCCACCGCAGACGTACACAACGATCGCGCTATTGGGCAGCTCGTTAAAGGTCTCGCTGGAGGTGCTCTGCGCATCTCTGCGGCGCGGCGGCGAGCGGCGCGCGGAGGTGAGGGCGGCCACACAGCGAGGTTCGCCGGCCCATCTGATGATCGGCCCCATTCGGCTCGACGTCGCCAGCGATGCACAGAGCCTGCCGCGACAGACCCTTGAAGACGCCGCGGCGCAGAGCTTCGATTGGCCCGATGCACTGGCTGTCGCGGGCACACATGCCGCGCAGGTTTCCTTCACCACGACTGTCGCAGGCTACGAACGAACCGGGGACACGACGCGCGACGCCGTCCTTCGCGCGCACCTTCAGGCACACGCCGCCCTTGCGGAGTTCGCTCCGGTCATCGGCGTCTACTATCCGGCGTCCGGGCTGTTGATCGATGCGAAGAATGTGTCGCGACTGCAGGCAGAATCCGACCCGCTTCGACTGCTCAGCGCCACGGGGCTTGGGTATCGTGCTTCTTCTCTCGAAGGCGACAGGGCTGGATGTCACTGCTGCGGCACGGTCGGGCTGAACGATCTGGGGCTTGTGGACATCGAGATTGTCACGCGCGAGGAGCCGGACGATGACCTGACCAACGCGCTGGTGCGCATGGTCCGCCGCGTCTATGAAGCCGGAGAGGATGCGGCCCGCGTCGGCGACGAAGTGCCCGGCTATGATGAATCGTGGACGTCGGGCCCGGCCGCGTCGTTCCTGCAGCCGGATCGGCAAGTGATGAGATTTGAGGCACCGGAACCGGAACCGCCTGTCGAAGAAGCCGCGTCATCATGATTTATTCAACGGGCTGCGAATACGCCATCCGGTCTGTGATGATCATCGCGGAACTCGCACGGCCGGGCAGGTTCGTGCTGCTGCGGGAGATCGTCGCCCGATCGGACATGCCGGCGTCGTTTCTCGGCAAGATTCTTCAGTCGCTTGTGCGGGCAGACATTCTTGCATCCAGCAAAGGGCGCGGCGGCGGATTTTCGCTGGCCCGGGACGCGGACCGGATCACGCTGCGGCAGCTTGTCGAGGCCGTCGACGGCCCAGAGCGGATCGAGCGCTGCGTCCTCGGGTTCGCCGCGTGCAACAATAATCAGCCGTGCGCACAACACGACGCCTGGCTGGAGATTCGCGAGCAGATCCACACGCTGCTCAACGAGACGACGGTTGAGGACCTTCTGGAGTCGCTTTATCGCAAGAGACGCCAGGGACGTCGCGCCTGACCGTTGATGCCCTCAGGCCTGCGCCCCCCCCTGCTCCTTGTCGAAGCGCGGTCTGGCCACGATCATGGTTCACTATGAGCAGCACACCCACGATTCGTGCCCGATTCGCACCTTCTCCGACCGGCTACCTTCACGTCGGCGGCGCCCGAACGGCGCTGTTCAACTGGCTTTACTGCCGTCGTCATGGCGGCGCGTTCATCCTTCGCATTGAGGATACGGACATTCTCCGCAACATCGAAGGGGCGGAGCAGAAGCTCATCGACGACCTGCGCTGGCTGGGGCTGGACTTCGACGAGGGACCGGACGTTGCCGGGCCCGTGAGCCCTTATCGCCAAAGCGAGCGGCGCGATTTCTACGACGCGGCGGTTGCGAAGCTGCTGGCGGACGGCAACGCCTATTACGCGTTTGAGACGCCCGAGGAACTCGACGCGCTGCGCAAAGCGGCCGAGGCGAATAAGACATCGTTCCGCTACCCGAGGCCCGATCCGCTGCCGACGAAGGCCGACGCCGATCGCGCCCGCGAAGAGGGCCGGCCGGTGGTGGTTCGCTTTAAGACGCCCAATGAGCCGATCACGGTACACGACGAGATTCTCGGCGACGTGAGCTTCGGGGCGGGCGAAGTCGAGGACCTGGTCATCGTGAAGTCCAACGGGTGGCCGACGTATCACTTCGCGGTCGTGGTGGACGATGCGCTCATGCAGGTCACGCACGTGCTTCGGGCCCAGGAGCATCTGATGAACACGCCGAAGCACGTGTTCATGCAACGGGCGCTGGGCTATGTGACGCCAAAGTACGCCCATCTGCCGCTGGTCTTCAACATCGACGGGACGAAGATGTCGAAGCGCGACAAGCACAAGGTCGTCCGCGCGGCGGTGAAGGAGCGGCTCAAGTCCAAGGCGTGGACCAAGGAGCAAGTCGGCGAGATTGCCGGTTGCGGCCCGACCGCGCTGGATAAGTGGCTCGACAAGGCCGACACCGAACTGGACATGTCGCAGGTGACACGGCTGGCCGAGACGGCGGGCGTCGTGATCCCCGAGATCGACGTGCACGATTTTCGCTTGTCCGGCTATTTGCCCGAGGCGCTGGTGAATTTCGTGGCGCTGATCGGCTGGTCACCGAAGAACGATCGCGAGATGCTAACGCGGCAGGAGATGATCGACGCCTTCAGTCTGGACGGCATCAACAAGACGGCGGGCCGCTTCGACCGCGACAAATTGCTGGCCATGAACACGGACTATGTGGCACAGGCGACCCCGGAGCGATTGCTGGCGGCGTTTAGGGACTGGGCCGAAGTCAGCGGCAGTCCGCTTGCCGTTCTCGATGATGACACGGCCGCGCGCGTCCTCGCGGCGTGCAAGGGATTTCGCACGTTTCGCGATCTGGAGTCCAAGGCCGCCGTGCTTTTCGCCCCGGATGAGTCGGTTCAATACGAACCGGACGCTGTGAAGAAGGTGCTGGCGAAAAACGACAACCGGGGATTCGCCACGCTGGAGACGCTCCTCCCGCTGCTTTCGGCGCTGGCTCCGTGGTCGGCGGAAGGAATCGACGCGCTCATCAAGGACTTCTGCGAGAAGACGAGCGCGAAGATGGGCGACGTGGCCCAGCCGCTGCGCGTGGCGGTCGCCGGACGGCCGGTCAGCCCCGCAATCGGCGAGACGCTGGCACTACTGGGCAAGGACAAGACGCTCGGCCGGGTGCGGCGGTGTCTGCAACTCCGCTAGGCGCCGGCGTCGCGCTCAATACACGCCTTCAACGACCGTGGTGGCGAAGCCCGAGTAGGGACGGACATTGGCGGAGCCGTCCCACGGGTACTTTTCGCAGGGCGGCGTTCGCTTGGCCTCGTCGCGCTCCATGAAGCGCGGCATGAAGAATTCCCTGGTGAGCGTGGTCAATCGCGTGCGGCCCCATTCGCCGTAGGGCACGACCGTCTCCTGATCTTCAAAGCTGACGATCTCCACCATCGCGCGCGGCACCGGCGGGTGATAGATGATGTCGTAGTTGTCGGCCGGGTCGAACGGCTTGTGACAGGCAAGGCCCATCAGCGTGTTGCCGTAGGTGGGCACAAACTCGATCTTGCCTTCGAGCAGCTCTTCGCGGGCGAAGCGATGAAACTGCGGGGTCATCTGGGTGCCGCCGCAGAAGACGCCCTTGATGCCGACATCGACGAGCGAGACTTTCTCGCAGAGTGCCTCCAGCAGCTTCGGCGTGGTGAACATGCAGTGAATGTTTTCGTGCGCTCGCAGCAGGGTCAGCCCCTGGTCGATGACGTGGTTCTTGTAGTCCTCCATGATGGTCATCTGCTGCTTCTTGATCAGCTTGATGACCCATCGCGGGTCCATGTCCACGCAAAAGCTGATGCCGCCGCGGAACTGGGCGAGGTGCTCCACCGCGAGGCGCAATCTGCGCGGGCCGCTCGGCCCGAGCATGAGCCAGTCTGCACCCTTGGGAAACGCCTCATCGGACAGCGTGCTGCTGAACTGTTCGTAGTCGATCCGGAAGTCGTCGATGTTGACGCGGCTCTTGGGGATGCCGGTGCTGCCGCCGGTCTCGAAGACGTAGACGGGCTTTCCCTCCAGACCCTTGGGCACCCAGCGCCGGACCGGTCCGCCGCGCAGCCACTCGTCCTGGAAGTTGCCGAACTTCTTCAGGTCGGCGTAACAATTGATCTCTTTTCGCGGGTCCCACGACAGCTTGCTCGCGTGGTCGAGCCAGAACGGGCAGCCGGTCTTCGGGTCAAAATGCCACGCGACGATCTCACGGGTATGAGCGTCGAGCTTGTCTTTCGCTTCGGCGATTCGCTTTTCGAGGGACATGGCCTCAATCCTCCGGACGGTCGATCGTGCAGGGCCGGTTTTAGCAAGTTGCAAACCAACGGTTCAAACGGCACTTGGGGGGACGATTTTTCAATCGGGGTATTCTATCCCGACTTGAGCGATTTTGCAGTGGCCGGCAGCCGCGGCGACCCACGGCGCTCGAATTCGGCGGCTTGATCGAATAAGCTCAAGCGCTGGGGACAGATTTCTTCGAGCCTGCCATGAACATGCCGCGAATCATATTGATCTGTCTTGCACTTGGCATCGCGGGATGCGACACGATCCCCGCGCCGACAGGGCCGTTTTCGCGGCTGATCGTGTTCGGCGACAGCCTGAGCGACACGGGCAATATTCTCAAGGAGTCCGGCTTTGTGCCCGGCGCGCCGTACTTCGAGGGTCGCTTTTCAAACGGCGAGAGCTGGGTGGAGGTCTTCGCACGGCATTACGGACTTGAGGCGCGCCCGAGCTACGTCGGCGGCACGAACTTCGCGCAGGGGGCATCGACTTCCAGCTTCGGGCTGGCGGACTACAGCGGGCTTCCCCTCGGGCCCAACGTCCGGCAGCAAGTCGAGCTTTATCGTGGACAACCGGACGGGACGGAGTTGTTTGTCGTGTGGGGCGGGGCCGTTGATTTGTTTGACGTGCTCAGCGGTGACTGCACGGAAACGCCCGACGCGATCGCGGACAGTCTGTTCGGGGCCATCACGGCGCTTTACGGGCGCGGCGGGCGACAGTTTCTGGTGCCAAACTTGCCAAACCTCGGCATCGTGCCGCGCTACCGCGAACGGAGCCGGGAGGCGCAGGCGACGCAACTGAGCATGGAGCTAAACGCGGCGCTGGCCGCGCGGCTGGACGTGATCGAGACGTTTCCGGATATCAAGGTATATCGCCTCGACATTGAATCGCTCTTTGCCGAGACAGTGGCCAACCCGCCGGCGGGGATCACCAATGTCACCGAGCGGGCGTGGACGGGATCGTTTCTCGGGTATCTCGACGGCGGAGAGCTGGTTGAGAATCCCGATGCGTACATTTTCTGGGATTCGGTCCATCCGACTCGCACGGGCCACGGACTCATCGCCCAGGCGGCCATCGCGCTGGTCGATTCCGAATTGGTTACGCCGACCGCCAACGGGCGTCCTGAGGCGTTCACGCTGACACTCCCGCCCGCGGTCGATTACTGGCTGACGTGGTTTTCGCTTGTCGGCCAACCGGGGGGCAGTCCGAACGAGTGTCGATTCTGAGACACGCGATCGCCCTAGTGATGGCCGGGATCATCGCGAGCAGAAAAACCGACTACTACTAACCTGTTACGGCCGCTCGATCATCATGGCGACCGCGTTGCCGCCGCCGAGGCAGAGGGTGGCGATGCCGCGCTTGAGGCCGCGCGTCTCCAGGCCGTCGATCAGCGTGGTCAGGATGCGCGTGCCGCTGCAGCCGATCGGATGACCCAGGGCGATCGCCCCACCGAGGATGTTGACGCGGTCGGCGCCGATCTCCAGTTGCCGCATGCACGCCAGCATCTGGGCGGCGAAGGCCTCGTTGATCTCAAAGAGGTCGATGTCCTTGACCTGCAGGCCCGCCTTTTCGACGAGCTGCCGGACGGCGCCGACGGGGGCGATGAAGAGTTCCTTCGGTTCGACGCCGAAGGTCGTGTGCGCAATGATCCGGGCGCGAATCGGCCAGCCGCGCTTCTTCGCTTCGTCCTCCGAGGCGAGCAGGGCCATGGCCGCGCCGTCGGTGAGCTGCGACGAATTGCCGGCCGTGACCGTGCCGTCCTTCTCGAAGGCGGGCCGGAGTTTCTGCAGATCGGCGAGCGTCACTTCGGGGCGGATGGATTCGTCCTCGGAAAAGATCGTCGAGCCCTTCTTACCCGGGATCTCGATCGGGGCGATGGTCTTCTTGAAGGCGCCGGCTTTCTGCGCGGCGGCGGCGCGATGATGGCTCTCCAGCGAAAAGGCGTCCTGATCTTCGCGCGAAACGTTGTACTTTCGGGCGGTGTATTCGGCGGCGTTGCCCATGCCCCAGCCTTCGAACGGGCAGGTGAGGCCGTCGGACATCATGCCGTCTTCCATGGTGACATGGCCGAACTTGGTCGCGCCGATGCGCGTGCCGCGGACGTAATAGGGCGCGTTGGACATGCTCTCCATGCCGCCGGTGAGAATGATCTTCG
>CAZCGF010000036.1:0-26238 GCA_964498115.1 uncultured Planctomycetaceae bacterium | reverse complement strand
TCCTCGGCGCCGTCTGGGCAGACTACTCCTGGGGCCGCCCCTGGGGATGGGACCCGAAGGAAGTCTTCGCGCTCAACACGTGGATCGTCTACGCCATTCTCATTCACATGCGCTTCGTGACCAAGAACAAGGGCCTGTGGACCGCATGGCTCAGCGTCGCCGGTTGCCTGATGATGGCCTTTAACTGGTGCTTCGTGAATTTCTACATCGTCGGTCTGCACAGTTATGCCTGATTCCATGGCGCTGGATCGAACGCAATAGCCACGCACTCACGCATATGGTGTCGCCGCGAGGCCGGCTGCGGGCTATTATCCGTGCATGGATTCCCCCTCCCGCGTCATCATCTTCGACATGGACGGCACCCTGACGGTGCCGGCCCTCGACTTCGACCGCATGCGCGACGAAATCGGCATCGCGGATGGATCGCTTCTCGAAGCGATGGAAACGATGTCGCCGGCGGAAAAGGAACGGGCCGAGGAAATTGTTCATCGCCACGAGGCCGATGCCGCCGCGTCGAGCATCCTGCAGCCCGGCGCAAAGGATGTGGTCGCGGCCATCAGAAGATTCGGATTTCCCGTTGCGCTAATGACGCGGAATACTCGCGTATCTGTAAGGGCGTTTCAGGATCGGCATGGGATTGCCTTTGACCTGATCCGCACGCGCGAGGACGGCGTCTGCAAGCCTTCGCCGCAGCCGGTCCATGAAATCTGCGGCACCCTCGGCGGCAAGCCCGCCGACGCGTGGGTCATCGGCGACTTTCACTACGACATCCTCTGCGGCAACGCCGCCGGCGCGACGACGGTCCTCATGTGGAGCGAGCCGGGCCCCATGCCCGAGTGGTCCGGTGAGGCGAATCACATCATTCGTAAGCTGGGGGAGATGCTGAGCCTGCTCGGCATGGCCTGATAAGTCGCCGGGTATTGCCGCGACGCTTGAAATCGGCGCGGTCATGGAGCAAGAATGCAGATTGCGATGAGTTCGATTCCAAACATCCCGCGGCACGGCAAACCGACGTCGTCGGTATGGCTCGCCGCCGGTCGTGTTTCACGTAAAACCACCCAAATTTCGACTCGCCCCAACACGTGCCTGCCACAACGGTTACAAGCGTCTGCGAGCCCGTGTGTCACCTTATGTCACTCTGGCGATTCGCGTTTGGAAGGCCTAATCTACTTCATTCCAGCACGGCTGGGGCGTGATTTTGAACCGATCATGGGCAGGAGAGACAGGTGAACATCCATCGATTCCTTGCGGCGTTTCTCCCCCTTTTTTCAGCGGCGTGCTCCCTCGCCGATGAGGGCGTGCCCACATCCAGCGCTCCGGCACAGGTCTCCGAGGCCGACGCCGCCGAGAAACTTTCCTCCGGCGATAAGGAGACCGACGAGATTCTCGATCGTCTCGAGTCGCAGGGCGCGGCCATCAAGGGCCTCAAATGCAACCTCCACTATGAATACGTGATGAGAGAGCCCGTTGAGTCCCGGCATATCAAGGAGGGCGACCTGCTCTTCACCCGGGGCGAGCCGAATTCAAAGTTCCTCGTTCACTTCAAAAAGAAGATCGCCGACGGCGTGGTCAGCGAGTCAGGCGAATATTTCGCCTTCGACGGTCGATGGCTCACCGAGCGGAATGACCGCTCCAAGAAGATCATCAAGCGCGAGATCGCCCGCGAGGGTGAGAAGACCGATCCCTTCCGCATCGGCCACGGACCGTTTCCTCTGCCCTTCGGCCAGAAGCGGGGCGACATCCTTCGGAATTTCAAGGTCACGCTGCAACCGTTCACGTTGGGAGACCCACTCCAAAGCCGGCATCTCAACTGCGTGCCGATTCCCAATACCGACCTGGCCTCCCGCTACACGCGCGTGGAGATTTACATCAACAAGCGCAGCGGCCTCCCCGTCCGCATCGTGACCGAACGGGTTAAGGACGGAAACCGGATCGAGGTGGACTTCAACGACGTCGACACCAACGAGGCCCCCGCTGCCTCGCGCTTCGCCATCGAAGAGCCGAAAGAGTTCATCGTGACCGTTGAGCCTCTGGAACCCGGAAAGAACCTGGTCAACCCGGCGGAGATGGAGTAACCGTGCAAAGGCCCCGACGAAATCTCATCGCCTGCGTGGCTCTCGCCTTGTCCGCGTGGGCCATGCTCGTCTCAGGTTGCGATCAGATCCCGCGCAACTCCACCGAGAAGAACAATCTCGCCGCGTTGCAGAAGGTCACCATTCCCATCACCGGCCGCACGTCCTACGCCGCCTACATCGCCGATCAGGACCGAACCCGGCAGCTCGGGCTGATGAATGTCACCGAACAAGAGCTGCCCGAAGATCAGGGGATGATCTTCGTCTTCAGCTCCGACATGCATCTGAACTTCTGGATGCGCAACACGATCATCCCCCTCGACATCGCCTACATCCGCTCGGACGGGACCATCGTCAAGACCTACACGATGGAGCCGCTCAATGAAATGGGTTATCCGTCGA
This sequence comes from uncultured Planctomycetaceae bacterium, assembly GCA_964498115.1. Taxonomy (GTDB): domain Bacteria; phylum Planctomycetota; class Phycisphaerae; order UBA1845; family UTPLA1; genus UTPLA1. The sequence goes on along the minus strand of CAZCGF010000036.1, from coordinate 23,764 downwards.
TCGAGCCGGCCAGGTTTGCTCTGGAAACGCGCGCGGGCCAGTTCGCCGCCCACGGCATTCAGGCAGGCGACCACGTCGAACTTCCGCCGTCGCTCTTTGAAGATTAGAGAGAAACTTCATCGGCTCGCGGGCCGGCTCGTGGCGGCGAGGTCCTCGATCGGGGGCAGTCCGAGCTTTCGTCGAATGACGTTGTAAGTGCCCGGGTACATCTGCGGACCGATCCGCTCGGCCACATCCTTGATGATCTCCGGGAACTTGCGCGGAATATCGAGACGCTTGGACGACAGGTCGCGCCGATACACGTCGTAAACCTGCTTGGCGCGATTGAGATAAAGCGCGGCTTCCTCGTCCTCGTCGTAGCCATATTGCACGAGCCCGCGGCCGATCAGATTCTCGATGCGCGCCGTGGCCTTGACGAGGTCCAGGTTCTTCTTGTCCTCGATGAATTGCCTCTCGAGAAACTTGTTGTATCCCTCGGCGTACATCGGATCGTCGTAGTGCTCGCGGAGAAAGTCGAACATCTCCCGGCCCTTGTCGTCCATCCCCAACTCGTTGTAACGAAGGATGGCAGTGCGCACGAATCCGACGAAACCAGTCACGAAGTTGATGGAGATCGGCGTCGCCTGATTCTCTTCCCTGAGATACTCCTTTGAATCCCGCTGATACGCCTCAAACAAGACAGGCGCCATGCGGATGTCCGGCCCGAAGATCGGCGGCTCGCCCAGATCAGCCTGTCGGCTCATGGCCATCCGCCCGCCGTAGAACATCTTCTGAAGACAGAAGAACTCGATGCGTGTGGTGTTGAGTCTGTGTATGTCCACCAGGCTGTGCGTCTCGAGTCCCTTTTCGATCCCCATATTGGCCCAGTAAAGAGCGTGAGTCTGGGCCAGCCGGAAGTCGAGCGTGACGCCAAGTCCCTTCTGCAATTCCACAATCCGCGCCGGATCGAGCTTGAGTTCACTGCGTAGCCGATGCGCACGCCAGAAGTTCTCGAGCGTCTTCCGCGTGGCTTCGGTTCTCGGGTCTTCCATGAATTTTCGCAGAGCGACCATCCATGTTTCCTTCATTCCCTCTTGCGCATGGGGAATCTGCACCGTGCCGTCGCGCAGGCCTTTGATCAGCCCGAGATAGATTCCGTTTACGGAAGCATCAAATTCAAAGCCCTTCAGTGTCTCGATAAAAGCTGCAACATCGGGCCGCTCCTTGAGCAGTGTGTCGAAGTTCTGCGGCGCATCGGCCAGCGACTGAAAGTCGTAGTCCCGATAGAAGTCGCCGCGGACCCGACCCGGTCGAACGAAGTCGTCCGGCGGCTCGCCCAGGATGTCCTCGACGATGAGGGCGAACTGGAGTTTGTAATACGCGTGCATCTCGTCCATCGTGTCGCCGACCTTGTGGAAAAGTATCCACGCCAGCTCGCGGTAAAGCTGCGTGTTGGTCGGGTTGAGCGGGATGCCCTTGTCGCGAATGAGCTCGTAGCCGTTTCGCACCCATCGCCATCGCTCCTCCGGCGATTTGAGCGTGACGGAAATGTTGTAGGCCATGTTCCAGCCCTGAAACGCCCAGACCGGGGCGAACTTGGGCTGAAGCTCGCAGATCATTTCAGAAAGCTGATAGGCATCGAAGAAGTGCCCTTCCTCCTTGAGCTTGGTCGCCCGAATCCAGAGGTAATCGACCAAGGGAGCGCGTCCGAGGGCGAGGATCGGCGTCAGCAGCATCGAAGGTCGGATGGTGCTGGGAAGCGGCGGGAGCGCCAGATTGTATTCGTAGCGCAGCGAATTCGTCGGCCCCGCGCGCCACACGGCAAGCGCGCCGACGGTCACCGAAGCAATTAAGAAAAACGTTCTGCGAGTGCCTGGTCTGATCACGGGGAGATTATATGGCGGACGAGGGGGGCGCGGAATGTTGCCGAATTATTCGAGGGAATTGCAGCTTTGACAGGCAAATTAAAAAAATCGAGACCGGCCCTTGTCGGAATGCTGTTCCGACAAGGGCCGGGCCGGTTGTGACACAAATCAGCGCTAACGACGGCGATTCGTTCGCCGCAGGGCAATCCAGGCTGTGAGCATGATCGGCATCAACATGGTCGTGCCGGTTCCGCAGAGACCGCACGGCATCATCGCCCCATCGCCGCCCATACCGCCACCGCCTCCGTCACCACCACCACCGCCGCCGCCGCCGCCGGGAGGCGCCGGAGCAACGTTGTAGCGCAGGGTGCGGCTGTTCAGGCGGTCACCAGCGTAAAGGTTTCCAGCGGAATCGCAGGCCACGCCGCCGACGTCGTTGATGCTGTCGGCGCTGATGCCGCCCTTGTTGACGGTGTTGGTGGTGAAGTCACCCTGCTGTCCGAAGACGCGATCGGCGGTGGAATCGGTCAGCGGATTGGTAAACTCCAGGATTCGCATATTCACGGAGTCGGCGATGTACATGTTGCCACTCACCGGATCGACACAGACACTGACCGGCGTGCTCAGGCTCGTCGCACTGACACCACCGTTGTTTGCCGTGTCGGTGGTGAAGCTCGGCTGTCCGTACACGCGTGCGGCGACCTGGCCGTTCTGCAACGGGGCCAGGTAAAGCAGGACTCGGTTGTTGAACTCGTCGCAGACATAGAGATTGCCCGCGGCATCCAGCCCGCATCCGCTGGCGCGGTTGATGGTGTTCGCGGCCGGGGTACCGCCCTGATTCGGATCGCCGCTGGTGAAGTTCGGCTGGCCGATGACCAGGTCGGCGGTTGTGTCGCCGGCGCCCGCTGCGGGCGTGTTGTAGCGCAGCACGCGACTCAGAAAGCGATCGGCGAGATAAAGATTGTCGCTGGCGTCGACGGCGACGCCTTCAGGATTGCCGAGATTGTCGGCCGTCGCGGCATTCATCGCAGCCTGAGTGGCGGTTGTGAAGCTGCCCGCCTGACCGAAGACCTGCACGGCGTTCATGCCGTTGGTGAAGGGTGGATCGAAGCGGAGGATTCGCTTGTTGTCGGTGTCCGCCACGTAGAGCCGGCTGGCCGAATCGACAGCGACGCCGCGCGGACCGCTGATTGTGTTCTGAGCGGGATTCGCACCTCCCCGGTTGCTTTGGATTCCGGTGAAATCGGCCTGACCGATCACAACGTCCGCCGATTCGCCGTTGATGAAGGCGGCCGCATTGACGAAGCCGAGGACTCGATTGTTGGAGGTGTCGGCGACCCAGAGCCGGCCGGAGACGTTGTCGACGGTGAGGCCGCGGTTGCCGTTCATGGTCGCCGCGGTTCCGTTGGCGCCGCCCTGATTCGCCAGATTTGTCGCAAACGTCGTCTGTCCGATGACGGCGTCGGCGGTGGTGTTCTCCGGCGCAGCCCATGCCGAACTCGTCGCCGTCAGTGCGGCCCATGCCGTGAAGCAAACCAAGTGAAACTGCTTTCGATGACTCATGATCTTAATTCCTCTGGGAGTCCGTTGGCCCATCCTCGCCTTCTTCAGGGAGCCGGCGTCCTTCAGGTCGCCGATCAACTGCCTCCCGGAATCCTGGAGACGGGCACGGGTTATGTCCGAACCGTCGAATCAAATCGACCAACCTTGATCAACGCGAGGGAGCATTGCGGGCGAGGAAAGCCTACACCCACTCATGCGACTCAGGCTGATCGACTTTCACGATGAATCAAAGGAATACCCTTTTGGGGCCGGCGAGTTCGACCCCGGGCTCGGTATCCTATTATGCGATACACCTTTGTGGAAGCAAATCGGGGCACTCCTCGATCCGTACGCCAACCTGCGTTCCGGCAATTCGTGCCGGACATTCCGGTCCGCGGGGGCGTGGCTAAGAGGTAATGCGTAAAAGGGAAAAAGAAAGCAGCAGAGTGGTCCGTAAGCCGAATTCTGTGCCCTGTGGATGGGCCGCGAAGGCCAATACACCGGGCGGCGACCATTTCTCTGGGCCGACGGTTACCCATCGGCTCTAGCACCCTACCCGCAATGACGCGCAACTGACGAGGAGGAGCCAAGTCAGCCATCGCACGGAACGGGCCGTTCCGCGAGACCATCGACGCCTGGGTCCCAGAGGTCCGGGTGCGCCGAAATCTCCTCACTGCTTACGTGGGCTTGCTGGCGGTGGGGTTTACCCTGCCACGCCCGTCACCGGACGTGCGGTGCGCTCTTACCGCACCATTTCACCCTTGCCGGACCGGCTCTCGATTGAACCGAAGGAGCAGGAATTGCTCCGATGGCTCCGCGATCGCCGGCCTTGGGCGGTGTCTTTTCTGTGGCACTTTCCCTGGCATTGCTGCCGGTGGCCGTTAGCCATCACCGTGCCCTGTCCAGTTCGGACTTTCCTCCCGAAGATCGAGCGTTCCCTTTTGGGGCTCGCACGGCTTCGAGCGGCCGCCTGTCCCACTCTGCTGCTTACTCCATTCTAGGATTCTCGACGTGCCAATGAAACCGATTTTGAGATCGATTCGCGTAAGGAAATGCAGAAGTCGGGGCGGCACTGTTTCGATCCGGGCAGGGATGCTCACCCATTCCGGGCCTGGACTTCGTAAAGCGATTGTAAATGCCCGGATCGGTCGGGGAAGTCGGCCGCTTGGCATCCCATCTGTAGGATTACTGGACGTGACGGCCGTCGGCGAAGTGGCCCGCGCGCGCAAATCCTGTTATATTCATCGTTAATAAGAGTTCACTTTGACCTGCATCCCCTGACTATCCGGCATGCCATTGGGAGATTCGTCATGGCGAAGAAGGGACGATCCCGTCAACAGACACCGAGCAAGAAGCCAGAAAGCGCGCCGCGACCCGCCCCAAGCGCTCCCGGTAACGCCAACGGCGATGGCATCCCGGGCGGTGCGTTTCTCGCCGGGGCCGTGCTGCTGCTTCTGGCCGTCGGTGTCACCGGCGTCTTAACAGCCAATCACTTGAATGCCCTGAGTCTTCCGGGTTGTCGCCCCGGCGGGGCCTGCGAGCAGGCCGCGGCGGGTCCGTGGGGCAAATTGCCGGGAACGACGTGGCCGATCTCGTTCGTGGGGCTCGCATATTTTCTGGGGCTGCTGGTGACCTGGCTTTCGAGCAAGTCGTCGGGTGTGTCGGCGCCGCTGAAGCTGGTTGTTCGCTTCGGCGTGCTGGTTTCGCTGATGTATCTGGTCGTGCTGCTCGTTGAGAAGCATCTCTGCTGGTATTGCATCGCGACGCATGCGTCGAATTTGTTGTTCTGGCTGGTGATTGAGAATTGTCGCGTTCGACCTGTACAGACTGCCGCATGGCGTCCGGTCGGAACGATGGCGGTGGTTTTTCTTCTCGGCTCAGCGGCGCTGGGTGCGACCGAGTGGCGGGGCAAGAAGGCCGAAGAGTCCCGTCAGGAAACGCAACTCGCGGAATCGACGCAGGAGATCATCCAGGCGGCCTCGCAGCCCGCTCCGGTCGAGGATACAGGAACAACATCAATCACAGAAACGGCTGTCGTGGAGCGTCCGTGGAAGGGCGGCTTTGCCGGGCGCTATCGTTGGGGACCGGAGAAGGCCGCTGTGCGCATCGTGATGATCACCGATTACCAGTGCCCTGATTGCAAGCGCAGCGAAACAGACCTTATGAAGATCATGAACGCGCGCGACGACGTGTCGGTCACGATCAAGCATTTCCCGTTTTGCAAGGATTGCAATGCCAGCGTGAGCGAAACGCTTCACCCCAACGCCTGCTGGGCGGCACGCGCGGCGGAGACGGCGGGCATTCTGCGCGGCCCCGAGGGCTTCTGGGAGATGCACAAGCACCTGTTCGACACGGGCGGCGCATTCACCAGCGAACAACTGAATGAGACGCTGAACCGGTTTGGATATGACCGCGGTCAGTTCATCGACATCATGAGCGGTCAGACCACGCTGAACCTGGTTCAGCAGGACATTCAGGAGGCCGTCTGGCTGGGCCTGCATTACACACCGATGATCTTCATCAACGGTAAGGAGCTAAAGGGCGTATTCGCCTTCGAGGCCCTGAGTCGAGCCGTGACGGACGTATTGGCGACGAATCCGACGCCGGGAACTTCCGAGCTCGATCAGCCGCCGCCCGCGTCGGAGAAGTATGTCAACGACTGGAAAGAAGGCCTGAAGCAGCTCGCGGGTGAAGACGTTCAATCATGGCCGTTGGGAGTACCGCAGAGCCCCGCGCTGCATGTCGTGATGTGGGGAGACTATCAGGAACCGAATACGGCGATGGCGGATGAGATCATTCGCAATTATGTCTCCGGTCGCAAGGACGCGCAATATGTGTTTCGTCATTATCCGGTGAACCAGAAGTGCAATCCGAAGAGCCAGCTCACGCGTCACGAAAACGCTTGTCGCATGTCTCAGGCGGCCGAGGCGGCGGGCATGGTGTACGGGAGCGACGGATTCTGGAAGGTGCACGAATGGCTGATGAAGAATCAGGCCAACTATTCTGACGAAAACCTGCGAGCCGCCGTCGGGGCAATGGGCTTTCTTGCCGATCCGCTGTTCGCCAAGATGGACAGCCCTGAAGTCGCCCAGGGAATCAAATTCGACTGCGAAACCGGAAAGGCCCTCGGCCTCACCAGCATTCCCTGTATCTTCGTGAATCAGCGATTCGTGCCGCGTTGGTATCGCCGCGAGGAGCGGATCCTGGAGCGCGTCTTTGAAGCGGCCCTGAAGGAGAGCGAGGAAGCGAAGTCGCAGCAGGCTGCCGCGCCGGCGGCACCCGTCGCGACTCCGTAACGCTCGACTTCAATAGTTCAGGGGGGCCGGCATTCGACGCGGGAGACAGCCTGCGAATCAGGCGGATTCCTTGCGGAGCTTGGTCTCTTCCATTCGCGCGGAGGACTCACCGCGTACGACGGCGTCAGTGATGACGTAGCGGCCTTCCATGCCCGGCTCGGGCAAGTTGAACATGATGTCCAGCATGAGGTCTTCTACGACGCCGCGAAGTGCGCGGGCGCCCGTCTTGCGCTCCAGCGCGCGGCGGGAGATCTCGTGGAGGGCCGAGTCGGTGAACTCCAGGTTGCTCCCGGAGATCTCAAACATCTTGCAATACTGCCGGACCAGGGCATTCTTCGGCTCGGTGAGAATCTTCACCAGGGCGTCTTCATTCAGCGGGCCGAGGGTCGAAACGATCGGCAGACGACCGACGAATTCGGGAATCATGCCGTATTCGACGAGGTCTTCCGGGGCCACCTGGGCCAGAAGCTCTGTCCGCGCGTCAATGGCGTCCTGCTCGCCGACATCCTCGGTGGCGAAGCCGATGCACTTGCCGCCGACGCGGCGCTTGATGGTCTCCTCGATTCCCGAGAAGGTGCCGCCGCAGATAAAGAGGATGTGCGACGTGTCCATTTGAATGTACTGCTGCTCGGGGTGCTTTCGACCGCCCTGGGGCGGGATATTCGCGACCGTGCCTTCGAGCATCTTGAGCAGCGCCTGCTGCACGCCTTCGCCGGAGACGTCGCGCGTGATGCTTACATTGCCGGCGCTTCGGGCGATCTTGTCGATCTCGTCAATGTAAACGATGCCGCGCTGAGCCGTCTCGAGATCGAAGTCGGCGCACTGAAGAAGTCGCAGAAGGACGTTCTCGACGTCTTCACCGACGTAGCCGGCCTCGGTCAATGTCGTCGCATCGCCGATCGAAAGGGGGACATCGAGAATGCGGGCGAGACTCTTGGCCAGGAGCGTCTTGCCTGAACCGGTGGGGCCGATGAGCAGGATGTTGCTCTTCTCGATTTCGACGTCGTCGATTTCGGCGCGATCGGTATAGCTGAGTCGCTTGTAGTGATTGTGGACGGCGACGGCGAGAGCGCGCTTGGCGTGATCCTGGCCGACGACGTACTGGTCGAGGAAGCTCTTGATCTCAAGAGGCGTCGGGATCTTGTGGAAGAGCGGCTTGACGCCACCGGCGCGGCGCTTCTCCTGCTTGATGATGTTGTGGCAGAGATCGACGCAGTTGGAACAGATGAAGGCGTCGCCCGGTCCTTCGACCATGGGCCCGACTTCGCGGTGCGTCTTTCCGCAGAAACTACACGTGCTCGACTTGCGTCGCTTGATGTTTCCGCTGGTGGACATCCCGCCGCGCGTGGTGTCGTCACCGGAACCGCCGTTTCCCTTCGATCCATTCTTCAAGGGCAAAATCCTTATTGGTTGGCCGTGGTGCGTCGCTCAGTGCCGCCGTGCGTCGCCCGCCTCTGGGAAGACGAGGGATTGTAATGCACGGCAGGCAAGATATCGACCCTGCCCGGAGGCCGTCTTGACTTCAATCCCGGCCGCGCCGTCGTTGCGCTAGGTCGAGGGTTGCTCGCTTGTCGAACGGCTCTTTCTTGCCGATTCGATGACGCTAGCCTTGAGTGAATCGAACTCCTGCTCGGTGATCTGGCCGGTCGCCCTCAAATCGCGCAAATGCTGCAGCGACCAGACTTCCCCTGTCTCGGCGGCGTCCTGATTGTGGAACAACCGGCGGCGAACGAACCAGACGCCCGCTCCGAGGATAACGATCGCCGCAATGACGACGAGCCCCCAGATGACGGCCTGTGACGGGGGCGAGGCCGCGCCGATCACCAGGGCTTGTTGGACCGCGATCTGCACCTGGATCGTCTCCTCACTCCAACGAGCGCCGCACAGCCGACGCACGTCATTGCCAGAGGCACGGCAGTCATTGCGCCGCACGACGGCAGGAGCAGGGCAAGAGGATTGGGACTCTGTACGTAGAGTTGTCCGGTCGTGTCGACCCGAGCGGCGATCGCTTCGGCCAGCTTTGCGCCGCGATCGTCTTTCTTGATTCGATTAAAGATCGCGGTCAGTCCCTCCTGGGGAGTTCCAAATACTGCCAGACCCCCGACACCGGCGGGCGTCGTCTTGACGTCGGCCGTAACCGACAGATCAAGGTTGAACGGCTGGTTCAGCGTCATGTCGTATTCAAACGGGAGATCGACCCCGGTGAAGAGAATGGCGCGAACGAGCGGCGTATTGGGCACCGCCTGCCCGAAGTCAACGACCGGAAGAACGATGTTTGCAAAGACCCCGGTGCGACGTTCGACGGTGATGGCGCCGTTCGGCCCGCCGACGAGCGCGACTTCACCGGCCAGCACCGTCGAGGGCGCTCGGCCTTCCTGCGTCCGAATGAGATTGAGCGCCAGCGAAACCTCGGCATTGCTCATGTCTCGCGTCGGATTGCTGGACGTGAGCATCATGATGCCAGACAGCAGCACGCGACTGCGTGCGCGACCGGTGTTGATGCCGGGCTGCTGGCCGATTTCGCCGGGGGTGAGGACAAGCGTGCGCTTGGATTGGACGCTCGCGCTCGACATCCAGTGCGTAAGTAGATCCGTGTCATCAGTGAACGCGCCGACGTCGATCCCGATATCGCTGGGATTGCCAAGGCCGGTGAGATTGGGAGCAAAAAGAAGAGCCAGACCCTGTCCAGCGGCCGAGACCTCTTCCGGATTGATCAGTCGATCCACGCGCGCTCGAGCCAGTAGCGGCGGCTCGGACTTGGTTAGCGGGATGATCTCCAGGCCGAAATCGGATTGAACCGGGAGCGGCCCAATAAACTGAGTGACCTGCGTCGTTGCTTGTCCGGCCACGCCCGTCACGCCGCCATGTGCGGGGACCGAGGCAGTTCCGGCGACCGCGGCGAAGATGAGAAGCGTCGCCCGCAGCGATTTCCTGTGGAGCATGGTCGGGTCCTCAATCTGAAAGCGCGAGGAGGATGAAGACAGGAGGGCGAACCCGACTGTCGTCGCACTCTAACTTTATCGCTGGGGACGTGAATGTCCAACACGACGGTTCATGGCAATCCCTATCCCGTGTTCTGTCATAGACTTATCGGCCGTCCCAAACCTGCCGATTGAGAGGACAATTGGCGACAGGAGGCCCGGCCGGGCCGGTACACGGGCAAAACAACCCCTGTTCAAGATCGAATCGTGAGGCGGGCAGCCGATCGAACCGATGCACAAGCACTCGGATTCAATCGGCGCAGGCCGCGTTGAGCGGCAACGCAGGAGGTCGTCATGACAAGGATCGGACGCTCGATGTTGAGAGGCGGAATAGTCCTCGGCGTATTGCTTTCAGCGGGCTGCACGGCGGACCTGCCGGCGGGTCTGCTCAACCTGTTCTCCGGAGGCGTGACCATCGTTGTCGAGAACGCGACGGCCTATAAGGCGACGCCCCGCCTCAGCACCAGCAGCGCGACCAACCTGATCGAAGAGATTACCAGCGGCAGCGACTCGGTGAACGGTGTCGGCCAGGACGGCGTCGTCGCGGCAAATCAAACGGAGAGCACGACGATATCATGCAGCGACGACATCGAGGTGATTATCTTCGAGGGGGCGTCGTTTGAGTCGAGCGGACTGCCGATCGGTGGTGTTGGCAACATTCGACGGCTGGAGCGCGACAAGGACTTCGGCTGCGGCGACACGATACGAGTCCGGCTGACCGGCGGCATCTTCAGCTTCCGCGCCGAGGTTGAAGTCGAGCGGGCACTGAGCTTCAATCCCTTCGCAGGCGGGAGCACGGAGACCGAAAGCGAAAGCGACAGTATCGCCGACGCACTGGACCGGTTGTTCGGAAACCTGTGACCCCGCGGATGTGAAACAATCTACGTGAAGCGTGATCGGCGGGCTCAGCGAACGCGCTTCATCCAATCCTGCCAGGTATCGACCCACTTCTTGTCAATCGTGCCGAATGCCTTTTCAAACTCGGCGATCTCCTTCTCCGGGGTCGGCTCGTAGTTGCCGGATCGTTTGTTGATCGCCTCGACGTATTGCTTCAACTTGCCGCGCTTCGTCCGGTTCAGGTAATGGACCAGGGCCCAACTCTGCGGATAGGCGATATCGATCTGAGGACCAAAGTAGTCGGCGGTTGAGACAAAATCGCGGACGGGGATAAGGCGGTTGTCGGCCAGCAGGGTTCGATAGCTCTTGAGGCGCTCGGCGTTGACCGCGCCGAAGTTCGCGCTGGACCCGGTGCTGATCGGCTCGAACATCATGGCCGTGCCTTCGACGAACCAGCGCGGATTGGCCAAAAAGCCCTTGGGATTGTGAAACCCGATGTTCCACAGCACCTGATGAGCGACCTCATGCTGAACGATGGACTCGCTCACATCACCGCCGACCGACGTGCTTCGATTGGCCTGCTTTCGGGCCTCGGCGATCTGCTTGCCGATATCCTTTCGCTGCTCCGGAGACACGCCGGGCTGACGAAGCTGTTCCTGTAGCTCCTTGATCTTCGCTTCGGCATCCTCGCGGGCCTTCTTGAACGACTCCTGGTTCTTGAAGTTGTAGAACATGCTCCGGTTAAGGGGCGGGAAGAAAACGCCCGGCGTGTTCTGATCGCGCGGGCCGTTGCCGAGCTTTACGGAGAAGTCGGAGTAGCCCTGGTGCTGCTCGAAATAATAGATGATGAGCTTGCGCTTGGGCGGATGAGCATCGAAGCCGAGTCGCCGGGTGTAATTGACGCACGAGCGATAGGTCTTCTCGATTGCCGACGAAAACTCCTTGACGTCCTTTTCACTGGTGTTGAAGAGGACGGAGTAGTGATTCGTGCGCTTCAGCTTGAAACCTTCGCCGAGCGCAGCGAGGTCCTTCTTCTCGGCGGCCTCGTCCGGCTTGATCTCGGACATGTCCGCATGACGCTTCGATCGCTTCTTCTTCGCCGGGGCGTCTAATTCCGCAAATGCGACAGTGCAGGGCCAGGAGAGGGCGAGCGCGATCGCCAGAAGCCGCGGCATCCATGCAAGATTGGCTGACTTTGACGATTTCATGACTCATTTCCAGTCTGGTTCGCGACAAGGCATGGAACTCGTCATGCCCCGCGGAACTCGGGGGTCATCGCGCTGCGGCGATGGATCACTGCGGCGGCATGAAGGGCAGCTTCGTGATGTAGTTCGTGAACTTCTTTGTGAACATGTCGTTCACCTTCCCAAAGCACTTCTCGAAGTCCGCCAGGTTTTCCTTGGGCGACAACATCTTATCCACCGGTCGCTTCTTGATGAGCTCCACGTACTTGGGCAGCTCTTTGCTTTTTCTCTTTACCAGATAATAGCAAAGAGCCCAGGATTGGGCATATCCCTGGCTCGAAAGCATGCCTGTGCGCGTTCTGGAAATGAAGTTCTTCAACTCATCCGTTTTCATGACCACGAGGGCGTCGCGGATTTCGCCGAGGCGGCTCTGGTTGATGACGTTGAAACCCGCGCCGGTCTTGCCCGGCGGCGGCTCAAAGAGCGTGGCCATTCCCTCGACGAACCATTGCGGGTTGTCGACATCGGCCTTGTGGAATTGGAGATTGAACAAGAGCTGGTGGGCGACTTCGTGCTGAACGACCGAGCGATTCTGCTCCTGCTGATAAATGGCAATGCGATTGATGTACCAATTGGCCTCGCGGAGCTTGGCCTGTTTGGCATTTCGGTCGGGCGTCCTGGCGGCGTCCTGCTTGAGCTGTTCAGCCTTGGCCGTCGTCTCCTTGATAAACGACACCTGCGACATGTCGTAGAAAAGCGAAAAGTTCAGCGGCTCGCGCCAATACAGCCCCGCAGCCTCGCCCGGCGCGGGCTGCCCCGTGAACTGCTTGCAGCGGGCGCTGTACTCATCGAAGTCGTGACAAAAGAGAACCGGGAGCTTCTCCTTCGGATACTTGATCTTCACGCCGACCTGATCGACGAATCGGTGGACTGAATCGTAGGTCTTCTCGAGCCGGGGAAGGAAGTCCTTGACGATGGCCTCATCGGCGTTAGTCAGCACGATGAAGTGATCCGTGGGTTTGACGCGATACTCCTCGCCCACGGCGTCGGCGAATTCCTTTTCGCGCGGACCCTTCTTGAACGGCCGATCGCCTGACTTTTTCTTGCTTGACTTGGACCGGGACGATCGCGACTTCGACTTCTTGTCGCCTGACTTGGGCGGCGCGGCGACGAGCATCTGCACGGAGGCAATCCCGAACAGGCCGCACAGTGCAATGACAAGAGTAGCAAGTACCGCGCTACGACGGACCGTCATATCAGCCTCCTTAAATGTCCACCAAACAGCGAGGGGCCCACCCCGTGACTGACCAGGTCATCCTGGTATTGTATCCCAAACCCCGGCAACCTGACGGCCCGCAGGCAGACCGCAATGTGGCGCGAAGGCGCATGCTTCGCCGCTCAAATGAGCCGGCCTATGCCCGGGTACTGTAGTCGTGCTGAAGGCATCCGCACGCCTTGCGGCGGTTGCCGCAATTACCGGGCGTATTCGACGGCTCGAACTTCCCGCAGGAGCGTGACCTTAATCTCGCCGGGGTAAGTCATTTCGGCCTCGATCTTCTGCGCGACTTCACGGGCGATACGCATGGCGTTGGCGTCATCGACGTTGTTGGCATCGACGATGACGCGCACCTCGCGGCCCGCCTGAATGGCATACGCCTGTCGGACGCCGTGGAACCCGAGGGCGATCCCTTCGAGTTGCTCCAGCCGCTTGATGTAGCGCTCCAGCGCTTCGCGCCGACTGCCCGGCCGGGCCGCGCTGATGGCGTCAGCGGCGGCAACGAGCGGCGTATAAGGGCTGGTCGACGGAACGTCGCCGTGATGTCCGGCGATGGCATTGAGCACTTCGGGGCGCTCGCCGAGCTTGCGGGCAATCTCTTCGCCGATGGCCGGGTGACCGCCTTCAATTTCGTGATCGACCGCCTTGCCGATGTCGTGCAAGAGGCCGCACCGGCGAGCCAGGGCGCCGTCGAGCTTGAGCTCGTCCGCCATGATCTGGCAGAGATATGCGACCTCGATGGAATGGCGGAGGACGTTCTGCCCATAACTCGTGCGGAAGTTCAGCCTGCCGAGCAGGTCGATCAGCTTCTTGTGCATGCCCTGGACGTTGGACTCAACGGCGGCCTTCTTGCCGATCTCCATCAGCTCCTTTTCCATGTTGGCCTGCACCTCAGCCACGACTTCTTCGATGCGCGTGGGGTGGATGCGGCCGTCATGGATGAGCTTGTTCAGCGCCTGCTTGGCGACTTCGCGCTTCACCGGGTCGAAACAGGTGACCTCAATGACGCCGGGCGTGTCGTCCACGATGATGTCCACGCCGCTGGCCTTTTCAAAGGCGCGGATGTTTCGGCCTTCACGCCCGATGATGCGACCCTTCATCTCGTCGCTGGGGATATCGATGGTGCTAACCGTCGAGGCTGAAGTATGACCGGCGGCATACCGCTGGATGGCGGTGATGACGATCTCGCGTGACTTCTCCTCGGCTTCTTCCTGGGCCTCGGTGACGCGCTTCTGGATCAGCTCGGCGCACTCCTGCTCGAGCTCGTGCTCGAGCTGCTGGAGCAGGGCCTTGCGCGCCTCGTCCATGGTGAGCTGGGCGGCCTTGAGCAGATCGGCCCGGCGTCTGGCGAGAATCTCATCGATTTCCGCCGCCTTCTTGTCCGTGTCGGCCCGCTTTTCCTTGATCGCCAGCTCGGCCTTTTCGATGTTGCGTTCTTTGATGTTGAGAGTGTCCAGCTGCCTTTCAAGCTGGTCTTCGCGTTTGTCGAGTCGCTTTTCCGCCTCTCGAATCTCGTTGCGGGTGACGTTGGCCTGCTTCTCGAACTCTTCCTGACGACTTAGAAACGTTGCCTTGGCCTCGACTTCAGCCGAGCGGGTGATCTCCTGGGCCTTGGTAGCGGCCTCGCGGGTCATCCTCTTGGCTTCCTGCTCGGCGGCGTTCTTGATGGTCTTTCCCTTGAGCGTCTGGAGCAGGACGACAATCCCGCTGCCGGCCGCCAGGGCCAGGACCGCAAAAAGCACCGCCATGCCGGTCGAGACCTCTGCGATTAACAGAGATCCCATGATTCACTGCCTTTCCTCGAGGGCGTCCGAGGCCCCGAAAACCCACCAGCGCAAAGCCGGCGCCGCTTTCGGAGTTGGGACGCTCTCTCAATAGCCCGTTAAGTTCCATGTGCTACACTAAAATGCCTTGCCCTGGTTCGCCGGGGCGATCGACGCCGGTGGCCGATCGGGCCTCTCAGACCCTTCGAAGCCACAGGACGGACGTAGTCTGAAATTGCGAATGGAGAGGTAGAAAAAGGGGAGACTCGAAAGCTCGATGAACTGCTTAACCTGCCGTGACACCACCGAAAAGCGGACGTGTCACTGGTGGTCGACGCTCAAATCCAGACCTGGCCCGGAGGATATGGATATACGAAGGGTCTGGATTCTTTTTCGTTCCTCAGTCACCATTAATGGCACTCAAAGCCGTAATCGGTCTCTTTGTGTGCGGGTGAACGATTTCGTCGACACTACTACCGGCCCACCGTCGAAAAGTACTAAAAGTCAATTCGATCACCTATCGTCGGTTTCCGATTTGACTTATGGCGCTCGCGCCGAGGTCCGTGCGTCAGCAATTCCGCAAGACTTCTCACCGCACCCATGGCTCCTCAACCACCGCGGGGAAGTTTATCTCCTTATGCCCGTCGAACGTCGCGGCCGGACTCCCCAGAGGGTTCCTTGGCGCCGGCGCCATCCAACAAGTAAAAAACTAGCGCTTCATTCGCTGGTCGGGCATACTTACCCGATCACACTTCGCCGTAGTATAAGAAACGGTTAGGAGTCGTCAAGGATTCTGCAGGGGCTCGTGACTGGAACTATCGTCAAAATAACCGTTTACAGCGAAGCCCGGCCGCGTTTAACAGGATTGGGCGAATTTTGTCCTGCCCACGGCGAAACCCCGGAAATCGCCGAATCATCATAAGAGTTTTCGGGAATGAGGTTTAGGTGGAATGAACTGCATGGACCCGATATCCGAGGGCGACCACGCCGGGACAGGTCTTAGCCGAAAGCTGCTTCTCGCAAGCGTCGCGGTGCTGACGCCGTTCTTGTTCGGCGGCCAGGTTTGGGCCCAGCCGGTCAGCAAGCAGGTTCGCGACGGAAACGTGGCCGTCCAGGCAATGGCCGATCGCGAAGCCATTATCCCCGGCGGCGAGCTGAATCTCCTCATCTCGGTAAAGCCCGATAAGGAATGGCACGTCTATTGGCAGAACCCCGGTGGCACCGGGATGCCGACGTCGATTAACTGGCGTCTGCCCGACGGGCTCAAGGCCGGCCCGACGCAATACCCAGTACCGGTCGCACACTTCGACAAGGACCTCGAAGAGACTTCATACATCCTCGAAGGCGAGTCGCTCTTTCTGACGACCGTGACAGTGCCCGCCGACATCCCAACCGGCAAAGACGTCTCGCTGACCGCGAAAGTAAGCTGGCTCGCCTGCAAGAAAGAGTGCATTCCCGGGGAAGTTGAGGTGGTGCTGACGCTGCCGGTCGCCGAGAAAGGCGCCGCTCCCCGCCCGGCGAATGCCAAACTCTTTGAGCAGGCGCGACAAGCGCTTCCCGAATCAGGCAGCAAGGCGAAGCACGTCAAGGTCACCGGCAAGCTCAGCAAGGAGAAGTTGAAGCCTTCCGACACGGCGACGGCGAGTTTCATCATCGACGTCGAGTCGAAGCACCACATGCAGTCAAACAAGCCCGCCCAGGAAGAAATGATCCCGACGAACCTCTTCCTCGAATTAACCGACGGGCTCGAATACGGCGAGATCACCTATCCCAAGGGCCACGAGCGCGAAGACAAAATCCTCGGCAAGCTCAGCGAGTACGACGGTCGCGTCGAGATCAAAGTGCCGTTGACCGTCGCCGAAGACGCGGACAAAGCGCCGCGCACGATTCGCGGCGTCCTGCAATATCAAATCTGCACCGACTCCGGAACATGCTATCCGCCGCAGCGCGTAAGCGTGGAGATTCCCGTGCAGATGGAAGGCGGCGCCAAAGCGACCGCCGCCGCAGCGCCCGATACCGGCGCCTCGTCTGCGTCTTCCGGCTCGGCCGCAACCGATCAAAGTCCCAGCCAACCGACTGCGCAGGCGACCGACGCGACCGGTGCAGACTCGGAAAACGTCCTCACCAGACTTCAAAACTGGCTGCTCAGCTTTGGATACGTCGGTGCGATCATCGTGGCACTGATCGGCGGCTTCGTCCTGAATCTCATGCCCTGTGTCCTGCCGGTCATCTCGCTGAAGATTCTCTCCTTCGTCCGACAGGCCCACGAGGATCGCGCACGCATCTTCTGGCTCGGCATGACCTACTCGGCCGGAATCCTCGCCTTCTTCGGCGCGCTAGCGTTCATCTACTGGCAGACCAACAGCAAGCTGCAGTGGGGCGAACAGTTCCAGCGCCCGCACGTGGTCATCGGTCTGGCGGCGATTGTGACCGCTTTTTCATTGAGCCTCTTCGGCGTCTGGGCGGTCTTTACCCCGCGCGTGATCAACAAGCTGGGTGAAAAGGCCGAGGGCGAAGGTTTGCTCTCCGCGTTTTCGACAGGCCTGCTCGCCACCTTCCTCGGCACTGCATGTACGGCGCCATTCCTCAGCGCAGCCCTGGGCGCCGCGAGTAAGTTCTCGTCCGTCGAGGGCGCATTCATCTTCTTCTCAGTGGGGATCGGAATGGCCGCGCCTTTCGTGCTGCTCGCCGCGAACCCTGCATGGCTCAAATTCGTACCCCGGCCCGGCCCGTGGATGGGCACGTTTGAGTACCTGATGGGCTTTCTCCTTTTGGGGACCGTGATCTGGATCATCAATCCGCTGCGAAGCCAGATCGGCGGCGACGGTTTGCTACTGGCAATGATCTTCCTCTTGTTCGTGGCGATGGCTGCCTGGGTCAAGGGCAAGATTCGATACGACGATCCGGCCTTTAGAAAGGCAAAGCTCTACGCGCTGAGCATCGGCATCATGGTGATCGGCTGGGTCATCCCCTTTCGATTCGCCACAACGATCGAGGCCCTCGCCGAAAAGCAGCTCTACGCAGCGGACCTCGCGGCGGACGGTGAGCTTTATCGTCGAGGCGGCGGCTCAAGCGGCGACTTCGTCAAGGCCGATCTCGATTGGTCGCGCGGCATTCCCTGGCAGCGATACAAGCGAGACCGCGCGCTGACCGACGTGCGTAACGGTTACACGATTTTCGTAGACTACACCGCCGACTGGTGCGCGAACTGCAAGACCATGCTCAAGACCGCCATCGAGCGCCCGGAAGTCATCGCCGCGATGAAGGAACTCGACATCATTCCCTACACCGCCGACTACACCCTGCCGGTGCCGGAGATCACAGAGGATCTGAAGCGCTTCGAGCGCGGCGGCGTACCCGTTTTTGTCGTGTACCGGCCCTTCGATACCGAGAAGCCCGAAATCCTCCCCGAGATCATCACGGCCGAAATGTTGGTCGGAGCGCTCAAGCGCGCCGGGCCCAGCCGTCCGGGCACGACGTCGCTCGTTTCGACCGCAAGTCAACCGACAACCGTGCATTAGGTGAACTTGAGAGACGGAGATGGCGATACCAAATGCGGTGATTCCGGAGTCAGTTTGGTTGCGATTCGTACGCTCGCGGGTTACGGTTTAATGAGTTCGATGAATTCCAGAGCAAGCTGACGTCGTCATGCTCTCTGGAAAGCCGCGATGAATCGAGCGTCATCGGGGGGCGATGGGTCGGCGCAGGGGATGACTTTCCTCGCGGATGTGATTGAAGGAGATCCAATTGAACGGCGACATGTACCGCGTTTCCCCACCACGATGCAACAATCTGGAAGAGGGGCGCACGCTCGAATGGCTGGTGACAAACGGCCGCGGCGGTTTCGCCATGGCCTCCATCAATCAGATGCTCACCCGTCGATATCACGGGCTGCTCGTTGCCGCCGTCAATCCGCCGGTCGAGCGGTTCGTCCTGCTCGCCAAGCTGGACGCCACGGTCCTCGTCGACGGGCTCACTTACGAGCTTGGCACGAATCATTATTTCGAAGCGGTTCACCCGCAGGGGTACCGGCTGCTCGAATCATTCACCACTCTGCCTTATCCAACGTGGCGATGGCGAGCCGGTTCGGCGGTCATCGAGCAGACCCTGTGCATGGGCTACGGTGAGGACACGACATTCGTCCGCTATCGGGTCGTCGAGGGCGATCGTCCGGTCCAGTTCTCGGTGCGGCCGCTCTGCACCAGCCGGCATTTTCACGTGCTCACCAACTATCAGGAGATGGGACCGCCGACCGTCGAGGATCGCGGCGACATGCTCGCGTTCTCTTGGGCACAGGATCGCCCGACGTGGTACCTGTCGCACAGCGGTACGTTCCGCTCGCGCGCCGACTGGTATTACCACTTTGTGCTGCCCACCTCCGCCGCGCGCGGCTACGACTCGGCCCAGGACCTCTTCATGCCCGGCGTGATCACCCAAACGCTCGAGCCCGGCGGAGCAGATTCGCTGATCTTCGCCGCATCGACCGAGCAGAAGACCTGGCGGGCGCACGAATCGGCGTTCGTCGAGGCCGCCGCCCGCAGTAAGGTTCAGCTCCCCGCCGACGTGGAGGCCGACCCGCTGCTTGAGGCCTTGTTGCGATCCAGCGGGGACTACCTCGCGACGCGAGACGGCACCTACAAGACCATCATGGCGGGCTTTCCCTGGTTTGGAGATTGGGGCCGCGACACATTCATTTCGCTGCCGGGTCTGTGCCTCGTAACCGGCCGACATGCCGAGGCGCGTCGGATCATCGAGACATTCGCCAAGTACGTCGACGGCGGCATGATCCCGAATCGCTTCCCTGACTGGGGCGAGGCCCCGGCCTACAACACCGCGGACGCCACGCTCTGGTACATCCATTCGATTGGGCGCTACCTGGCCTACACCGGCGACTGGAGCCTCCTCGCGGACAGCCTGTTCGACGTCGTCGCCCAGATCATTGACGCGCACGAAAAGGGTACGCGGCACGGCATTCATTGTTGCGAAGACGGTCTGCTCGCCGCCGGTGAGCAGGGATACGCATTGACCTGGATGGACGCCAAGCTGCCGGATTACGCGGTGACGCCGCGCATCGGCAAGCCCGTCGAGATCAACGCCCTGTGGTACAACGCATTGCAGTTCGGCGCATCGTTCGCCACGCGACTGGGCAAGATGGATCGCGCACGGCAGTGGGAAGAACTCGCCCAGCGGGCGAAGGCGTCCTTCAATTCAAGATTCTGGAACGACCAGACGGGCTGTCTCTTTGACGTCGTCGACGTGGAAGGTCGCGCCGGCGAAGTGGACGGCGCCATTCGTCCCAATCAACTCATGGCGATCAGCCTGGCTTATCCGATTCTCGACGCGTCGCGATGGAAGGCGGTCGTGGACATCTGTCGCGAGAAATTGCTGACGCCCGTCGGTCTCCGCACGCTGGCGCCCGGCTCGCCGGGTTACTGCCCTCAGTATGCGGGCGACGTGCACGCGCGCGACGCCGCGTATCATCAGGGCACGGTCTGGCCCTGGCTGCTGGGCCCGTTCGTGTCGGCCTATGTCAAGGCGTCGAGTGACTCGCCCGCGGCACTCGAGACGGCAAAATCGTTTCTCAACGGCCTCCTGCAGCACATCGGCGAGGCGGGAATCGGCAGCGTGAGCGAAGTCGCCGACGCGGATTATCCGCATACGCCCGGCGGTTGCCCATGGCAGGCGTGGAGCGTGGCCGAGCCGCTGCGTGCATTGTGCGAGGACGTGCTCCGCACCCATCCGCCTGTTCCGCGAGAGCGGGGCGTATCGGGCCGCCCGACGGTCGGCGCGCGATAGACGGCGCGAACGGCTCATGGACCCCGTAGCTTGCGATTCACCGCAATCTCCATCAGAATAGCCGCGAGTCGGCGAACACGGCGAACTTCGTGGTTCATTCCGACGGTTCATAACTCGACTTCACCACCAGGTTTGCCATGCAGACGCTGCCGACGAGGATGCTCTTGACCAAAGTAGGTCTCGATGGACACGACCGAGGGGTCAAGGTCCTGGCGCGCGGCCTGCGCGACGCGGGGATGGAGGTCATCTATACCGGCCTGTGGCAAACGCCCGCCGGCGCGGCGAAGGCGGCGATCGAAGAGGACGTTGACGTTCTCGGCGTGAGCTTCCACAGTGCCGCCCATCTGACCCTCGTTCCCATGATCATTGAAGAATTAAAGGCCCGCGGCCGGTCCGATCTGCCGGTCGTCATCGGCGGGATCATTCCGCCCGACGACGTGCAGGTCATGAAGGATGCCGGCTGTGCGGCGGTCCTGGAGACCGAGGCGTCGATGGATTCGATCGTCTCGGTCATCGAAGGTATCGCATCGCAGGCCCGCGCAGCGCGGGCGAAGCTGACGGCGAGCGGCGGTGTCGACAAGTGGGTATCGGCGGCGCGCGGCGGCGATCGCGTGGCCTTGGGTCGATTGCTCACTTGGATTGAGAATGACGCGAAGGCCGACGATGTCGCGCGCCGCTTTGACGACGCGCCGGATGGCGCACTGATTGTCGGAATGACCGGCCCGCCGGGCGCCGGCAAGAGCACGCTGATCGGTCGATTGCTCAAGGAGTTCCGCCAGCGCGACAAGCAGGTCGCGGTCGTGGCGGTCGATCCGGCGAGCCCGCTCACCGGTGGCGCCCTGCTCGGCGATCGCGCCCGAATGACATTGAACGCCGGCGATGCCGGTGTGTTTCTCCGCTCCGCCGCCAGTCGCGGCCAGCTCGGCGGCCTCGCCCCAACGACGGCGGGCATGGTGAAGGCCATCAGCGCCTCGAAGGTGGACGTGATCTTTGTCGAGACGGTCGGCGCGGGGCAGAACGACGTCTCCGTTTATCAACTGGCCAATCCGTTGGTGCTGCTGATGATCCCCGGCGCGGGCGACGATTTGCAGCTGGAGAAGGCCGGCATTACGGAAGTGGCGGACATCTTCGTGATCAACAAGGCCGATCTTCCGGGGGCGGGTGTCCTCGACGCGCAGGTGCGCGAGACCCTGGGCACGGGGCGACCCATCGTTCAGACCGTCGCCAGTCACGGTCAGGGTATTTCCGATCTGGCCGACGCCATATTGGCCCACGTGCCCAAGCCGCGCGCGAAGCAGGCTCAGCGCGTATAGGTAGAGCTAAGTCATTCACTCATTCGCAGGTGACTCATGAAGATATTGACGCTCGTAAAGTGTGTTCCCGAATCGACGACGGCCATCAAGGTCAAAACGGACGGCAGCGGCATTGAGACCGCCGGCGTCAAGTTCGTGATGAACCCGTTCTGCGAGTTCGCGGTCGAGGCGTCGCTTCAGTTCAAGGAAAAGAACGCGGGGGCAAGCGCCGAAATCACCGCCCTGACCGTCGGCCCGGCGGCCCACGCGGATGTTCTGCGGACGGCCTTCGCCATGGGCGTCGATCATGCGATCCACGTTTGCGACGACGCGCTCAACGGCATCGACGAATTGGCGACCGCCCGGGTCATCGCCGCGGCGATCAAGGACGGCGGCTTTGAGGTCATCATCGCCGGCAAGCATGCGATTGATTACGACAGCGGGCAGGTCGGTCCGGCCCTGGCCGAGAGTCTCGGCTGGCCCCACGTCGGCGCCGTCATTGCGATCGAGTGGGCCGCCGATTTCAAGTCGTGCACCGTTCGTCGGCGCATCGAAGGCGCAGAGGAAGTCGTGACTGTAAAGCTTCCCGCGCTCCTCACCGTGGACAAGGGCCTCTGCGAGCCGCGATATCCGTCGCTCCCGGGACTCATGAAGGCGAAGAAGCGGCCCATCGACACCAAAAACCTGGCCGCACTGGGCCTCTCGCCCGCGGACTTCTCCAAGGAAGCTGTCGGCACCTGGATGGGCGAGTTCTCTCCCCCGCCGCCGCGACCGCCGGGCCGCAAGCTGACCGGCGAACCCGCCGACATGGCCAAGGAACTGGTCCGCATTCTGCGCGAAGAAGTGAAGGCCATCTGACCGCGCACGACTCCGCCTCTTTGGTGAGTTCTCGGCGGCCGACCGGACAAAGAAGCGGTTTGGCGTCTACGCGTTCAGCAATCTGTCGGCGATGATCTCGATCACATGTCGCGGGCGTGCATCGGTGTGGTGCGAGATCTGCTCGCGGCATGAAAAGCCCGACACGGCGATCTCCGCATTGCCGCGGTCTCTGACTGCCGGGAATAGCCGCTGTTCCCCGACTGCCTTGGCCACTTCGTAGTGATCCTTTTCGTGCCCGAATGAACCCGCCATCCCGCAACACCCGGTATTCAGCTCCGTCGCGCCCGCGCCGCACACCGCCTTTAGAACTGTCACGGCGTCGCCGGTACCCACAAGCGCCTTCTGGTGGCAGTGACCGTGATAAAGAATCGGGCTGCCCATTCCAAATCCCTTCAGTCGATCCGCGTACTGTCGGGCAAGAAACGTCTCAAGCATCATCGCGCCGGCGCCGAGTCGATCCGCCTGCGATCCGCGGACCAGTTGCGGCGCCTCATCCATAAACGTCAGAATGCAGCTCGGCTCCGTGCCGATGATCGGAATGTCCTGCTCGACGAGCGGCGAAAGCACGGCGACGTTCCGCTCGGCGAGTTTCTTCGCATGAAGGAGCATTCCCTTGCTGATCGCGGGCCTGCCGCAGCACACCGTCGCCGGGACCACTACTTCGCAGTCCAGATGTTCGAGAATTCGCACGGCGGCGATGCCCACCTGCGGCATAAAGTAATTCGTCCACGTATCCACGAAGTATGCGACGCGCCGCGCTCCGGGCCTTTGCGCCCTGCGATGCGAGTGCCGCGCGAACCAGTCACGAAACGACTCCCGGGCAAACCTCGGCGGACAAACGCGTGCGTCAAAACCGGCGACCGCCTCGACAAGATCGCGCACGAATCGAGTCTCGCCGAGTTTGTTCGCCATGCCTGCGAAGCGATAACCCCACGCAGCAAAGTCCGCCGCGCGGGCCACAAGCCGGCTCCCCAGCGGCGCGCCGGTCCTCTCATTCCGATGATGCTGCCACTCCGACTTGAGTCGCGCCATGTCCACGCCTGTCGGGCACTCCGTCTTGCACGCCTTGCACGA
>CAZCGF010000035.1:13489-26423 GCA_964498115.1 uncultured Planctomycetaceae bacterium | reverse complement strand
GGATCGCGGCCGATCCGGCGATTGACTACCTGGGCGCGGAGTGGTGCGTTGCGGATGGTCTTCCGATTGCGGTGACGGATCGGGAGCGCGTGCTCGGCGATCGACATCGACACATCCGAATTGACCTGGGGGCCCTGAGCGCTTTCTGGCTGCGGCTTGAGGGCGAGCGGTCGACGGGCGCTCGCGATTTGCACGGGAGGGTGCCGTCCGGCGAGAGTTTGCCGGGGCGACTTGGCATACTCGAGCGTCCGGCGGTTCACACCTACGCGAAGTGGCTGCGGCAGAGACTGGCGACGGCGGGCCTCGATGTTCCCGTTTTCGACAGGTGGCCCGAGGGTAAGAAGTGGGCGGTCGTGGTGACGCACGACGTGGATGAGCCGGAGACGCGTAACACCGCTCATCCGTGCATTCGTCAGATTCTGCTCGGGAGAGGTCGCGGTCGGCGCGAGGCATACTGGGCGCTGCGAAAGGAGTTTCGGACGAGGGGGATGTCCGAGTCGATTCTTGCGGGACCGGAGCGGCGGCGCGAGTGGGATTTTGACGAGTACTGCGAAGTTGAAAAGGCCGCGGGCATGCGCTCGGCGTTTTTCTTCAGCGTGGTGCCCAAGGGGATGGGGCATCCTTGCGATGTGACCTATGACGCGAGCCTGGCGCGGTATCGGCGAGTGATGAGGCGACTCGGCGAGGGTGGATGGGAGGTCGGACTTCATGCTTCGTATGAGACGATTGAGGATCGTCCGAGCCTTTCGTGGCAGGCGGGGCGACTTCGTTCGGTGTCCGCGATAGAGCCTATTGGATTGCGTCATCACTATTTGCGGCTCGATCGGGGTGATCCCGTTTGCACGCTTCGGAGCGCCGCGGATTGCGGGATCAGCTACGACACTTCGATGGGGTTTAACGATGCACCGGGGTTTCGCGCGGGCACGGCGCTGCCGTTTCGGCCTCTTTTTGATGGAGGCGATCCGGCGCGGGACTTCGTTGAGCTTCCTATGACGCTTGCGGATATGCATCTGCCGGCGCGGGATCCTGCGGCGGCGATCGAGCGTGCGCTTGCCCATCTGGAAGTCGTTCGTGAGATGGGCGGGATGGCGGTTTTGAACTGGCATGTCGGAAACTGGCACTCCAAGCCGGGATGGCGCGAGAGTTTTAAGGCGGTCTGCGAGGTTATCCGCGATGACGAGACGGTTTGGGCTCCTGCTCCTTCGCAGGCGGCGGACTGGTGGCGGTATCGTTCTGGGCTGATGGGCGCGTGAGATGATGGGCGAGTCTGCGCGTCAGCGAGAATCAAGGTGAAGTCTCGCAAAGACCGATATTTATGATGCAAGAGCTGCTCGAGGACGCCCCTGCCAGAGTGTGGGAAATGTCTTCGGCGCGCTTACCTTTGGTCGGGAAAGGGTTGGTCGGGTTTCTTCATGTCTACGCCGGCGATTGGATTACAGCGCGTCTATAAGCGGTTCCGACGCGGCTCGCGGCACGACTCGCTGCGCGACTGGGTCGCGGCGGCGCTGACGCCCAAGTCATCCAAACGCCAGGCCCACCCCGACGACTTCTGGGCGGTTCACGACATCAGCTTTGAAGTTCAGCCGGGTGAGGCATTCGGGATCATCGGCCCGAACGGCGCGGGGAAGAGCACGCTTCTGAAGCTGCTGGCCGGCATCCTGCGTCCATCGCAAGGTGCGATCGAGATCCGCGGGAGAGTGTCGGCGCTGATCGAGCTTGGGGCGGGTTTTCACGGCGACCTGACGGGCCGGGAGAATATTTATTTGAACGCGAGCATCCTCGGCATGACGCGCGCCGAGGCTCGTGGGAAATTCGACGAGATCGTGGACTTCGCGGGGATCGGATCGTTCCTCGATACACCGGTCAAGCGCTACAGCAGCGGGATGCACGCACGACTGGGCTTTGCCATCGCGGCGCACGTGAATCCGCAGATCCTTCTGGTGGACGAAGTGCTGTCGGTGGGGGACCGGGTATTTCGGGCGAAGTGCATGGAGAAGATGCGCGACTTTCTGCGGCAGGGCGTGGCGGTTGTTTTCGTGTCGCACGATCTGGGCGCGGTGGCGAGGTTCTGTGACCGGGCGTTGGTCGTGGAGCGCGGCGGGGAGGTCTTCTGCGGACCGGTGGCGAAGGCGGTTGCGACTTATTATGACGCGTGTTCGGAGTCGCTCAATTCGGTTGTCGCGGACGGGACGCCGCTGGTTGACGTCAAGCGGTTTTGCGTGCGGGATAGCAGCAACGAGGAGGCGTCGAGCTGTGTTCCGGGCGCGAGACTTCGTGTTGAACTGGACATCGTCTTCAATGTTGAGATGCCGGCGCCGTCGTTTGGATTGTCGATCGTGAGGACAGAGGACCACCTCGGCGTCTTTGAGACGAGCAGTACGCGGCTGGGATACGAGAGCCCGCCGGGACGGGTGGGGGAGACTTATCGGATTCGTTACGACTTTCAGGCGAATCTTCTGCCGGGGGAATACGCGATCGGGTATCACGTGCGCGACCGGGAGTCGCTGACCTACGCGGCGCAGGACGCCTACGCGGCGAAGATCATGGTGGACGGCGAATCGGACTGCGGCGGCATTGTGCATATCAATCCTGAATTCAGCCATGCGATTCGAGAGGCGGCGGCGACCAAGCGCCCACTTTCACCGGTGGCGTCGGGTGATCGGCATGAGTAAGCACGGGGCCACGTGCGACCGGACTGATCGATCAGCGAGTCATGACGCGGAAGACGTTGTCATCCGTTCGTGGCGGCCCGGTGACACTCTCGCGATTAATGCGTTTTATAACGATCCGGCGATTCGCCCGGCAGCCGGGGCGAAGGGGGCCATGCCGCGCAGCCAGGAGCAGTGGTCGTGGGAATTCGCTGCGAGCGGACTGCCGCCGACGGGATATGGCATCGCTATCAGCGGCAAACACATTGTCGGCATTCAGGCGTACATTCCGCTGACGATGCGGTTTGCGGGCGAGCGCGTTTTGACGGGCAAAGACGAAGACACGCTGGTGCATCCGGACTATCGGGGGCGGGGGATTCTCGACCGACTCTACGAGCTGATTATTGAGCGCGCGGAGCAAAGCGGCGTCGCGATGTTGTGGGGTTTTACGAATACGGCTGTTCGGCCGCTGCTGCGAAATGGGTTTCGATCGCTTGGCACATTCGACTCGATGACGCTGAGCGTTGGCCCGGGCGGCGGACATGCCGCGCTTGCGGGCGGACGCGAAGTGACGGTTGAGGAGATCAAGTCGCCCGACGCGAGGATGGACCGGTTCGCGGATTTGTTTGCGTCGCAGAGCGGCGGGATGGGGCTCGATCTTTCGGCTGATTTTCTTCGGTGGCGTGTCTTTGAGAATCCGTTTCGCGCTTACAAGGTCTTCGCCGCGGTGGACGGCGGTGACATCGTCGGGGTGGGAGTATTCAAGGCTGAGCCGCAGCGGCGGACCGGATACGTCTCCGATCTGGCGGCGCTTTCCGATGCCGGGCCGGGACTAAGGGCGATTCAGTGCGGGCTGCTTGCTGCGGGCATTGATTATTTCAAGAGCCAGGGCTTCTCGATCGTGGAGGCGAGGGCCGCGGGCGATCATCGATACAACCGGGAGCTGCGATCGCTACTGGCGGATGTGGGATTTAACCGGGTCACGGTTGCGAATCCGCCGGAGTTTCTGGTACGGCCGGTGGCGATGGATTCGCCGGCGGTGCTGGACATGGCAAACTGGCGCATTTGTGAACTGATGCGGGAGTATTAGGTCCTCTTCGATGACGATTATCTGCGGCGACAAGGAAATTTCGGCGAGTCGGACCGCTGACGCTCGGTCGTGCGGCGAGTCATCGATCAGTCGATCGGTCGAGTCGCTCCTGGATCGACAGCTTGCGTATGTGGCGGGGCGGAGCGCGTTTTATCAGCGGAAGTGGAAACTTCGAAAGGCGTGTCCGACGTCGAGTGACTTTGCCGAGCTGCCATTTACGACGCGCCGGGAATTGCAGAACGATCAGGACGAGACGCCGCCCTTTGGAAGCTATCTTGCGGCGGACAGGGCGATGGTTTCGCGCGTGCACCGGACGTCGGGCTCGACGGGCAAGTCGCTGCTGATCGCGCTGTCGGCGGCGGACGTGGAGCGGACGATTAAGCGCGGGGCGGCGTGTTTATCCGCGGCGGGGGCGGGGCCCGGCGATCTGATCGTTCATTGTCTCAACTATTGCCTTTGGTCCGGCGGGGTGACGGATCATCAGTGTCTTGAGAGGACCGGTGCGGGGGTGATTCCCTTTGGCGTCGGGCGTTCGGCGGAATTGATCGAGACGATGCTTCGGCTGAGGCCGACGGGGATTCACTGCACGCCGTCGTACCTGGGCCGGCTGGAGGAACGGCTGAGCGCCGACTTTGGTAAGACTCCGAGGGAACTGGGTCTTCGGATCGGCTTATTCGGCGGCGAGCCGGGCTTGCAGGATCCGCGGTTCAGGTCGCGGATTGAGGCGAAGTGGGGGTTTCGTGCGGTTGATGCGAACTATGGGATGGCGGAGGTTCTTTCGATCTTTGGCGCTGAGTGCGACGCGCGGCGCGGGCTGCACTTTGAGGGCGGCGACGCGGTCTGGGCTGAGATTCGCAAGGTCGAATCCGATGAGGCGGTGGCCTTTGAGACGGGGGCGACGGGCGAGCTTGTGCTGACGCATCTTCAGCGGGAATGCCAGCCGCTCGTTCGGTATCGAACGTCGGATGTCGTGGAGGTTCTGGCCACTGAACCGTGCGAATGCGGGCGGGCGAGTCCGCGGTTTCGAGTGATCGGACGGGTGGACGACATGATTGTCGTGCGCGGTCTGAATGTGTTTCCGTCGGCGATCGCCGAGGTGATCAACACGTTTTCGGATGAACTATCGGGGTCGTACCTGATTGACGTGGACCGGCTCGATCCCATTCGGCGGATTGTCGTCCGCGCAGAGGCGAGCGGTTCGTGCGGCGACGTGTCGGTCGGCGATCGGCTCGGTGAGGCGATTGTTGCTCGGTTGGGCGTTCGGGTGGAAGTCGAACTGGGGCCGAGCGGTTCGCTGCCGACCGGAGAGAGCAAGACGCAGCGCGTTCGTCGGATACTGTAGATTGTGCGCGGGTTGCGCCGGCGCGGCGGCCCGATGAATCAGGAAAAAAAGAAACGGCCCCGAACAACGTGTCGTTGTCCGGGGCCGCTCTTATTTACAAATCGCGCGCGGCCGGAGCCGCTCGTTTTGTTATCACGTTCGTCAAGGGACGACGAACAGACCGAGCTCCATGTACACCGGCAGGTGATCCGAGGCGGTGTGCAGGGCGTCGGCAATGAAGAGGCCCTGCGGGATCGTCGGCGGATCGTTGATGTCGGCGTTGAAGTGGTTGCCGTCGTTACCGAAGGCACGATACGAGTTGGTAATGTAAGACAGACCGACGCCATCCCGCAGCGAATCAGAGATCAGCAGGAAGTCGAAGCGATCGTCGAGACCGCCGTTGGAACCACCCGGAGGTGCACCCGCATTGTCGTTATGCGGCGACTGGGTGTGAACGGCGGAGAAGCCGGCGCTGGCGCTCCATGCACCCGGTGCGCTGATCGGATCGAAGCAGCGACCGTCGTTGTCGGCCTGCGAGCCGGTCAACTCGGTGTAAGCGCCTTCCGCGCTGGTGTAAAGGTTCAAGTCGCCAGCGTAGATGATCTGCGTGCCGGCCGGGAGGGCATTGGCATTGGCCCGTGCAGCGGCCGCCGCAGCCTGGCGATCCACAGGGTTCTGCGGATCTTCACCGGCGGTGCCTGCCTTCAGGTGCATCGCATAGACATAGAACACACCGCCGGCAGGGCTGCCGACATGGTCAAGGCGCCAGCGATCGATGATGCGCGGCGTCGTGGCCAGCGTGATGTGGTTGCCGTTGGTGTAAACGATCTTGTCTGCACGATAGTAGAGGGCGTTGTCGCTGTCGGGTCCATTGGTGAACTCGGCCATCGAGTATCCGCCCGGCCCATCGGTTGCGTTCAGAACCGTTGTGAGGAAGTCGCTCGCGCCGGCAGCGCCTTCGACTTCTTCAGCGATGATGACGTCGGCGTTCAGGTGGTTCAAGACGCGCTTGTAGGCGGTCTTGCGATTCGAGGAAGCGCCGCCGTTATAGGCGAGCAGGTTCCAGGTGACGATGCGCGTGCCGAATGCCCGTGCAAGGCCGCAAGGAGGCGCCGCAATGATTCGATCGACGAACGGCAGGATGTCGTCGGTGTCGACCACGGCGTCCTGGTTGATGTCGGCACAGCCGTTGCCGGTCATGCCGACGAGTGCGGCGGCGAATCCCTGAACGTCGAGGCCGTTCAGAGTACCGTTGACGTCCATATCGCCGAGGCAGCCGGCGCAGCTGCATGTCTGTGGGTTCGGCTCGCCGGGGGTGTCGTCACCGGAGTCGGGATCGAAGGCTTCGATGCGCCATTCCGGCGGAATCGACGGGCAGAGGGCGACGTGGCCGGGGCTTGTTCCGCCCGAGGGTCCGACGATCGGCGGTCCGTAGTGGAACTCGGTGCCGACCGGCGGGTTCTGCTCGCTGACAAGGGCGACGCGATCGAGCTCGACGGTCCATGGGGTCACGTCGAGGACGCCGTCGTTGTTCGTATCCAGGTCGTTGTTCACGGCGCCGGTGAAGCCCTTGACGAGCAGGTGGGTGACGTTGTCGTCGTTCTCAAAGTTCAACGCCGTCGTGAAATCAACGCTGGCGATGAGGCCGAAAGTACTCTCGGCGGCGAGGAAGACGCCGTCGGCAGGGATCTGCTGACCGGCGAGTGAAATGGCCGCTTCGATGATGCCGCTGTCGAGGTCGGCTCCGTCACCGATGACGAGATAGGTCAAGTCTCCGATGGGGGCATTGGGCGTGCCCGTGAGTTCGAAGTACTCGTCGTCATCGACGCCGGGCTGATCGATGCGAATCTCGGTGATTCGCGTGTCGAGGTTGTCCGGACAGGCCGGTGTCGGAGGACAGGTCGGCTGGCCGGGGTTAAAGATGCCGCCAAGTCCGTTGCAAAGTGCTTCAGGCAAGTCCGCACGACAAGTGGCGCCAGCCAGGCAGCACGCGGCGGGCGTACCGCAGGAAGGCGAAGTGTTGATGTCGGTGATCTTGCGAAGCTGCAATTGATAACCGGTATTGCCGGCTGCCGAGCCATCCAACTGGCTGAAGATGCCGGTGAGAGTGACGGGGCCGGTCGGGATGGGCTGTCCGACGATGTCGGTCTGGAACGTCGTAGAGACGCGGACGGTGACCATTCCTGCTCCGTCGGAGACCGTATAGTTGGTCGCTCCGACAAATACGCCGGTCTGCTGGAAGACGACGCAAGGCAACCGAACGATCTCGCTTTCAAATCCTTCGGCGGTCGGGCTTGCCGTCTGGAAGTCGGCGCTGGTCACGCCAACGGCAGCCGGAACACCGGAGGGGCCGTCGTCGCGAGAGAGCTGGAGGAGCTTGGCCGGAGCGGTCTGCAACTGAATGAGGTTGTTGAAGACTCCGGTGGTTCCCTGGATGTCGATCTGGTTGCCTTCGGCCACCGAGCCAAACTGGCCGTCGATAAGTGCCGTGGGGCCGAAGATCGTAAGGGCGGACTGACCATCCACACCGCTGGTGTCCTGAATCTGGAAGGACTTGGACGAGACGGTGTTGATGAGGTTGGTCTTCGAGGAGAGAACGACGTTGCAGAGGCGGATGGGCGTTCCGGCAGGAAGGGCCCGAGCCTCGGCGATGGTCTTGCACTCAGCACATGCGCCCGGCGAAGGCGGCACGGAACAGGTGGTCAGTGCGCCCTGATATACACCGTTCATGCTGGCGCAGGACGATGAATCGACGACTGAGCAGGTGAAGGTCGTGCAACTTGGGGCGTTGGTGCAAACACAGCAGGCACCCATGCAGGACGCGCCGTTGATTGCACAGGTGGTGCCGCGGCCGAGCCAGGTTCCGCCCTGAGCCTCCACACAGACTTGGCGCTCGACGGCATCTGTACAGCCGCCGACACCGACGCAGCATGCGCCGGTGGAGAGCATGTTGGGGCCACCGGGGGTATCGTCACCCTGGGCCACGGCGAAGGGCCCGACACGCCAATCTTCGAAGCCCGTGTTGGAGCCGTCGGGCAGACGGAAGACGTGGCCGGGGTTAAAGGCGCCGTCGCGAAGGGTGTCGATGAAGGGGTCGCCGGTGCCGTAATGGCACTCGGTACCGACCGGCTCCATACCGCCGGGATTGTCGGCTTCGATCAGTGCGACCTTGTCGAGAATAGTGATCCACGCGGGGGCGTCGATCATGCAGTTATCGTCGGCATCGGTATCAGTGGCGACGTCGCCGCGGAAGCCGCTGACGAGCATGTGGGTGGTGTTATCGCTGAAGCAGTGGAAGATCTCTCCGGGCCCTTCCTGAACTGTGCCGGTGACGACAAGGTCAGGCGTAACGCCGAAGGGGAAACCGCTGGCCGGAAGTACGCCAAGAGTGGGCCGCGCTGCAAGGAAATGTCCGCCGGCGGGAATTGGAGGATGGCCGCTTAGGTCCACGACGAGTTGAACGAGTCCGGAGTTCGTCGCGGTCACGGGGCTATTAAAGGTGCCCTCATCGCCGACGACGATGTATGTCAGACCGTTCAGGCTGCGGGGCGAGGCACTGGTGTTGACGATTTCGAAGTATTCATCAACGTCGGAGCCGGACATTTCCTGGCGGATTTCGTTGATGAGGAGGCCGGAGTAATCCGGGGGGCAGGCGCCGGCGCAGGTGCTGGCGTCACCTAAGTAAATGCCGAGTAGATTCTGTTCGCAATCGGCCTCGGTGCGAATCGAGCAGGTCATGCCGCCGCCTTCGCAGCAGGCGCCGACGCAGGGATTGTTTGTGCAGTCGGTGCCGTCGCCTTTGTAGATTCCTGAAGCAGACGCGCACTCCGACGCAGTCTGGAGGGTGCACATGCCCATGGTGTCGCAGCATGCGCCCTTGCAGGGATTGGGAGTGCACGGGACACCCTCGCCCTGGAAGACACCACTGGCGGCGGTGCAGTTGTCGAGTGTGATGAAGGAGCAGTTGCCCATGGCGTCGCAACAGGCGCCGGGATTCTGCATGCATGGATTCGGGTTGCAGGCGGTTGAATCGCCCTGATAGTTGCCGCCGAGGGTGGTGCAGTCGGCGGATGTTTCAATCTGGCAGAGGCCCATGGCTAAGCAGCAGGCGCCGAGCGGATTCATGGGGCAGGTGTTCGCAGCACCGGGAGTCGGCGTGCCCGTGCGATAGTTAAAGGTGCGTCGCAAGCCTCCGGCACCGTTCGGGCATCGACCAATTGAAAGGGAGACAGCGCCGCCGGCTGTTCCTCCGTCTTCATCAACGCCCGGCTCGCCCGACAGGAGCAGGATTTCGTCGAGCATGGTGGCGGTGAATGCGTCCGAAGTGCCATAAACAACGGCGTCAAGAAGATTGGTCGCAGTGGGTGGATTGGGTGTAGTGAAGTCGCCGGAGTAGAGGGCCACCGCGTCTGGGCCGTTCTGCAGTGTGTTGTTGTTGAATTGAATATTGTTAGCTGTGACGGTGCCGATCAGGGCTGAATTGCCGGCCAGGAAGTATCCCTGAGCATTCGTGCTCTTGCCGTCCAAATCCAAAACGAGATACGAGGCGTCGCCGTTTCCGTTAAAGAACACTAGGCTCGTGTTTGTCAGGCTCGTATTGCCGACGCCGCCGTCGTAGAGCTCAACAAACTCAAGCGTGTCAGTTCCGGTCTGGTCGGAGTCGAGTTCGTTGATGCGTACCTGGGCGTACGCTGAATTCCATGTGATCGCCGAAAGGGCGAGGGCCGCGAGGGCGACGATTCCATACTTCCTACTCATTACGCGTTCTCCTGAAAAACTAATCCCGTCCCTGTCTCAGTTTGGATACATTGATTTCTAAACCGGCATGCGCACCCATGTGCGCGTGAATCCTATCTATGTGAAGTGAGGCGAGGATTAACAATTCGTGTGACTCTCATTAAGTCGCCCACGCGTCGATTGCCGAGCGAGGTGCAGACTCTCCACCGTTCTCGCGGGAACCCGCTCCCCACGGGTAGTCGTCCATGATCCCTCCGCACGGGCCACCAGGCTGACTGGATACCCGCGGCTGCCATACCATCATATCAAGAAAGCGCGCCATGATGAAATGGGATCACTGCAATTTTCGGACTTTAGTTTACCGAATTCGCACTCGAACACCGTGGAACACCACCACAGGGCGATGAACGCGGGGTTTTGCCGGACAATCCCCCATTCGGCTGATTTGTTGTCGTTCGGTTCTTAAATGGGTAGGATTCGCCGAAAATGTGCCCGCTGAGCGAAGGGCAGGTCGATTTCAGGCCCGTTTTCGCACAGCGCCGAAGTGGCGGAATGGCATACGCGTCGGTTTCAAAAACCGATTCCCGTAAGGGAGTGGGGGTTCGAGTCCCCCCTTCGGCATTTCAGCAGAGGAGCATCGCGACTACACGAGGGAGCCCTGTGGCTACATGCCCAGCAGCAGGGCGACGAACACGTTCACGTCTGCTTCGTCCACGGTTCCGTCTCCGGTAAATTCACAGGCACAAAAAGCGGTTGCGGGCGGGCCTCCGCTGAGGAAGGCATCCACCATTCCTTGAATGTCCAGGGCGTCTACCTGTCCGTCATTCGACGGGTCGCCGGTGCCGGACTCAAAGACGACCAACTCGGCCGGGTCGGTGACTGTTTGTCCACACACATCGGTGACGAGGCAGTCATAGTCTCCGGCGTCGCTTGCGGAGACCGGGTCCAATGTCAGATTGGGCGACTGCGAACCGGACACATTGGGGCCATCGACGAGATCGTCACTATCGCGCCGCCATTGATAGGAGAGCGGTGAGGCGCCTGTTGCATCAATCGAGAAACTCGCGGCGGAACCTTCGCAGACGAATTGCTGCGCCGGCTGCTGGAGAATCTCGGGCGGGTCGCTGGTGTCGCATGCGTTGCCGATGCCGTTTGAGTCGCAATCGGCCTGGTCGGAGTTCATCGCCAGGGGACAATTGTCGGCGCAATCCAGGACACCGTCGGAATCGGTGTCGGGCCCGGCGGGGATGACTTCAATTGTTTGCAGGCATGTGGAGAGGTTTCCGCAGGCGTCGGTCGCGGACCATGTGCGGAAGATGGTTCGCGCGGCGGGATCCTTTCCGGGGGTGACTGTATCGGTGAACGAAACGAGGGCCGCCGAACAGGTGTCGGATGCCGCTGCCGTACCGGTGGCACTTGGATCGGTCGAGTCGGTGCATGGAACCATGAGATCCTGAGGGCAGGAGATGTCGGGCGGCGTGTCGTCGAAGACGAAGACCGGCGTCTGAGACAGGGTGGTGGTAATGGGATTGCCCTGGAAGCTGAATTCTGAATTCAGGTTGCCGAACGGGCGGAACGCGACCTGTGAGCCGGCGCAGCTTTGCCCGGCGTTGACCTGAAAGACGAGGATGGCGATCAATGCTTCCGCCGTCGCGGGTGCGGCGCATGCGCCGGATGGGGCGACCGATCCGCTGATGTTGAGCTGACCGGGCATCGCGCCCGAAAAAACGCCGGCGTTGGCGATGTTGGACGGGAATTGCAACTGGAAGGGGCCGCGATTACACGGAGGATCAATGGCGCCGGAGCACTTGGTGTAACAACTGGGGGTGCCGAGGTATGTCAGGGCGACGGGGTCGAACTGGATAAACGCCTGAAAGCCGGTGATGGGTTGAGACGGACTGCGTAGCCACAACTCTACCTGGATCTGATCGCCATCTTCTCCGACGCAGGCTGGTGATTCGAGAGAGAGGACGTTTGACGGGTTGCCTGCATGGGCGCTCGCCGCGCCCATGGCGACAAATGCCCATGCGAGAGCCGCGGTGAGGATTCGTTTTGGTATGCGTGAGAAAGCCAACGCCCTATATCCCTTACAACTGATAAATGTCCTTGCTCGCAAACATTCTATCACCGCGATACACGATTGACGGCGAATTCGAGGGGGCAGCCGAGAATGGGGAATCGCTCGTTCGGATGAATTTCGCAGGAACCGCCTTCATTGTGCCGTGACGCACATGCATGGCCGGCCCATAAGAATCGCACATATGCGAAAATGTGCGTCAGTCCACGAACATTTCAGGTGTGACGATTACCGGGGCGGCGGGACCCAGTAAAAGAGCACGAACATGGCGGCGAGGGCGATGACGCTCAGAACCAGGGCGGCAATGATCTGGCGGCGGCGGCGGATCGATCTCCATGCGCTGATGCTTGCGTAGGCGGTATCGACGACGCTCAACCAGTCGGCGGCGCTAGGCGGATTCACCAGGATCACTTCAATGCCTGACGATCGCCAGCGATCCCACTGGGTTTCACCTTTCCAAATGGTGACGAGTAACTCATCGAGATTCGCGAAAATGACTTGTTTGTAGTCGCCGGCGACGATGGCCGCGTTCAGCTCGTCGTCGTCCTTTTCGGCGAAGCGCTTTGCAGAGTCGAGGCCTTGGGATTGCAGGTATGCGGTGATCTTCTGACGATTCGCGGCATCGTCGGGCAATCGGGCGGCGATTCCGGGTTCACGCTGCATCGTCATCAATGAGCCTCACCGTAATAGGTCGACACAAACGCGGTCAGCAGGAGGAGGCCTGCCATACCGATGACACCGGCGAAGGGGAAGATGCTTGCGCCGGTGAGCCAGGCGGGGCCGCGATAGCGAACAAACGGCCGGATGCCCATGATCATGAAGATGCCGCCGGCGTGGAGCCCCATCGGCAGCCACAGACTTCCCGTTCGCAAGAAAGCAACGCAAAGCAACACGCCGAGCAGGACGTGGCCGGGAAAGGTCCAGCGTCGCTTGACGGCGCGGACGTAGTGGGCCCCGGCAAAGATCAGTGCGCCGAGCATGATCGACGCGCCCTGGGGAAGCCAATCGGAGCGGAGAAGATCGGCGAGCAACACGCCGCGAAAGATCAGTTCCTCGACCAG
>CAZCGF010000035.1:11370-13389 GCA_964498115.1 uncultured Planctomycetaceae bacterium | reverse complement strand
CCCGCCCTTGTCAGCAGGGCCGACTGCACGACCCACATCAGGATCGGAATCGCCAAGAGCAGAAGAATGGCGATCATTCAACGTGCTCCACGGCGACTGCTGCGGCACTGGCGTCAACGCGTCTGGGCGCCGGCTCTCCGGCGTATTCGGGATCGCCGCGAAAGACCCTTGTCCATCGGCTGTCGGCCCAGAGGAACCACGCCTCGGGGCAGTTCGTGAGAAACGTCGCGAAACCATCGGCCCAGGCCTGCATGGCCAGGCGCACCGCCTCCTGGCGACCGCCCTCGGCCCGGGAGCGCATCTGCACGCGGACGGGCTCGGTGATGTAGAGTGTCTGCACGTTGGCACTGACGCTTCCAAACAGCGGAACGAAGGGAGACTCGGCCAGCATGGCAATGGAGGCGGGGCCCGAAGGGAGGTAGGCCGTGTGGCCGCGGAATCGGATGGGAACGCCTTCGTCACGCTTTTGGGCAATATCGGGGGTCATGGCGAGCAAAGCGCCGGAGCGCAGGACATCGACGCAGGCGGCGGCGCGGCTGGTGGGGTTGGCCGCGTTTTCCGGTTCGAGAACGACCTGCAGGCCGGCGGCGCGGCACCAGTTGTGCTTGAGGCGGACTTTCTGCTGGTCCTTGGACCAGCGCAGGTAGATCGTGACGGGCACCTCGTGGGCGAGCCGGGCGAGGGTCAGCACATAGTTCGACGTGTGGGCCGGAGCCAGCAGGACGCCGCGCCCTTCGGCCATGAGTGTGTTCAGGTTTTCGATGGACGAATCCAGCGCGATCTGGGAGCCGACAAGCGTCTCGATTCGGGCGGGCGTCGCTGAGTTTCCGAAGAGTCGCAGCGCGTTGGCGATGTGAAGGGCGATTTGCGAGAAGTATGCTCGATGCGCTTCGGCGGAATAGACGCCTGCGCGGCGCATGTTGTCGGCGACCATGCCGGAGAGAATCGGCGCGTGGCGGGCGGCGTGCCTTAGAAACCACTCGAGCGTGCTCACGGCGGGTGAGGGCAGCAACTTCCCGAGCGGCTCCACCGAGCGCGTGGCCGCTGCGGCAATTCGTCGGCGAAACTGTCTGAGCGAACTTGCCAAACGGACCTTTCCAGTTATTCAGGGCTGCTGACCGACCGGGTTCGTTTCATGCGGCACAGCCGGGAGCGAGTCTATAGACGGTTGTCTGACATCTCAACGACGAGCCCGTGAGAGGCACGCCGCCGCTGACTGTGCAGGACTTCGTGGGTTGTTAGAATGCCGGGCTTTCGCGTGGGTGGGCGAGTACGAGAAATCTCCGGAGGAATGATCCGATGATTCGAAGCTGGACGGTGTTGAGTGTGTTGGTGGTCTTAGCAGGGATGACGGCGGCGGCTGGGGCGGATGAGCCGCATCCTTTCACGATTCACGACATGCTGGCGATGGAGCGCATCTCCGATCACCAGGTTTCGCCGGACGGCGACTCGATCGTTTTCTCGCTGCGCACCACCGACCTCGAGGCCAACAAGGGGCGGACGGACCTCTGGCTGGTCGGAGTAAACGGAAAAAACCTGCGGCAGCTCACTACGCATCCCGATGCCGACATGAATCCGCGCTGGACCCCGGACGGCAAGTCGATCTTGTTCGTTTCGACCCGATCGGGATCGGCGCAGGTTTGGCGAATCAGCGTCGCGGGTGGAGAGGCGGAGCAGATCACGAAGCTGCCGCTGGACGTTGGGTGTCTTGTCGTTTCACCCGACGGCAAGCAGATCGCCGTCAGCATGGAGGTCTTTCCCGGAAAGTCGGTGGAGGAGACCAAGAAGCAACTCGACAAGAAGGCCAAGGAAAAGACGACGGGGCAGTTGTATGACCGGCTGTTCGCGCGTCATTGGGATACGTGGAAGGACGGGCGGAGGTCGCATGTGTTCGTCCGCAAGCTGGATGCGCCGGACTCCGACTTTGTCGATGTGATGAAGGACATGGATGCAGACGCCCCGTCGAAGCCGTTCGGCGGACCGGAAGAGATTGCGTTTTCGCCCGACGGAAAGGAGATT
>CAZCGF010000035.1:7640-11270 GCA_964498115.1 uncultured Planctomycetaceae bacterium | reverse complement strand
TGGCCTGACGGTGAGCCGAAGACGCTGACTGAACTGTGGGATCGGTCGGCTTCCGAGATCAACTGGTCTTCTGACGGCAAGACGATTTACACGACGGCGGACAACGTCGGGCAGCACTCGCTTTTCGCCATCGATACGGTTGATGGGAAGGACAAGGTCGTGCTCTGGGAGGGGCGTATTGGTGGGCCGCAAGTTTCCGGCGGGCGAATCGTCTATTCCATGAATCACTTGAATGGACCTTCGGAGCTGTACAGCGTGAAGCCTGACGGGACCGGCATTGAGCGCATCACACATATCAACGACGAGCGCGTCGCGGCGACGAAGATGGGCGAGGCGGAGCAATTCTCGTTCGCCGGGTGGAACGGCGAGAAGGTCTATGGCTATGTGGTCAAGCCGATCGACTTTTCGGCGGACAAGAAGTATCCGGTTGCGTTTCTCATTCACGGTGGGCCGCAGGGGTCATTCGGCAATGACTTTCACTACCGATGGAATCCGCAGGCTTACGCAGCGGCGGGTTATGCGGCGATCATGATCGACTTTCACGGATCGACCGGCTACGGGCAGGCGTTTTGCGATGCGATTCGGGACGACTGGGGCGGCAAGCCGCTGGAAGATCTTCGGCTGGGATTGGAGGCGGCGCTCAAGCAGTATTCGTGGATGGACGGCGAGCGTGTCGCGGCGCTGGGCGCCTCATACGGCGGTTACATGATCAACTGGATCGCGGGCAAGTGGCCCGATCGATTCAAGTGTCTGGTCAGCCACGACGGCAACATCGACGAGCAGATGGCCTACTTCGACACGGAGGAACTCTGGTTTCCGGAGTGGGAACATCACGGGACGCCGTGGGACAACCCCGAGGGCTATCAAAAGCATAACCCCGTGAATCTCGTCAAGCACTGGCAGACGCCGATGCTCATCATTCACGGCGGTCTGGACTATCGCGTGGTCGATACGCAGGGGCTTTCGTCGTTCACCGCGTGCCAGCGCCGCGGCATTCCCAGCAAGTTTCTCTACTTCCCGGATGAGAATCACTGGGTGCTCAAGCCGGCGAACAGCATTTTGTGGCATGAGACTGTGCTGGCGTGGCTGGACGAGTGGACGAAGAAGTGATGGCCAACGTTCCCCATCGACGGGCTTGAATGGTTGTTGCCAAAAAAGAGAAGGGCCGACGGAAAGTATTCCGCCGGCCCTTCGGGTTTAGTGAGTCAGCTACAGGCTGTCCGCACTAGGCTTTGCAACTGCAGCCGGGGCATTCGCCGTCGCACTTGCCTTTGCACTCGGTGCTGCAGGCCTTCTTGGCGGTACCGCAAGCGCAGTTTGCGCCGCACTCACAGGCATCACCGCAAGGGCAGGAATCGGCCGATACGGCGCTGGCCGTCTTCGCGCAGGTGCAGCCGGCGCAGCCGCCGTCACACGAGCCGTTGCATCCGCCGGCGCAGGCGTCCTTCGACGCGGCGCACTTGCACGCGTCGCCGCATATGCTGGCGCAGGCGTCTCCGCACTGGCAGCCGCCGGCCGATACTGCGGCATCGACCTTGGCCGCCGAAGCGGGCACGAAGGCAAAGGCCGCGATGGACAATCCACAAACGATCGCAATTACAATATTCAAAGGCTTCATTGATCAAACTCCTGTTTAACAGGTTTGAGTCTTCGTTGACTTCACGGTCGCGCGCTTAAACGGCGCGTGACCAAACAAATCAGCTGGGTCGCGATCAACCCCTACACATTAACATGTAAAAAAACGGATCGGGGGAAGGGATTGATCAATTCAGCCAGACACAAAGCAGAGCATGAACGGAATCAGATAATTGAAGATGAGGGGAATCCACCACCGACGATGCATCAATGGCGCATGACGCCAGATCAATGTCCGCCGAAGCGGGCAGCAGCGATGCAACGAGAATAGGCGAAACGTCCTTGGCGGGGGACGTCGGCGGAGGAAAATCATTCGAAGAAGAGGCGGGGCTTCGATTCGGACAGTTGCATGCCGATTTAGCCGCGGCGTCCTTTGACTCGCAGCAGGACCGACCGGCGGTCGCCTCGGGCTTGCAGCAGGCGCATGCGGCCTTGTTTTCCTGTTTTGGTCCGTTACAGCCCGAGCAGCACTGCGCGGCCGGGGGCGACAGGAAAAGGCAAAACGCCAGTAATATCCGAAGCGCCGGCATATCTTTATCCTATCACACGAAAAGCGATTTCGCCACGCCAGACAGCATAACGAAGGCAATTTTGCGGCTTCACAGTCGCCTGCGAGGAATAATTCGCCGCTTTCGCGCGATCGGCTACTTCACACGGGCGACGATGGTTCGCGCCTTCTGGTCGGTGATGTCCAATTCAAAACCTTGAAACGTTGCCTCGATGAGATGCTCGGTGAGCGTCTCGGCGGTCATGTTGGTCTGGCAGGTGTATTTGACCACTCCCTTGGCGCCGTCCTTGACGACTTCCTCGATTCCCGGGATTTCGGCGAGGGCCTTCTTGATGAGGATGCCCTGCTTCACGTCGGCGACGTTGCTCACCTCAAGAATGACATCACCGACGCCGCCTGCCGTCCCGCGCGTCCACGACTCAAGCAGGTCATAAACGCTTGCGTCGGCGAGCTTCATGCCCGACTTCTCCAGCGCCTGTCGGCCGCCGATCGGCCCTGCGACGCGCGATCCGCCGCGCACGCCGGTCATCGTGTTTGAAAAGATCGCGTCGGCCGTCTCGGTCCAGAAGCCCTGGATGGTCACGTCGGTTTCCCACATGTTCAAGTTGACGCCGGCGGCGGTGGTGTGCTCGGGGCCGGAGGCGCGCGACACGCCCTTGATATAGACCTGCGCGCCGTAATTCATGGCGAGGGACTTGAGGGCCTCGGTGTCATTTTCAGCGGCGGCGACCTCGGCCTTCTTGCGGTCGATCTCCTTCATTTGGCCGGGATTGACGAGCTTAAAGCCCAGCTTGAGGAGCTTTCGCTCGATGGCGGTGCCGAGGATGCTGTCCTTCTGAACGACTTCGCGACTGGGCTCGGGGCGATCGAGATCGTGAATGATCTCGGTGAAGACGACCATGATCTTCGGGCGGCCGAGTTGTTTGAGGAGTATGGCAACTTCGCCCCAGGTCGCGTCGAGCAGTTTCTTGCTGACCTGGGCGGTGATGTCGACGGTCGTCACGCCGAGCGAAGAGCGTTTGCCGGTCACGTCGAAGTGCTTGACGATGCCGCTGGCACGAGCGAGGACGACGTCGTACTCCAGGGCGAAGTCCTTCGTCTGGCTCTTGCTCATGATTTCCTGTTTGCCGCCCTGTTCGATAGCTTTGCGGAGGCCGTCCTTGATCGCGCTGTCCTCATCGATGCCCTGTCCCTGGACTTTGACCGTGACGATGTCGTCGTCCGCCAGGGCATTCGAGGGCGTCATGGCAAGGAGAGCCGACGAGATGAGGAGAAGCGGGGCAAGAGACTTCAAATGAAGATTCATACGGATGCACTCCCATTGCGAGGATGAACCGGGATTCCCAGATTGCATCAGGATTCTGCATAGGAGCGAGGAGGGGGTCAAGGGTGGGAAGTTTGGCGTTGAGTATACGAGGCCGACTCTATTGGCAAAAAAACGCCGGCTCCGGCCCAAGAGGACCGAAGCCGGCACGGCGAGATAGCGA
>CAZCGF010000035.1:0-7540 GCA_964498115.1 uncultured Planctomycetaceae bacterium | reverse complement strand
TGCGAGGGATACCAACCCGGCGAGCTCCTGCGAGGTGTCGAGCTCGACGTCGGGTCGGCGATCAAACCTACGATTCGCTTAGGCGGAATTGCAAGGCGACAAATGGCCCCCGGCGCGAGATTCTCCGCCTATGGGACCGGGGACTCTTTACAAAATGACGGGGGTGAGAGAATATCGGCGGGCATCACGCACGAGGAGCGACCAATGGCTTATGACGAGATTGAGTTTGAGGCCGAAGAGGCCATGGAAAAGTCCGTTAAGTTTCTCAAGGACGAATATCGGGGCGTCCGTACCGGGCGCGCATCGCCCGGCCTGGTCGAACACGTCAAGGTGAAGGTGCCGGCCTACGGTGAAGCACCGATGGAACTCAAGGCACTCGCGACCATCAGCGCGCCGGACGCGAGCATGCTTCTGGTGAAGCCGTTTGATCCGACGACGCTCAAGGATATCGAGCGCGGGCTACAGGAAGCGGCGCTGGGGATCAATCCGCAGTCGGACGGCAAGGTGATTCGCCTGCCGATTCCGTCGCTTTCCGGTGAGCGGCGTCAGCAGATCGCCTCGCAGATCAAGAAGATGGCCGAGGCTCAGAAGATCGCGCTGCGCAATGCACGAAGAGATGCGATTCAAAAGATCGACGCTGAAAAGAAAGGGGGAACCATGCCGGAGGATGACGCCAAGAAAGGCCATGAGTCCATGGACAAGTTGACGAAGAAGTATGAGGGCCTCATCGAAGAGTTGATGAATGGAAAGACCAAGGAGATTATGGAGGTCTAGGCTGAGGCAATTGCCCGCTTTGCCGGGCGAACCTGGGCGCGTGTATCTACGCACAGGTCAGGATAAATAGCGATCAGAACTGCCGAATTCCCGCCCATCCCTAGCGACAGGCCGTCGGAAGGGAGGGCGAACCCCTCCAGGACCCGCGATATCTCGATTTTTCGGCCGATAACTCAATCTTCATGTCCGAAAAGCTTGCGTTTTGGCGTTGCGTTCGATAATATGGGCGATTGGATGTGGGGATAGATTCCCCGAGCGGCATTCGTTCTACGCGAATCGCTGATCGGTGGGCAGACCAGTCGCGGCATGGTTCCGAGTGAGCCTTGCAAGCGATGCGGAGGGAGAAAGCGTTATGCTTTTCTCGAAGGCGGCAAGAGT
Organism: uncultured Planctomycetaceae bacterium; assembly: GCA_964498115.1. Classification (GTDB taxonomy): domain Bacteria; phylum Planctomycetota; class Phycisphaerae; order UBA1845; family UTPLA1; genus UTPLA1. Next base: position 6,388 of record CAZCGF010000035.1, on the reverse strand, counting down.
TTCATTCCTAAGCGTTCTTGCATTGATGGCAGCCATGCCGGCGGCCGCGCGTGCAGATTCGTCCCCGCAATATGACGTTGATGCGTTCATCGATTCGCTGGACGCTCACGACATCGGTGAGCGAACTGCCTACACGGCCAGCGCTCCAACGATTGGACCGGCCGCGACGATCTCAGGCCTTGTGACGACCGGCAATGTGAAGGGCCAATTCGAGTTCACCTGCAGCGACCTTGGTGGTAACGGCGTGATCGACCCGACAGACTGCGGCGATGCAGCCTACGCGGCGGCGCATTTCAATTGGAAATGGGGCGCGCTGGAGGTTGCGGATGCATCCGGTTTTCCGGTTCTGGTCGGCGGCTTCGTCGATGTTGCTGGTTCGACACTGTTCCCCTCTGACGTCGCATTAAACGAAGGCTTCACGCTGATCGAGACGCAGAGCTTTAATGGCAAAGATCCTTATGCTCGCTTGGCCCACTTTGAGTTCAACCTCGAGGGCGCCGGCGTCACGCTTCAACCCGGCTTCAGTTATGTTCTTTTTGCATTGCTGACCGCCGAGTCGATCACGCTACCGAATCGGGTCCCCGGCGAGGGGCCTGGTTTTAGCGGAATCGCAGAGGAGTCGATTTACCAGTCAGCGGCGGTTGATTCTCCGCCGTTTCAATTCCATCAGGCGTTTCCGGTGTTCGACGACGGCGTCACTCCGATTAACCAATTGGCGACGAGTCGTCTGATCCCGATCATTCCCGAGCCCGCGACTGGTCTCACTTTGATGATGGGTCTGGCAGCGGTTTTCGGACGTCGCAATCGAAAGGCCATCTAGGGTCTTTCGCAGAGGTAGGAGAGGGATAATCCGAATGTGGGCTCAACGGCGCCCACAGGCGTTGGAGGAGAGTTCCAGGCGACTGAGATTTGATTCGTTCAAATCTTGTTTCATCGTTGCCTGTGAATTAGTATTTGGGTGAAGCACAGTTGCTTCGTCCGAAGAGGAAGGATGCGAAGGCTACATGTACGCTCGTCTTAAGCTTATCGTTTGCATTACACTGCCGGCGGTTGCGATGTTGCTGGTCGCCCCAACGGCGACCGCGCAAATTGTCGACGTGACGGACGGCTATCTCGATATCTTCGAGTTGACCGACGGTCGAATCATCGACATTGGCGAACTTGGAGGCGGCATTATTGGAAGCCCGTCGACGCGCAAGATCACGGTGCCTGCTCAACCGACCATGCCTTCGCCGCCCATGCCCAGTGATGGGAGACTGACGGGCACGGTTCACGGCAAGCTGCGCGTCGTATTCCTCACCGACCGCAACAGCGATGGGTTTATTAACGGAGGCGACCTCGACTCCGCCTTTGACGTTGCGTGGCAGTTGGTGGGTTTTGACAAGTCGGTCGGTGCCGGGAGTGCGGCTTTTCAGTCGACATCTGCCGTCGGTCCCGAAGGGACTGCCCGCCCGTTTGGTCCTGGTGACTCGGTGAATTTCCCGCCGACACCGGGTGGAACCAACTCTGTCTGGAGCGTCAGTACGTGTGACGGCACGGGCTTCAATCCAAACACCGGCAACAACACCTGCAGTCCGTTTGCGATTCCCTCCGCGTCGCCATACACCGGGTTTGTCGATTACACCTTCCCGCTCAGCATCCCTGGGCTCAATGACTTTACGCCCGGCCTGACGATTTCCCCGCTTAACTGGATCATCGCCGCCACGGTGGCGAATCGCGCCGAGGCTTCTCCTCCTGGAGACGTCACATTCGGATCGACTGCAATTTATAGCCCGCAGCTTGCGGTGACTGAGTCTCAGACGGACCTCTTCGGCCCCAATACGCTGTTTAATTTCCCTGGCGAGCAGGCCAATGTTCCCAAGGGCGGCTTGCTGACTTCAGTTCAGATTCAGGTTACCCCCGAGCCGACCAGCCTTGCATTGCTCGCAATGGCTGGCGCCATCATGTTCCGGCGCAGGAGATAAGACGCCGGCTTGGCCTATTCGCTGCCGGCAATAATCCATTCCGTGCCGTGCTCGTGTCTTGCTGTGGGGCGCTTTTTACCGCTTTATTGGCACCTAGCGTGCCGAGAAGAAGGGTAATGGCACGCACTCGGCATAGTTCTGTGGTTTCGACTTCCTCAACAAGGCCGGGCCCAGGCTCTAATTCTTTCATTGCCGAATTGCAGGCTCTCGACCGGGTTCGCTGTTCACTTCGAGAAATTGGCTCCGTCGAAACCCGGGATTTTCGACGGACGATACCATCCCGATTTGTAAGCCCACTTCGAGTCTTCGCGCTGATATTCTCGGCCGCTCTTCTTGCACCGCATTCGAGCCGAGCGGACGTGGTGATTAACGAGATTTTCATGGTGCCGGACAGCGGGCCGTGTCCGTGCGGCATGCCGGGCTGTGAACCCATTCTTCCGCTGATGGAATACGTCGAGCTATGGAATCGGGGCCCGGGCGCCGCGAATGTCGGCAATTGGTGGATATGCGATCAGCCGACGAGCATGAATTACTTTCGGCTCAGACAGATCCCGCAGGGAAGTGGGGCGCCTTTCTCGCCGGCGATTGTTCTGGCGGAAGGCGACTTCCTGGTCATCAAGTTCGGCTGTCAGGTTCCATTTCCCGGGTACACGACTCAGATGAATTCCTCGGGCACGATCACGCACACTACGACTCTTCCACTTACGGTGACTTCCGATTTGCAGATTCCCCAGACGAATTTCTCAATCTGGGATCATTCGGCGCCGAGCAATCCAGACTTTCCCTCCTTCGACCAGCCCCAGTTTCTAAGAGACTTCGTGGCGTGGGCGGATGGCGGCGTTTATGTCGGGGCGAAGCGTGGCTGTGTCGCGGCCCATCCAACCGCAAGCCTTTGGCCCACGGAAATCGCGGGGAATTGTCTGACTTTTGTGCCGACTCCGCAGTTTGTCGCGGTGGACAGCGGTCCGTTACTGTCGGAGCCCGGAAACAGCATCAACTATTCCGGCGGCTCAGCCAACGACCCTACTGACTATTTCATCGCCCCTTCGACGCAGGGCGAGGCGAACGTGATGCCGGGGGACCTCGACGGCGACCTGGACATGGACAACGTTGACTTCGCGCTCTTCGAGTCCTGCCTGAACAACTTCTCGCTCAGGGCGAACTCGGCAGGCCAAAAGCTCGGCACCATGACGCCCTGCGTTCTTGCGGACCTCGACCAGAGCAATTCGGTCGATTGCAAGGACTGGCCGCTCTTTGTCGATCTCTGGATGCGGTACTCGCTGCTGCCGCCGCCGGAACCGTCGCCATGCCCCACGAAGTGCATCCTCGGTGATTTCAATGGCGACACACTGGTGGACGGACTCGACCTGCAGGGATTCGTCGACGTGGTCCTGGGATACGACACGTCGCCCGAGGGGTCCTGTGCGGCAGACATGAACACAGATGGATTCGCGGATTGCCTCGACGTGACCCCATTCGTCCATATGGCGCTGGCGGCGGTGCCAACCTGCCTTGTCGGCGACGTGACCGGGGACGGCGTGGTTAACGGGCTCGATATTCAGCCGTTTGTCGATAGCTTCGACCGACCTGTCTGCGGGGAGGATCAGGCCTTTTGTGCTGCGGACACGAACGGGGACCACATCATTGATTTTGCGGATGTGGAGCTCTTCGTCTTGGCCCTCCTTCCCTAGGACAGGGACTCTTTCCAGGATATTGGGCAGCGTCCGGCCGGGTCGCAGAGAACTGACTGCATGATTGATGGCACTCCTGCGATCGGCAACTTCCTGTTACGGGTGGATTTGGGGCCTTTTGGGCTTGAATCGGACAGCATAGATCGGCTATATTGGAACCCTGACCTCGCGGTATGGCCTCGTGCTTAGCGCATGCCGGCGCATTGCCCGCTACCGGTCATCGGTGCGATTGCTCGCCAGTCCCTCGCAGGCGGCGGGCTGCACAGGAGGAAGGCTACGTGAAACGTCCGAACTCGAAGACGGCTGTTACCCTAGCGGTACTCGCCTCTCTGACTCTGCTCCCGATCACCCAGGCGACCGCTGATACCATCATGTTCAGCGACTCGGTTGCGCTGCAGCCGACGAACTTCAACTCGTCAGTTTCCATTCCCAAGTTCAACCCAGGCCTGGGCACGCTTACCAAGGTCATCTTTGAATTGTCCGGTCACGTCGAAGGTCAGGCTAAGTTTGAGAGCCTCGATGCCGGTCCGACGACGATTTCGATGCAACTGGCCGCCCAGGTCAAGCTGCAGCGGCCGGACATGACCTCGCTGGTCGTCGCCCTACCATTGGCCATGACGATGGACAACGCGAGCGCCTTCGACGGGGCGATGGATTTCGGCGGCACATCGGGGAAGACCTATCCCGCGCTGGCCGGCGACGACAATGAAATGTCCATGACGACGGCTCCGCTGGACCTCGCACTCTTTACCGGCCTCGGCAACATCACGCTGCCGGTCATGGCCACCGGTGCTTCATCGGGAAGCGGAGCGGGCAACCTTCTGCTCCAGTTCAGCACGTCAGCATCCAGCGACGTGACGGTCACCTATGAGTACACCGTCATTCCTGAGCCGGCGACCGCGATGCTTGTTTCGCTTGGTGCGTTGGGGCTCTTCCGCCGCCGCCGCTGATTCGACTTCGTTTTTTTCCCAGCAAATAAGAAGGTCGCTCCGAAGGGAGCGACCTTTTTTCTTGCGCATTCAAACAAGGTAAGGGAAAACTGAAATCGCTACGCCGATCGACGCCGGCGGCGGACCATCAGCATTCCCAGGAGCAATGCACCTGCGACCGACGGCTCCGGGATCGGCTGAAAGAAGTAGGTCACTTCAGCCGTGGCCGTAGCGTCCGTGCGCAAGAGCATGACAAGGTTTCCAGATCCAGAACCACGCGACCTGCCGACGGCCCAAACCGGAAGACTCACAAACTCCCCCGCGCCGACGAAGAGCGATTGATCAGGCAGGGAGAGCGGACTGGCCATGTAGTGCGACTCAAAGAGTTCTTTCTTGACCTCGGGGAGCACGCGCCCAGAAGGGCCGGCGAAGTCTATCACGCCGTCGTAGCTTCCGAGGGGGAGCGTGATCGCCTCGCTGGGAAGGACGGCCATGAGGACCGACATATCCGGCCGCATCAGCGAGATATCGGCGGTGAATGTCGCGGTGACCATCGTCGGGCTTGGGTCCTTGCTTTCGACGGAGGCGGTGCCGCTGACTTCTCCGGTGAGCTTGAGCAAGACGGATGTCAACGTCCCCAGCGAAGGATCGAACTTGGGCAGCGTGACGACTCTTTTCCAATTCGTCTGAGTCAGCGGAACGGTATCGCTGAAGCTGACTTCATCGGCATTCAGCGCGGCCGGTGAAACTGCCAGTGCGCAGACCAGACCCCAAACACATTTTGATCTCAACGACATAATGAAAACCCCCTGCGAGGAAGGCGGCACGCCGACGTAACTCCGACGGGCGCCGGAACGAAACGTCAATTATCTTATGTCGCCAGACCCCGCCGATTCCAGAGTTGCGGCGGAGGCATTTCGATCGGCGAATCGGACTCGGAGACGAACCTTCGCGGCAGGCAGGCAGCGAGAATCATTATCAGACGATGCGTCGTGTACTTCGTTATCGCTGATTCTGACTTCTTAAATTCACCCCATTGAGTGATCGCAATTCGACTCTGATGCACCGCCTCAGTTCTTTGTCCTGAACGTCGGCGGATGTCGCATACTGAGAGCGATTTGTCGGCACAAAAAGGAGAGGGCTCGACACCGCGGATAACGGTGTCGAGCCCTGTGAAGCATCATAAATTCCATCGGACGGAGCGGCCCTTCGCCGCTTGAGCGCGGTGCGTGCGTTTAGGCGGCGATTCGGCGTCGGCGTCGTATCGCGGCGAAGGCGCCCATGCCCAGGAGGCCGGCCGTGGCAGGCTCCGGGACCGTGTAGTCGTAAGTCACCATGACGTTGGCCGATGCGGAGGTGCTGAACTGGAGCAACAGGTTGCCCGCACCGCTGCCGGTCGAAGCACCGGTGGCCATGACCGGGAGCATGATGTTGCCGGGGCCGGTGAAGAGGGCCAGGTCCATCATCGACATGGTCATGACGGAGTTCACGTCGTCAGCGGTCAGGAGCGGATAGGCCTTTCCAGAGGTTCCGCCGAAGTCGATCACGCCGTCAAAGGCGGTGACGTTGTCGCTCGTCATGACGAGCGGCAGCGTGATCACGAGCGTGCTCATGTCGGGTCGCTGGAGCTTGATCTCGGCGGCCAGCTCCATTTCGACCGTGGCAGGATCGGCATCGAGACTTTCAAACTGGGCCATGCCTTCGACGTGACCGGAAAGCTTGAGCGTGACCTTGTCAAGGATGCCGAGTGACGGATCGAACTTCGGCAGCGTGACGGACGTCATGAAATTCGTCGGTTGCAGCG
>CAZCGF010000034.1:4152-26531 GCA_964498115.1 uncultured Planctomycetaceae bacterium | reverse complement strand
GGCTTGCCGTTTGGCGACGGCCCACCAGCGGCCCCCGCATCGCCCTGTGTCACCACTCTTGCAGCAACCTCTCAGCCCCTCATCGCCCCAGGCCGCAGGCCGAAGGTCCCCCATGTTTCGACGTTTCGACGTTTCGATTTTTCGACGTTTCCACCCAAGAACCACCCCAAACGCGAAGCGCCCCAACACATGCCCGCCACAACACTTGCAATCGAAAAAAATCGGCTGTGTCACCTTATGTCACCTTCGAATTTGCAGGACTTGCGCGCATGCCGAAGCAGCAACGCTTACCGGAAAAGCCTTGAGCCGGGCTAAATATGAACTTTGAAGAGCGGCTTGAAGATGAGCGCGAAAACGATGGACAGGACCAGAAGCGATATCAGCCAGTGGACCTCGACGCCGAGGATCGGCGTGGACCGGGCAGGGTAGAAAACTTCGATGGCGCTGATCGCCGACGACGCGGGGATCGACGGCTCGGCGGAGTAGAGCAGGCGGCTGAAAAAGTCGCCGCCGCGGAGCTTGCTGACGCGCGCAAACTGACTGCCGACGACGAGCGGCATCTCGACCTTATCATCGTCCTTGCCGAAGGTCAGCATGTACGAACCGGGCTGCCGGGCGGTCAGCCGCCAATCGACCGTGCCGATCGACATGGCGCGGCAGGGGTCGTTTCGATCCGCCGTCACGCCGTCGGGTAGCTTCAGCGCCGCGCCGGCCGCGACGCCCTTTTGTGGGTCCTTCATCGTGACCTTCACCCTTGCGGTCTGGCCGGTCGGCATCGGGGCGAATTCATAGTGCAACCCGATTTGCACCATGATAAGGACAAAGGGAATGGTCATGATGATCATCGGCCGAATGGAATGGCCCATCAGCCGCAGGGCCTGCCAGATGATCTGCCGCTGGGCGCGAAAGGTGACGGACAGGTCGTCCTTGAAAAGCCGCGTGGCGAGCAGGTGCGCGGAGATCTGCTTGCGCACGTCTTCGATGGCGTCCTGATTGGAGGTGTACCGCCAGATGAGCAGCATGACGACGCCCGTGATCGCGGAGATGATCACCAGCGTGACGGCGGGCGGAAGGAGGGCGCACAGGGAAAAACCCAGGTCCCCCAGGTGCGTCATGATGTTCGTCACGATGTCCAATTCAGCCTCTCCGTCCGGCAGCGCCGTGAATCACTCGATGTAGCCGAGCCCGCGAAGTCGATCGAGGACGGCCTGATCGGTCTCCTGACCCGTGCCCTTGGCCTCGTCGAGCTTGGCGAGCTCGTTCTCCAGGGCGTGAGCGATGAACTCGTCCACGCTCTGGTAGCCCGCGACCTTCGCGTACTTCTTCGCCCGTTCGAGCAGCGATTTATCCAGCTTTACGTTTGCTCCAAACACGTTTCGAGCCCTCCGTTCAAGCGGCGCGCCGTCACTTGGCGGCGACGGCCTTCGCCGATTCTCCGAACACGTTGTTCCCGGTCATCTGATCGGGCTTGTCGACGCCGAACTCCGAAAGGATTGTCGGCGCAAGGTCGATCAGCGCCGGACTCTCCGCCACAATCTTTCGATTGGAGAGCAGGACGCCCGGCACGACGTCATGTGCGATGCAGTGATCGGCGCTCCATGCGCTGTCGTTGTCGAACACCACCTGTGGATCGAACTCGCCGAGGCAGGTGTTCCAGCTTGCCCGGTAACCGCGCTCGTAGCCGACGAGCAGGTCGGGCGCATTCTTGGTCTCGGGTCCGCTGTAGCACTGCTCGGCGCGATAGACCCGGCGGATGACCTGTGCGTCGGTGGCCGGGTCGCGGATCGCCAGGAGTTTTTCGGTGATCTCGTCGAGCAGAGCGTCACGATCCTTGGGATCGACGATGCCGTTCTTCTCGCGGCCTTTGAGGTTGAGGTAGAGCCCGTTGAGCCCGAGCCCGTAGGCTTTGGACTTGGCCCAGTCGGCGTCGATGACGAGGTTTCGATTGGCGGCGAGATAGCCGGCATCGCGGAGCCAGGTGTTGAGGCCCACGCAGCGGCTGAAGTTGGAAAAGCCGTGGTCGCTCATGACGATGTAGGTGACATCATCGCCGAGTTTCTTACGACACTGAGCCAGGGCGGCGTCCATCTTCTCATAGACGCTCTCGACGACCTGCATGTATTTCCTGGCATCCTCCGGCTTGCGCACGGGATGCTTCTCGTCCGAGTCCCACCAGAAGATATGGGCCTGAAGATCGGTGCTGGAATAGTAGAAGAACAGGACGCCGTCCTCGAACCGATCGAGGGCGTAGTCCATCATCTTCACGCTCTCTTCGAGGATGTTGTCGGATTGAACGCGATACTCCTCATCGGTCATCAGAATCTGCTTGCGGGCGTTGAACGCCTCGGCGAAGCCCTGGGTGTGATAGGGGCCGATCGCCTCTCCGATCTCGGCCGCGAACTCGGGCGGCTCGCTGACCGCGACGGGCGAATTCGTCGGGATGAAATTCAGCGGCGTCATGTAGACTTCGACGTCCGGTCGAACCGACTGAAGCAGGAAGCGGGCCATGACACCGATCGACGGACCGACGGGCGTCTTGAGGAAGTGAATCTCTTTCCAGTCGCTCCACTCACCGACGTTGAGCACGAACTCGACGGTTTCGTCCCCGGCGACGCCTTCATTGACGTAGATCAACTTGGCAACGTCGCGATCGGGATCGACATAGACTTTCATGTCCGCCATGGTCGGCGGGTTCTTCACCTTGAACTCATTGGGCGGGCCGTAGATTTTTGCGTTGTAGGCCCCGCGCGCCTTATACGGATACAACCGCAGTCGATATCCCTCGGACGCCTTTACTTCGCGGCGCGGCTTGGTCGAGAAGTGCTGAAAGGTTCCCTGATTGCCAAAGGCATCGGGCACACCCATGCCCGCGAGGCAGCACATGTGATCGTGCTTGGATTCGCTGGGCGGATAGTTCGCGGGGAGTTTGTACATCTGCACGGGAATCGCGCGCTGGTCGAGATAATCCCAGAACGGCGTGCCGCGACGGAGCAGCTCGTTCTCCGCGCTGGCCACCCAGGGCAGGATCATGTCCTTGGGCACCTGATAGCTGCCGATCTCGTACGGCTTGGCGTCGCTGCCGCCGTGAATCCGATTCGTCGAGAAATAGGGCGACGCCTGTTTGGCCGGGTCGCGATGGATGAAGTCGAAGATACCGTGAACGCCGGGGCCGGCGCCGGTGATGAAGTTCGACCATGCCACGGGACTCTGCGGCGGAATGCTCGTCTCAAGCGGCTTGAAGCCGCCCTCTTTTTCCAGCCGAGCGAGGTTGGGAAGGCGGCCTTCGTCAATCATGCGGCGAAGGAGCTTCGGGTCCATGCCGTCGCAGCCGAGGATGCAAATCCGCGGATTTTTGTAGGTCTTCCGGCCGGCCGCATCGGCGGAATCTCCACAACCGGCCAGCCACGCCATCGGCAGAGAGAGACTGAGGAGAACAACGGCGGCGATCGCCAAATGCGCCGCGCGCCGCGTGCTAGAAAGAATCAAGCTCATTTCGCCCCGACCTCCACCTTGAGCGGTACGCCGTCCATGTTTTCCGGCACACCCACGCCAAAAAGGTCCAGGGCCGTCGGGCCGAGGTCCATGAGTCGAGGCGAATCTGAGGAAATCTTGTGGCTGCAGAACAGGACGCCGGGGATCAACTCGGGATCAATGCAGTGATCGCCGCTCCATGCTTTCTTGTTGTCGTGGAAGATGTCGGGCGTGATCTTGCCGATCGCGGTGTCCCAACCGACGCGATAGCCGCGGTTGTAACCGACGACAAGGTCGGGCGCTGTGTCGCGGAACGGCCCCTTGTAGCAGACTTCCTTGTCCTGCACGCGCGTTACGGCGACCTCGCCCGACTTGGGGTCTTTCATGCCGGACATCTTGGAGATGATCTCGGCCTTGAGTTTGCGCATCTCATCGCCGGACTCGACGATGCCCTGCGACTCGCGACCCTTTTGATTGATGAACATGCCGGCGAGGCCGAGGGCATAGGCCTTCGTCTGTGACCAATCGACGGACGTGAGATATTTCGCATCGGGCTTCGCATCGGGCTTGAGCTTCATGTAGCCGTTTTCGATGAGCCAGCGATTCAGATCGATGCCGCGCCGGAAAGGCGAGAAGCCGTGGTCAGAGATGACCATGAGCATCGAATCGCCCTCGCCGGCATTGAGGACCTTGGACATTGTCTGGCCGACGAGCTTGTCCATGCGGACGTAGAGATCCTCGATCGTCTTCTCGTGTTTGCTCGGCTGGTAGTTCGGATCGAGATTCTTTGGGTGGGCCGGGTGGTCCGGCTCCAGGTAGCGCCAGAACATGTGCTGAATGCGATCGGTTCCGTCGAAGACGCAGACACAGAGGCCGCGGCGCGTGTTTTCCAGCGCGTCGAAGAACTGCTCCTCGCGCTCGTTGTCGATGGAGACGCACTGCTCCAGGAAGGCGTCGTCGTCGATCAGGTCCTCATTCAGCGCCCAGGTATCTTCGGCAAGGCCGAGGGTGGCGTAGCTGCCGTAGCGCTTGGCGAGATAGGTGCTGTAGGCCGTGGGGAAGGAGATCGGCATGGCCGGCTTCTCGGGATCGAGATTGATCGGCATGACGTACAGCTCGAACTCCGGCTCGATGGAGATCAGCATGAATCGGCAGATGCCGTTGACCTTGACGCCCGCCCCGGCCTTGAAGGTGACGGTGATCCAGGGGGTGTACTCGCCAATGCGCAGGTCGTAGGCATCGTCGCCGATGGTGAGCTTCGCATCGGCCTTCGCTTTGCCCTTGCTCTTGCCGATCTCGACGGTGAAGGGCGCTTTCATCGCACCGGCGCCCTCTTTGACGCTGTTGTCGGGACCAACGAGTTCGCTGCGAACGAGATTGCCCTCGCGCTTGACGACGATCTGCTCGCCGCCGGTTCGCTCGGGCCCGGCGGGTCTGGTGCTGTAGAACGAGAAGAGTCCCTGAGTGCCACGCAGGTCGGGGACGCACATCGCGGAGAGTACGACGCCGCGGCACTTTTCCGGCGGCCAGGTGATGGGCACCCGGATGACCGAGGTGAAGATGCCGTGTTCGCCGAGGGTGTTCCAGAAGGGCTTACCCTTGCGAAGCAGTCGAATCTCCGGCTTATTCAGCGGAAAGGTGTACTTGCCGAGCTTGATCGTTTTGGTCGGCGAATGGATTGATACGGAAGAGAGATTCGGCAGATAGGTTCGCCGATCGCTGTTGAGGAAATCGTAGATGTTGTGCTTGCCGGGATTGACGCCGGTGAGAAAGCTCGACCAGGCGACGGGAGACAGCGGCGGCGTGACGGTGCCGAGTTTCTTGTAGCAGCCCATCTTGCCAAGGCGCTCGAGGTTCGGCATTTTTCCTTCGGCGATGAACTTCTCCGCGAGGCTGGGTTCGAGGCCGTCGAGCCCGAGAATGACCAGTCGTCGGACTTTTGCCTGGGAAAATGCCTTACGCCCCTTGATCGCCCGAATCACCCAACGAATCGGCCAGATCAGAATTGCCAGGAGGGCCAAGAACATCGTCCAGACGATGACGAAGAGCGATGATGCCAGGGCAAAACCGGCGCCCGGGCCGATGTACGCGTGCGCGTCACTCGTCGAAGCCAGAAGACATGCGGCGGCGATAAGAACAAGGAGGACCGGTCTGGCCGGGGCGGACCGGCGCGTTTCACAAGGAGACTGATGCATAGAGATACTGAACGGCAAACCAGCCGCCTCACTTGATGCCCCCATGAATGCCGACGGCCGCACGTTTTCGGTCGAAGGCATTCCAGTCCGATATGCCCGGCCACAGCAGCGGCAGGCAGCGGGATGGAGTATACCCCGCGCCGGCCCGACCGTCGAGATTGCCGGGGAATCTGGCGACGAAAAGAGCATGAATTGTGGGGATGGATGTCCCTCAACTGAAGGACGTCGTCCGGGGAAAATGAACTCGGACGGCGCGGCGGATCAGGCGGTGACGCGCTGCGGGGCCGGCGGAGCGGTCGAATTGCGCACGATGAGGTTCGCGGGCAGTTTGATCTTGATGGGCTCGCGTCCGGACACTTCGCGCCGCTCGCTGATCTCGTCGAAGAGCAGGTCCAGCGCGGTCTCGGCCATGGCGCGGATGTCGATTTTGAGAGTGGTCAGCGCGGGCCGGAAGAAACCGGCCAGTTTGATGTCGTTCGAGCCGATGATCGACACGTCACGCGGAATCTCCAGTCGCATCTCCTGTGCGCCGCTGATCGCGGAGATGGCGATTTCATCATTGATGCACATCACGCCGGTCGTATCCGGCCAGCGCGTGAGCAACTGCTGAATCGCGGCCGGTCCCATCGTCGCATCGGAACAGGCCTGCTGGCGCAGTCGAACGCCGGGGAGTCCGTAGTCCTTGAGGGCCTGCTCAATGCCGCTCTGGCGGAGGGCGAACCACTTCGGCTCGTCCTCGGCGCGGGGACCGCCGAGATAACCGAGGTGCCGATGACCCAGCTCAAGCAGATGACAGGCCGCGTGAAAGCTGAACGCGCTGATGTCCGGGCTTACTTCGTTGAAGACGTTTTGTTCGACGGCGCTGTGAATCAGGACGGTCGGCGCCTGATAGTGGACGCCGAACATTCGCTCTCCGAAGGGATCGGTGTAGAACTCCTCGGGCGGGGCAATGACCACGGCGCCGGCGAGGCGGAAATTTCGCAGGGCCTGATGAAAACTTGTAATCGACTGACAACTGATCACGCCGTACTTGCGGCGTTCGATCGACCGCGAGACATAGTCCACCAGCTCCGCGAGGTAATGGTGACTGGAGATATGCTCGGCGAACATGACGATGGTGCTGAGCTGCTCGCCGCGCAGGCTTCGGGCCATCAGGTTGGGCTGGTACCCCATGTCCCGGGCGGCCTCACGACAGAGCTTCGCGGTCTCCGGACTGACCAGATTGGCCTTTCCGGAAAGGGCACGTGACACCGTCATGGCGGAGAAACCGAGCCGATCGGCGATGTCCTTGAGGGTGACGTTCTTGCTCTTGCGGTCGCTCATGTGGAGCCGGGGGTAGGGTTGTTTGTGACGCTTATCGTTCGAGGCATGGCTCATTTAACTGTTATATCAGCCCGACACCTGTATAAGTGTAACATATTACCCGGCTTCAAGGGAGGATAATCCCTGTTTCCAGCGACTGTGAGCGATGTGGGGGCTTTCTAATAAGGAATTAGCGAGCGTCCTGGCGATCGGTCGGGCCGGGGTGAAACTCGGAATGCCGGGCCCAGGCGAGGGCGGTCGCGTCTTCGAGTGATCGACGGACCGTCAGCCATGCATGATGGCGCTTTTCCCATCCCGCCTTGGCGATGGCCTTGAGCGGTTCGGCCTGCACGCCGGCGATGATGATATAGATCCCGCTCTTTCTCAGGCGTTCGATGGACGATTCCAAATTGACCAGACCTGTCGCGTCAATGATCGGCACGGAGGTCAGGTCGAGGATGACCGTCTGGATTCCGCGCTGGATCGTCCGAAGCGAACTCATCGCCTTCTGGGCAGCGCCGAAGAAGAGCGGCCCGCCGATTTGATAGACGATCGCGGTCGGCGGCAAATGAATTTCCGCCTTTTCGCTCGACGCGGCGACGAGATTCACGCTGGACACGTCTGCCATGCGCCGCATGAAGAGGATCGCCGCGAGGACGACGCCCACCGACACGGATACCACCATGTCGAAGATCACGGTCAGCAGGAAGCAGGCCAGAAGGACCAGCACGTCGCCGCGGGGACCCGTGCGCAATACGTGAACGAAGTGCTTCAGCTCGCTCATGTTCCACGCGACCACGAGCAGCAGCGCTGCCATCGACGCCATCGGGAGATATCCGAGCAGCGGGGCCACCAGCATGACCGCGGCGAGGATGAACAGGGCGTGGCTGATGGACGCGACGGGTGAACGGGCTCCGCAGCGAATATTGGTCGCGGTGCGGGCGATGGCTCCGGTCGCGGCGAATCCGCCGAAGAATGGCGCGACGATGTTCCCGACGCCCTGACCAATCAATTCGGCGTCGGGATCGTGGCGCAGACCGGTCATTCCGTCGGAGACAACGGCCGAGAGAAGCGATTCGATCGCTCCCAGCATGGCGATGGCAAAGGCCGATCCACCGAGGCTGCGTATCAGATCGAGCGACAGGACGAGTTGCTGACCATCGGGGCCCGGCGCGGTCCACGGCGCCATGGGCATCGGCGGCAACTGCGGAATACCGTGATGGGTGACGCCGGCCAACTCGTAACTGAAGCGAGAGTTGATGGTCGCGACATCGAGTCCCATGAAGTAGGCGACGAGCCCCGCGGCGGGCAGAGCGACGAGCGGCGAGGGAATGGCCCTGGTCAATTTGGGAAGTAGGACGAGGACGGCGAGCGAGCCCAGGCCGATCGCCATATCCGGCATATGCAGCGTCGGCGCCGCGGCGATGACGGTCTGCACTTTTTCGATGTAGTGCTCCGGCATTTTGGCGATGCCCAGACCGAAGAAATCCTTGAACTGCAATGTGGCGATGACGACCGCGATACCGCTGGTGAAGCCTGTGGTGACGGGATAGGGGATGAACTCGATCAATCGTCCGAACCTGGCCAGCCCTGCCGCGAGCATCAGCCCGCCGGCCATGATGGTCGCCAACAGGAGCCCGCCGAGTCCGAACTTGGCGGAGATGGGCGCGAGGACGACGACGAATGCCGCGGTCGGACCGGTTACCTGAACCGACGAACCGCCCAACAGTGCGCTGAGGCCGCCTGCGACGATTGCGGTGTAAATCCCATGCTGCGGCGGAACGCCGGACGCGATCGCCAGCGCCATGGAAAGCGGCAGCGCGACGACGGCCACCACGATCCCGGCCATGATGTCGCCGCGCAGGTCTCGCAGACCATAGCCCACCTTGAATGTCCTGCGAATCGCACTGGCGAAGGGAGTGGTCGACGGCGCCAGAGCTGCGAGTGCGGTGCGATGTTGTTCGGGCATGGGTGCGGCCTTCCTTCGAGGCCTTCATCTCGCGAAGTTGCGCGAAACGTGGCAAACGATACCATCGCTACGCCGCGCGTCCAGTCTCGTCCTTTTTCGGCATCGGCCTGTGATGCCGGAAATCAACACGCCCTTCCCCTAAAAGCAACATCGCCCCATGAATGATGCATGATCGGACGCGGCGGTCGGCCCGGTATTGATTCGCCGTATGCCGCAGGGTTCGTAACCCGTTCTTAGCGGACGAATCACAGGGCCACCCCCAGATCGGTCAGCGGCACGGCGCTTGCCCACCATTCCTTCAGTTCGAGGGGGGAAAACATGTCGATCGCACTTGGCAGCGCCGCCATTGTCTCGGTGATTCTGTTCGGCTTCTCGGCCGTTCCATTCAGCGTCGTACTCGGCGCGGTTGCCGCGTTCTTCGTGATGCGGCCCCGTCGAAAGCCCTGGCCGAACGTCGAGTGATGGCCGGATGCGGCGGTGATCGCCCCCTGCCGCGCCGCCCGGTGCGCGGGGCCTGAACCTGCTAACATGCCCATGTGGAAAATGCCCGACTGATCGTGGACCGCGCGCCATTTCCCGGCGGCGCGGAGAACATGGCTCGTGATGAGGCCCTGCTCGCGGCGTGCACGCGACCGAATCATCCGGTGGTGCTGCGCTTTTATGGATGGCATGAGCCGACGATCTCGCTTGGCTACTTTCAGGAATACGCCGAGCTTGAATCACTGGAGCAGCCCGCACGAGACCTGGCTGTTGTGCGGCGCACGACCGGCGGCGGGGCCATTCTGCACGATCTCGAAGTGACTTATTCGCTCGTTATTCCGATCACTCATCCGCTCGTCGCCGGGAGGCCCAATTCACTCTATCGTCTGGCGCACGAAGCGATCATTCGCACCATCGGTCATGGGACTCGCATGCTGGGAACAAAGAACGACTCGTGCGACACCCCGCTTTCGGAAGTCTCGGGTTCATCGCAGCGCGGGCCCTTCTTCTGCTTTGAACGCCGTCACGATCTCGACGTCGTGGTCGATGACCCGCTTGGGCCTGCGGGCGTCTCGAAGATCGCTGGTTCCGCACAGCGCCGCACGAAGACGGCAATCCTTCAGCACGGCTCGATCATGCTCGACAGCCGGTACGCCCAGCAGAAAGTCTGTACGTGGACGAGTCTTGCCGGGGCGATTGACTACGATCAGGCGGTTTCGCGGCTGGCTGGCTCGTTCAGCGGGGCGCTTGAGATGGAATTCGTATCGAGCGAGTGGAGCGACGACGAGTTGGAATCCACTCGGCAATTCACGAAGGTCTACGCGAGCGACGATTGGACGGTACGACGCACGCGATAGGCTAATTCGCCGCCTTTGCGATATCGGGAACGGCCCGCAGGAACGCGCCCAAGGCAATGACCGCCAGGGCGAGGAGGATATTCAGCGTCAGCCATCGTTTGCGCTTTTTGCGCAGGCCCTCGAAGGCCGCGGACTTTCCGGTCAGAGCGCTGGCGAAGAAAAAGACGGCGAAGGCGAGGAGAATCTTGACGCCCATCGTCGCGTTGTAAATCGCCTGGCCCTTGTGCTGCGGCAATTCGACCATCAGGTAGTTGTAGAAACCGGATACCAAAAGCAGGGTGATGGCGATCATCACCAGCTTGGCGAATCCTTTGCGGATCATTTCGTTGAAGTGCGCTCGCGACTCTTCCGGGACGACATGGGCGGCGGGGAACACCACGAAGCCCGCGAAGATCGCGCCGCCGACGGCGATGATGGCCCCGAGGATGTGCGCGAATCGAAGGATGAGGCTTATCCAGTTGATATCTTCCATAGGGCATCTCCGGGGCGCACAGCCCATTTAGTCGATGAGGTTTGCGTAGGATGCAAGGTCCTGCCGGAAATCTCTGAGCTTGATTTCAAAATCCCGCTCCACCGGAGCGATGTCGCACACCGAGTCTTCCTGGGACATCTGCACCTGCGCCGTGTTGAATCGCATGTAGTCAGGCAGGATCGGGAGCTTCATGACCGTGGCCGCGAGGAACTTCGCCGCCCAGACCGGTTGACTGATTAACGGCTTCCACATCTTTGCGCCGGGAATCGTCTCCCGGCAGATGCGATACAGCTCTTTCCAACTGATCTTCTCGGGGCCGCCGAGTTCGTAGATCTTGCCGATCGTCTCCGGCCTGGACAATGCGGCGGTGAAGCAGTGCGCCACGTCCTTCACTGAGACCGGTTGAAGCCGATTCTGACCGTCGCCGAAATAGGGGATTACCGGCAACGGGGTCGGAATAAATCCGAGCGAAGTCACGGTCGTGTCGCAGACAAACGACTTCATCAGTCGCATGAACTCGCCGTCGTGGCCGTGAATGATGCTCGGCCGGAAAATGGTCCAGTCGAGCCCGCTGTCCTTGACGATGCCCTCGGCCCGCCACTTGGTCTGGTGATAGCGGCTGGGGGCATTGACACGCGTTCCGAGCGCGGACATATGCACGATGCGCCGAACGCCCGCAGCCTTGCACGCCGCGACGACGTTGTGGGTCCCTTCGACGTGAATTCGCTCAAAGGTCTGCCCGCGAAGCGGATGCTCGAAGATGATCCCCACGATGTGGACGCAGGCCTGCGCGCCTTCAAGCGACTTTGCGAGCCCCGCGGGATCGAAGAGATCGCCCCCCACCGCCTCGAACCGGTCCGCCCCCAATTGCCGGGCCTGCGCGAGAAACCGGTTCTGATTTCGTACCAGGCAGACCGGCTTATGGCCGCGCGCGACCAGTTCCCGCGTGACGTGACGACCGACGAAACCGGTCGCGCCGGTGACCATGACGCGCGTCAGAAATCCACTTGGTTCCGGCTGCGCGGCTTCTGTTGATGGGCTCTTAGGGGTCTCTTGTGTTTCCGTGCTCATGGTGCTCGCTCGCTGAATAACAGGTTGTCGGCCCGATCATAGCCATCCCGCCGAAACCCGCAAAACTTTCATCCCGGTTGCGCCCCTCGACGCCGAATGGCCGCACCAATATGGACTCATCCCGCCGAGCCGGTAGAATACCTCATCCTCGTTGGTCGGGCTCACAGGTGGCACGATGCAGTACCCGCACGGAAAGGGTTTCGTATGAAAGGCGTCATTCTGGCGGGCGGAACGGGGTCGCGACTTCTGCCGCTGACCAAGGTGACCAACAAGCACCTCCTCCCCGTGGGCCGCAAGCCCATGATTTTTCACCCGGTGGAAAAGCTGCGCGGCGCTGGCATCGAGGAGATTCTCGTCGTCACGGGCGTGGAGCACATGGGCGACGTCGTCGGCCTGCTCGGATCGGGCAAGGATTTCGGCGCGCGGTTTACTTACAAGGTTCAGGACGAGGCGGGCGGCATCGCTCAGGCCCTGGGATTGGCGGAGAATTTCTGCGGCGGCTCGCTGATGGCGGTCATTCTCGGGGACAATATTTTCGAGGACAGCCTCAGCGACGACGTCGGGCAGTTCTCCAAGCAGGGTAAAGGCGCACGCCTGCTGCTGAAGGAAGTGCCGGACCCCCACCGCTTCGGCGTGGCGGAGATCGAAAACGGCCGCATCGTCCGCATCGTCGAGAAGCCCAAGCAGCCCAAGAGCAATCACGCCGTTACGGGCATCTATTTCTATGACGGCGAGGTCTTCGACATCATCAAGACGCTCAAGCCTTCGGGCCGTGGCGAGCTTGAGATCACCGACGTGAACAACGCCTACCTTTCTCGCGGCACGCTGAGCCACGGCTTCTTCCGCGGCTGGTGGAGCGACGCAGGCACCTTTGAATCGCTCGCGACCGTGACCGAACTCCTGCGACAGGGCGAAAACAAGTGACCCAACAGACCGAATTCTCCCCGAAGGCCGTGCTTGTGACCGGCGGCGCCGGCTTCATCGGTTCGAACTTTGTGCGCTATGTCCTGGCGAATCACGCCGGCGTGCGCGTCGTGAACCTCGACTGCCTGACTTACGCGGGCAACCTGGAAAACCTCGCGGAGATCGCCGAGGACCCGCGTTACACGTTTGTTCACGGCGACATTCGAGGGGCCCAGTTCTGCGTCGAGACCTGCCGCGAACACGGCGTGGACTGCATTGTCCATTTCGCGGCCGAGAGCCACGTCGATCGATCCATCACCGGCCCGGCGGAATTCGTCGAGACCAACGTGGCAGGCACACTGTGCCTACTCCAAGCCGCTCGCCAGTGCGGCAATCTGAGATTCCTCCAGGTCGGCACCGACGAAGTCTATGGCTCACTGGGACCGACCGGTTTGTTCACCGAGGAGACGCCGCTCGACCCGCATTCGCCCTACAGCGCCAGCAAGGCCGCGGCGGATCATCTCGTCGCCGCGTTTGGCCATACCTACGGCCTGCCGGTTATCACGACGCGCTGCTCGAACAACTACGGGCCCTATCAATTCCCCGAGAAGATGATCCCGCTGATGATCAACAACGCCCGGCAGGGTAAGCCGCTGCCGGTCTATGGCGACGGCTCAAACGTTCGCGACTGGCTCTACGTCGAGGATCACTGCCGGGCCATCTGGATGGCACTGACCAAGGGGACTGCCGGCCGGGTTTATAACGTCGGCGGCAACAGCGAGCGGACGAATCTGGAGGTCGTCAAGGCGATCCTGCGGCACATGGGCAAGCCGGAAAGCCTGATCAGTTTCGTCAAAGACCGCCCCGGCCACGACTTTCGATATGCCATCGACGCGTCGCGCAGCAAGCGCGAACTGGGATGGGAGCCGACGTTTGAGTTCGACACCGGCCTCGGTCGCACCATCGACTGGTATCTCTCAAACCAGCCGTGGCTCGATCACATCACCTCCGGCGCTTACAAGCATTACTACGAAGAGATGTACGCCGGACGATAGCCCCCGCCTTGTAATTCAGTCGATGATCTCCGCCGGTTGCCCGCCGACAGGCCGCCGCGACGCGAGATAAATCCCCGCAAGAATGATGAGACCGCCCACGACCTGCAAAATTCCGGGCGTCTCTTTCAGGAAGATCATCGCCAATATGCTTGCGCCGATCGGCTCGGCGAGGATGCAGACGGCCACCATCGTCGCGGAGACGTGCTGCAGCGCGTAATTCAGCGAGCCATGCCCGAAGAGCTGCGGCACGACGGCCAGCAGGACAAACCATCCGTAGGTCGCCGGGCGGTAACCCATGGCGGAGTATCCCTTCAGTGCGCAAAAGCCGACCAGGATCAGCCCGGCAATTCCGTAGACGGCGAGCATATACGAAAGATTGTCCAGTTCCCGCCGCACGCGACGCCCGACGAGCAGATAGCCCGATGCGGTCCAGGCGCCGCACAGGGCGAGCAGATTGCCGTAGCTGCTGTCGGTAGAGCTTCCCTCCGCGCCGCCGGCGAAGTTGATGACCAGTCCGCCGATCCCCGCGAGAAGGATGCCGAACATGAGGTTGCGGTGCATCTTCTCCCTGAAGAAGAGCAGAGAGCCGATCCCCACGAAGATCGGGTTCGTCGTGACGATGACCACCGAACTCATCACCGACGTATGCCATAAGGATGTCATCCAGAAGAAGAAGTGAGCGGCGAGGAAGATGCCGCCGAGCAGGATAGGGCCGATGAGATGGCGGGGAACGCGAAGAATCCGCGGGCCGCGCATCACGGCGAGCAGCGGCAAGAGGACCAGCGTCGCGATGCAGAGCCTCGCAGCCGCCGTGACCGCGGCCGGCGCGTCGTCGCACAGACGCACGAGAATCGCCGCGGAGGAGATGGAGACCATCCCGACTGCGAGAAACACCGGCACCACGGACGGGCTCATCTTCTGGCCGCTTTTCAAATCAAGGGCTCCGCGGTGGAAAATCGAACTTACCCTTTCGATTAGAGCGGATTGTCGTTCGGCGGCGGGCGCGCCGCCAGCGGGACCCATCCTGAATCGGGGGGTGGGTAAAAAATAGAGCGGCCGTGGTGGACTCCCGCGTCCCACCACGGCCTTATCGCAGATGGCCGCACAGCCTCTCCCCAAACTCTGGCGCGGCTTCCGCGTTATCGTGATCGGCCCAAACCCCTCACAAGAATCGCCATGGTGCCGGACCATCAATCGCGCGATTGCTCACGCGCCGGCCGCCGGGCGAGTTCTCTTCTTGCCGATCACGCTTAGTCATGGCGCCCCGCACTCTACCTCTCGCACTTGCGATTCCCCCATCACAATCAATGTCGCCTTTGCCGGGCGCCCGGCGAAGGCACAGTTGCTCACGAGCCGGTCTCCTCTTCTTCATGGACCCACAAGTCGGGCGTCGCGAGGCGCCGACCGCGCGTTGCGCATCGTCCCACTCCCCATCGCCGATGCCAACAGCGCGGCATTTCGACGACCCGCGACCACCCGTTCGGAGGATAGAAGCTCGAGCCACACAGGGATTCTGGTGCGTCACTTCCATCTTCCTCCCCCATCCCCCTGATTTACACACTTTGGCGATCATCTTCATCTCGCAGTTCTGCATGATGTGTCGAGCGCTCGGCTCGATCAGCTTCGCGCACCGCCAATCGTGCGGACGGCCGCAGCTTCCTGGGCAAAAACGCGCGAGGGCAGGGCGTTCCCGCGACGATGACGCTCGCGGAATCGCGGCGACGGGAAGGCCCCGCCGTCTAACGCGTGCTTCTTTACCCACTGGATTAACTTTGTTGCGCCGCCGATCTGATGTCTCAGCCCGAGGCGCTGCTGGATTTTCCGGGAAGCATGCTGAAGTGCGAGTTCCGCGCTTCCACAGCGGCGTCTGAATAAACGCCGCCTGACTGCTCGACCACAAGGCCGATCGGCCCTGGACAAGCCCAGCCGCCGATTACCGAATCGCCGTTTTCCACTTCCGTGGGCCTTGATTCAACTCAATGCCCGGCGATTCGCGGCGTCGTCCTGTTCCTTCCGTTTCAATTCTTCCCCGTGGACCGGTAAAGGCAAGTGCGGCGAAATGATTTTTTCACCGGTTCAAACCGGGCACCGACCGCCAGGGCGGCGCGGCTATTTCTGAATGTCCACCACGTCGATTTCCAGCCTGCCCAGGAGCGGCAGAATGGACATCAGGGAATCCATCATGCCCTCGTCATTGAGCGGCATCAGGGCCAGCGCGATGTGGGTGGGATCGCAGTCGGTCTGACGCATCGCCGCGTCAATATCAACCCACCGGCCGTCAATATTCACCTGCGCCCACATGTGAAAACCGAATGCCTTGATGTCGTCGGCCCCGAGCGGACCACTGGGAACCTGCACCAGGCCGCTGACGCCGCGCGCGGGCATTCCCGCGGCACGAGCCAGCGCCGCGAGCAAAACGCCATGCTCGGTGCAATCGCCGCAGCGATTCCGCGCCACCTCCGAAGCCGTCGCGAAGCCGACATCGAGACTCTTGTCAGTGACATAGTCAGTGACGAACTTGCGCAGGGCGTCGGCCTTGTCGGCCGGGGTCTTCGCCGACTTGGTCGCCTGTCGGGCCAGTCGCTTGATGCGCCGATCGTCGATGTTGAGCGTCGTCGAGGCGATGGTGAACTGCTGAAGATCGTCGCCGATGGATGAGGCTGTCTTAATTTTTTTCAGGGCGGCCCAGTCGATGCGGCGAACCGTCAGTTCGCCTTCGTACGCCGTCATTCGCTTGAATGTCTGCATGGAGGTGTTCGGAATGTCCGGCAGGCGCACCTTGCCGTCCTGCGCCATGCGCAGGCGAAACGTCGCCGAGCGCGCCGCCGTCGGCACTTTGCGAGCCACCTTGACGAAGGTGTTGACGAACATCTCCGGGGCCTGTCCGCCTTCCAGCGCCTCCTCGCGCGTAGTGCGATACATCTTCACCTGCATGATGCCCATGTTGACCACTGAAACGATCGGCGTGGCGTCATCATCCACCCAGCTCTCCGTGTCGATCGGCGTGCCCATGTTGAGCGTCGAGGTGATGCGGTGGAGGGTCTGCTTCTTGCCAAGCACATCGACAGACTCCTTGCCGTGAACCTTGATCGTCATCTCCAAAGCGCCGTCCACCTTCATGCTCGGCTCGTAGGTCTTCACGGTGAACCGGGTCCCAGGCTTGAGCCCGCGCTTCCTCTGCTCGAGCAACTGGCCCCAGGCGAATCTGACCTCGGGGTCAAAGTCGTAGACCGACTCGCGCTTCGCGCCGGACTGCTCGCTGAGGAGCGTGACCTTGCCATCCTTGATTTTCCCCTCATAGGTCACCGGGATATTGCCCATCGTCATGGTGTAGTTGAAGGCCAACGGCTTGCCGTCGAGCGACTCGCGGTAGGACTGGTTCATGGAGATCTTCACCCGTGCGGCATCGCGGGCGATCTCCAGGACCATCCGCGTCGTCGTATGCACCTCGTCCCCGACACGCTCCAGCGCCGAGTGCATGTAGCCGCACTTGGCGTCCTGCAGGCGGACGGAATACCACTCATCTGCTTCGATGGAAGACTCGGCGCTTGGCTTGTCCGGACCGGCAATCAGGGGCGACGCAAAAAGCCCGATGATGAGGAAAGTGCGCATCAGACGGGGCGTGCGGAACGGGGCGGCATCACCAGTCATGTTGTCTCCTAAAGGGCTCGGCGTTGAATCGAGCGGGCCTTTGACGTTTTCACAGAGGGTTGACCGGGCGAACCGGCTGGCTACCATGCTACTCGTATGGTCAAACGACCGCGACACGCCGCGTTTTCCCACTTGCACCTTCTGACGATCTGCATTTTGTTCATGCAGCCTTCGGGCTGTAGCCGGCCGGCGCCGCCACAGGAGCCGACCGAGTCGGCCGTTGCTTCGCAGGATATCGACATACTTTGGGATTCGGCCCTGTCTGTGCTTCGCAAGCTCGACTTCCAGCCGGACCGGCAGGACCGCGCCGCGGGCATCATCACCACGTTTCCCACGACCAGCATGCAATGGCACGAGCCCTGGCGTCAGGACGTCGCCGATGGCTACAGCCTGGCGATGTCGTCGCTGCACACGATTCAGCGGAAGGTGACGATTCGCTTTCTTCGCGAGCAGCAGTGGGTGATCGACGTGCAGGTGGAAATGTTCATCCTGAGCGCGCCCGACTATCAGATCACCACCGCCTCGTCCGCGATCAGGAGTTTTGCCGGAGACCTGCCGACCGTCACCGGCGAGACAGCCCTCGGCGCGGCCTCCCGCGAGTGGGTTTCCATGGGCCGCGACGGCTATATGGAAGCGCGCATTCTCGATCGGGTTCTCTCCTACTGACCCGCCCCATCGACTGATTCCGCCAAGGCGCTGCGTTCGATCGACTGAACGGCCGAATGCTGCTCCAGCCCGCGCGCGACTCCCGGGCGCGCCTTCTTCAGGATAACCATCGCTGCATTCGCATCGATCCGGTTGCGCATCATCAGGTAACACAGGACAAGAATGGCGCTTCGCCCCCTGCCTGCCTTGCAGTGTGCCAGCACTTTTTCTCCCGCTGCGATGCGATCGTCAATGAACACCAGCCCGCGTCGCAGGTCGTCCTCGGCCGGACAGTGATAGTCGAGCGTCGGCAGGTGGAGTTGCTCCAGCCTCAGCTCGGCAAGGGTCGCAGCGTCCCCGGCGAACTCCTCGCAGAGGTTTACAACCGCGGTCACGCCCTGCGCCTTGAGCCGGGCCAGGTCCGCGCGCGAGGGCAGCGAACCGATCGCGATATGTTCATCCACCCAATCGGCCTGATGCCAGATGCCGATGGCACACATCAGGCGATTGAACCAGAGCGATGGATAAAACCCGGCGTGGATGAGCAGGCGAAGCATCATGGCCTTGCCGTCTCGACGGGTCTTGCCGAGCGAAGCTGCGGTGCGAGGCTCAGGCCGTCGATCGGCGGATAGCGCTTGAGCCGATTCGACTCGCCTAACAAATCGAGCAGCGTCGGCATGACATCGACGAGCCGGCCGAACTCGATCGATGCACCGCTTGCAAGCTCCGGACCGGCGAAGAACATCGGAATCCGCATGTCCTCCGCGAGACACGAGCCGTGCTCGCCGCAGCCGTTGCCGGCAAGCAGCCAACCCTGCGCCGTGAAGATCACGAGATCCCCGGCGCGCGGCGAGTCGAAGTACTCAACGATCTGCGGCACAAAGTCGGGACAACTCGAATCCGCGGTCTTCTCCAGCCATTGCCGCGAGTCGTGCCAGCCCTCGCCGACGAACCGCGCCAGGTCCGGCGACTGTGCCAGACCCATTGCATCGGCCGCAACATCCGCCAACGCACCTTCGGCGGAGACGACTCGGTATTCCTTCGTCGAACCGGCCAGCCGCCTCTCGACCACCGCGCTGCCTCGCGCAGATTGAACCTCGACCCGGTCACGGTCCATGCTGCGACACACAAAAGCCACCGCCGGCAGGTCAGCGATTCGGCACGACTCGGCCTGAGGGCCGTCTGCCGCGCGCTGGCCGTCGATGAACTGAACAATCCGCTCCGCGCTTGGGTTCTCCCCCCAGCCACTTTCGCCCCGAAGAAAAACGGCGACGCGCCGATGCGAGCCGTCCACAAGCATGGCGTCATACTTGTCCAGAAATGAAAACCGTTCCGAGTATCCAGCGCCGGGAACGTCGCCCTCGCGACATCGGATGCCCCGCGTCCGGCATAACCACGCGCCAAGGTCGAACGACTTCGCCTGACCGGCCCGTGGGTGTCCGTGATCCGTCACCAGAATCAGGTATGAAGTCTCCAGCAATCCGGCCGACTCCAGCGCGTTCGTCACGCGGCCGATCTGGTAGTCGACGTCCTCAAAGACCTTCGCGTAGTAGTCGGTATGCGATCCATGCGCATGCCCGGCGGCGTCCAGGCCGGGAAAGTAAAACGTGAGCACGGACGGCCACTGCCGGACCCGCTCGGCGAGCGTGCCCACCTGCTCGATGCACGAGGCGACAAACTGATTCACCGGTATGTGCCAGCCGAGAAACCAGGCGGGCCCGGTCTCAATCATGTTGTCGAACGAATGTCTCACGCCGCGCTGAGTGTGGCACTGCACGTTGACCGTGAAGCGATCATCGAGCACTTCGTAAAGCGTCGGTTGCGTGAAGTCCTGATTAACGTGCTGATAGTTTTCAAGGGTGATGTAGTCGATCCAGGTCAGACGGTGGCGATCGAAGAGCTGATTGCCCATGATCCCGTGATGCCCGGGAAAGCAGCCGGTGAAGAGCGAGACGGTATTGGGATAGGTCATCGCTGGCAACGAGGAGACGGCATGATTGACCCGAACGCCACTCTTGACGAAGCGCTTGTCGATGTTCGGCAGCCTGCCCTCCGCGAGCAGCTCATTCATCCGCGACTCATCCATCCCGTCGACGAAAAAGATGACGGCACTTCGGGTCGGTCGCTCGACCTTGTCCGAAACTGACAGAACCAGGGGCTGCCGCCCGCAGCCTGCCGGCGCGATGAGCAAGGCGGAGTAAAGGATGGTGATGATAAAATGGCGTCGGTTCATTCGTACCCAATGGCCGTCGTCACGTCGATGCGCTTCACCGCTCTGAGCGGGAGGACGGCAGCGGTCAGCGCAATGAGAATCGCCGCCGCGACGGCATAAGCCATCGCCCCGTAGGGTCGGACAATCGGGAGATCATAGCCCGTCGCCTTCACGGACATAGGCAAGACAAGATACTCCACCGTCGCCATGCCGATGATGCAGCCCGCCAATCCGCCTGCCAGTCCGAGCATGGTCGCTTCGCCGGCAAGCATGTGCCGGATTTGTGCGGTCGACGCCCCGATCGCGCGCAGCAAACCGATCTGCCGCGTCTGCGTGAGCAGCGAGACCAGGAGCGTATTCGCCACGCCGACGCCGCCGACCACCACCGCGAGGAGCAGTTGCAGATTCGCCAGGGCAAACCAGTCGCGCATGAACGCGTCAACGTTCTCTTTAAGGTTGGACGTGCGATAAACGAACAGACCGTACTGGTTCGCCCAGCGATCGGTCAGCTTCGCGCGATACGGCTCGATGGCCTCGCCGTCTTTCACCTGAATATCAACGTATGACAATGACGAATCGTCCCAGGTCTCTCGGTAAAGCGGCAGGTCGATGAACACGACGCCGCGAAACCAGGAGTAGTCGGTCTGCACCGCACCGATCTTGTATTTGCGCGGCCCTTGAGGCGTGGGGAGTTCGATGACGTCACTCTCGCTCACACCGTGTATCCGCGCGAAGTTCCGCGAGACGGCGACGTTTCCGGCCTTAAAGGACGCGATGGACTGCGAGGCGGTGTCTGCATCTGTCGTGACGCCGCGCTCGGCCTTGATCCGCTCAAAGATCTCCGGTTCGTAGGCGATCAGCATGATCTCATCGCCGCCGAACGGCACGAGTCGCACGCGCACGCCATACGCGTTTCGACACTCCGGGTCACTGCGGGCCTCGGCGAGAAGCTCACTCGGAAACGTCCCCGCCGGATACGCAGACGTCGCGATGTCGTTCATCTGGACCATCAGATCAAACGCAAAGATATTGTCGATCCAGCGGTCGATCTCCCGTCGCAGGCCGCCGACCAGCGCCGTCACCGCGATCACCAGGCTCAAGCTTCCCCCCAACGCCACAATCGTCAGCGACGTTCGCGAGGGATATTTCACGATACTCTCGAGCGCCATCGTCAGCGGGACGCTCGACAGTTTCGCGCCCAATGCACGGATCGCAGGCGTCGCCCAGATCAATATCTGAGGCCCCACCAGCGCCAGCCCGATCATCGCCGCCATCAATCCGAAAACAGTCGGCTTCCATTCCGTTCGCGGATGGCGAACGATCACTGCGCACAGCGCGATCAGCACGACGCCGCAGGCCAGCCAGAGGCCCGCGCGAAGTTGAAGCGTCCGCTCCACCTCGGCGGGCCGCATCGCCGAGACCGGCGGCAGATTCGCGGCGGCCCTCGCCGGAACGAATGCCCCCGCAACAGCCGCGAGGACTCCGACAATCGGCGCGAGCAGCCACGCATCGGTGGGAATGATGAGCCGAATGTCGCCCAGGTCCATCATGATCGAAAGCGTCTTCGCCACGCCGCGCAGCGCCTCACCCGCGATGGCCCCTCCGCCGAAGGCCCCGATGACCGAGGCGACGAGTCCGATCAGCGCGGCCTCAAGTGTGAAGACGAGGAGTATCTCGCGCGGCCGGGAGCCCAGGGCGCGTAGCGTGCCGATCTCCTTGGCTCGTTGCACCACCGATAGCGACATCGTGTTGTAGACGATGAAGAGCCCGATCACGGACGCGATCATGCTGACCGTGACGAGAATCGTCTGAAACTGGGCGTAGAGATATTCAAACGTCGGATCGCCGCCGACGACCGGTTCGACCCGGCACTCGGGGCGCACCGCTTTTCGCACGGCCTCGATCGTCGCCCCATCGCCAAGTGCAAGATCGACACGGTCAATGGCATCGCCGCGCGCGAGCAGCCGCTGTGCCGCGCCGATTTCCATGAAAACAATATTGCCGCCCAGGGCCCGCGCAGGACCCTCGGCCGCGAGAATGCCGGCGAGATGACACGACGCGACGCCGCTCGGCCCGGAGAGTTTGACTTCGCCGCC
>CAZCGF010000034.1:0-4052 GCA_964498115.1 uncultured Planctomycetaceae bacterium | reverse complement strand
CAGAGCATCTGCTGCATGACGGCGCGGACGTTCACGATGGGGCGCTCCCTGTCGCGACGTCCGATTCCACTTTCCCGTCGCGGATGTGAACGATCCGGTCGGCCATCTTCGCCACCTGCATGTCGTGCGTGACGAGCAGCGTCGTTCGGCCGCTTTGGTGAGCTGTCTCGCGGATCTGGGCCATGATCTCGGCGCTTGTCGTCGAGTCGAGATTGCCCGTAGGCTCGTCGGCGAGGAGTAAGTCGGGATTCGTGATCAGTGCCCGGGCAATGGCCACGCGCTGCATTTGTCCGCCGGACAATTCATCGGGAAGAGACTTGGCACGATCCTTCAGGCCGATGCGCGCGAGCAGGGCATGGGCCCGATCGGCTGCTTCACCGGCGCTGCGACCGTCGAGCAGGAGGGGAAGTGCGATGTTGCGATCGACCGTCAGCGTGGGCAGGAGATTGAAGAACTGAAACACGAGGCCGATGCGGTATCGCCGCAGGTCGGTCCGCTCGGTCTCGCTCATGGTGGAAATGTCGCGGCCGTCGAAGCACACCCTGCCGTCCGTCGGGACGTCCAGCGCCGCCGCCAGGTGCAGCAGCGTGCTTTTGCCGGAGCCGCTCGGTCCGACGACGGCGACGAATTCCCCGCGCTCCAGCTTGAGGGAGAGTCCATCCAAGGCCCGCGTCGCGATGCCGCGGCGGTCATAGAGTTTTGTGACGCCATCGAAGAGCAACATAGACCGGCGAATCCTAACACCTGCCCGAAACAAGCCATAGCCCCGCTTGTTGTCGACCGGCCCGATTCGATACGATAATGGTTCGAGGGGTGGCCGGGCTTTCCGACACCACAGGCACCTGGAGGGAGCATCAACGTGCAAGGACATTTCGGTCGGGCGTCGCGCGCGGTCGCCATCAAGTCATTCGCCGCGGGCATATTGTGGACCTCTGTGATTCTGGCGTTGTGCGGCTTGCCCGATCGCGCCGTTGCCGGCGGCACGCCGCTGACCGCGCAGCTCGTCGCCAACGGCCTTTCTCAGCCGCTCTACATGACGCACGCGCCGGACGACTTTCATCGGCTGTTCGTACTGGAGAAGGCGGGACGCATTCGCATCATCAAGGACGGCGTGCTTCTGCCGACACCGTTTCTGGATATTGACCCCATTGTGAACTCCACGACGCTGGAGTGGGGCCTGCTCGGGATGGCGTTTCACCCCGGCTATGAGTCGAACGGATACTTCTTCGTCAACTACATCGAGAACACCGGCGACTCCGTGATCGCCCGATATCGCGTGAGCGGCAATCCGGACATCGCCGACGCGGGCAGCGGTGAGATCGTGCTCTTTCTCGATCAGCCCAATGCCAACCATCGCGGCGGGTGGCTCGACTTCACCTTTGACGGCTACATGTATTGCACCTTCGGCGACGGCGGCGGGCAGAACGACCCGAGCAACCGGGCGCAGAACATCAACCTCCTGCAGGGCAAACTCCTTCGCCTCGACGTCGACGGGCCGGACAACATCATGGGGAACGCCGACGATGACGGTTTCCCCGCTGACCCGCAAAAGCTCTACACCATCCCGCCGAGCAACCCGTTCGTCGGCGTGGCCGGGGCGGATGAGATATTTGCTTACGGCTTTCGCAATCCGTGGCGCGCGTCGTTCGATCGTGGATCGGGCGCGCTGTACATCGCCGACGTCGGGCAGAACGCGTGGGAGGAGATCGACTACATCCCGTTCGGCACCGCGGGCGGACAGAACTTCGGCTGGCGATGCATGGAGGGCAACCACTGCACCGGCATGACCGGGTGCACCTGTTCGCTGAACTGCCCGGGCGGCAGCGGGCTGGTCTGTCCCATTCAGGAGTATGGCCATGCGTTCGGCGTCTCCATCACCGGCGGCTATGTCTATCGCGGCTGCGCGATACCGGATCTGAAGGGCGTCTATTTTTATGCCGACTTTCAGAGTTCGCGCATCTGGTCGCTTCGTTACAACGGTGTCTCCATTTCCGGCTTTGAAGAGCGCACGGCTGAACTCGATCCGCCGGGCGCGCTTGCCATTAACTCGATTGCGTCGTTCGGCGAGGACGCCTTCGGGGAAATCTATCTTGTCGATCACGGCGGGGAGATTTTCAAAATCGTTCCCGCCACTTTCGTCGGGCCGGACTGCAACGGCAACGCCGCGCGCGACACGTGCGACATCCTCGCGATGGTCAGCAGCGACGTGAACCTCGACGAGGTGCCGGACGAGTGTCAGTGCGCCACGTGCCGGGGCGACATGAACGGCGACAACTCCACCAACGGGTCCGACGTGCAATCGTTCGTCGATTGCTACCTCGGGGGCGTCGCGACGGCGCTGGGCTGCTACTGCGCCGACATGAACATCGACCTCACTTTCTCGACCGTCGATATCGACTCGTTCACCGACAAGCTGCTCGGCATCGGCGATCCGAGCCCGATCTGCCCGTAAAGCTCGGCGCGCCAACGCCGGCGGTGGCGTAGCTCGCCGACGATCGAATACAATCCCCCATCATGGACGCTGCCGCGCTGCGCATTCTCGATGCCAACTTCAACCGGGCGCGCGAGGGTCTGCGCGTGCTGGAGGAGCATGCGCGATTCGCGCTGGATGACGCGGGGTTGACGGAATCGCTTAAGCATCTGCGGCACGAATTGACGGCCGTGGCCGCGCGACTCCTGCCGGCGGACGCCCTGAGTTGTCGGGACACGTCTGGCGACGTCGGCACGCGGATCAGTACAGACGCCGAGCATCAGCGGGCCGACACGACGGCGGTCGCGTCGGCCGCGGCGAAGCGGCTTGGCGAATCGCTTCGGTGCATCGAGGAATATGGCAAGCTCGTCGATCCATCCGCAGCGGCTGCCGTGGAGCAGATGCGTTACCGGTTGTATTCGATCGAGCAGGAGGCGCTTTTGACTTCGCCGCGGCGCAGGCGGCTGCGCGAGGCGAGGCTGCACGTGCTCGTCACCGCCGAGCTTTGCAAGGGAGACTGGCTCGCGACCTGCGAGGCGGCGATGGCGGGCGGGGCCGACGTCATTCAGCTTCGCGAGAAGTCGCTGAACGATCGGGAGCTGCTGGGCCGGGCGGCGCGGCTTCGGGCGATGACCGAGGCCGCCGGGGCGCTGCTGTTTATCAACGATCGGGCGGACATTGCCCGACTGTGCGGGGCTGACGGCGTTCATGTGGGGCAGAGCGATTTGTCGGTCGCGGAGGTGCGACAGATCGCCGGGCCGACGGTGCTGGTGGGCAAGAGCACGCACAGCGCGGGGGAGATATCGGCGGCGATCGATGAGAGGCCGGATTACATCGCGGTGGGCCCGATGTTCGCGTCGGCGACGAAGCCGGATGTGCAGGTTGCCGGGGCGCGACTGCTCGAGGAGGCCGCCGGGCTTACTGATTTGCCGATTGTGGCGATCGGCGGGATCACGGCGGGCAATGTCTCGGGGCTGGTCTGCCGGAATCCGTTTTCGGTGGCGGTGAGTCATGCGGTGATCTCGGCGAAGGATGCGGCGACGGCGGCGCGGGAGATTCGCGGGGCGTTTTCGCGCGAGGCGAAGTGACACATCGGCTGGCCAGAACGCAAAAACCCAGGGTGACACATAGTGACACACGCGGATTTTTTCGCTGCCAAGTCTTGTGGCGGGCATGGGTTGGGGTGTTGGACTGAAAAGTCGAAAAATCGAAAAGTCGAAACGTCGAAATTTGGGGGACCTGCGGCCTGCGGCCTGGGGCGATGAGGGGCTGAGAGGTCGATGCAAAGCGGGTGACACAGGGCGATGCCGGGGCCGCTGGTGGGCCGTCGCCAAACGGCAAGCCGCCTCCCCGCTCGCGCGCAAGTCGTGTAAATCCGAAGGTGACAATAGGCGAAAAAAGTTTTGGGGGACGCTTGTAAGCGCTGTGGCGGGCATGTGTTGGGGCGGTTCGCGTTTTGGGTGGTTTTGGGGTGGAAAAGTCGAAAAATCGAAACGTCGAAACGTCGAAACCTTGGGCGGCAAGGTTGCGCGTGCATTCGGCAGTTTGCTGGTGTGATGCGTCCGGCAGGGGCGCCGGACGC
>CAZCGF010000033.1:25131-26592 GCA_964498115.1 uncultured Planctomycetaceae bacterium | reverse complement strand
GGTTCGCTTTGTTGCCATGATCGGTCGCGTACCGGCGGGCGGGTCATGAAGTCGGCGACGTTCAGGTCGCACTGCGGAACGACGACGATGCAGTAAGGACTGGCCATCGAGACAGGTGCGCCGGGGGGCGGGGCGCGCAGCAACGTCTCAACCCGCAGGCGGCCCTTTTCTCGCCAGACGCGCGGGATGTCCACGGTGTAGAGATCGGACGTGACGCGGCCGAGCGTCACGATGAGAAGCATCTGTGTGGAGAAGTCCACGGGTACGTCGGCGATCGGAATCTGGGCGAGGGTGGCGGCGTCGCGCACGACGACGCGCATGGCGCGGGTCTCGTGGGAGTGGACGCCCTGGACGCGATAGAGGATCGGCAATTCTTCGCCGTCGGCGGGCATGGCGGACGAGACGAACCTCGACTGATGGCAGCCGGAGATAAACAAGCTGACGGCGATCAGGCCGAGCGATGTCGCGATGCTGCGTCGCGCTGGATGGGCAATGCGGTCGTCGTTCATGCGGGACATTGGAGCCGGTTCTCTCGCGGGGGACAATGCCCTTCGTTGACCCTTGTCGGCGCGAGCCGGTAGAATCCAGTGATGAGGCCGGTTCTCACATACTCAATTCTCACGATCGCAGCGATTGCGGTCCAGTTGAACCCTGGTCGCGTGATGGCGCTGGAGAAGGGTGAAAAGGCGAGGTCGCCGAAGGGGGACGCGGTTTCGCTGGGGGAATTGCACGATCAGATCGTGTCGGCGCTGGAGGGCGGCGAAGCGAAAGAAGCCGGGTCGCTGCTGCGGCGGGCCTTGAAGATCATCCGACAGACGAAGACCAAACTATCGGCGAACGATCGCGCGGAGTGGTATCTCCTGGAGGCGCGGGTTGAATCAGCCCGGGGCCGCCACGCCAATGCCACGCTTGCGGCAATGAAGCTGGTGATCCTGATGCCTGATCATGCGCGAGTGCCGGAGGGGCTCTTGTGGGCGGCGCGCGGGTACGAGGAGATGGGCCGGCTGAGCAAGGCGATCGATCTTTACGAGGAATGCCTGGGCACAAAGAAGCTCAACGCGGTGCTGAGGGTTAACGCCAAAGAGTCGCTTCGGCGGCTGCGCGAGAGGGCGGCCGGCCAATGAGCGAATCGAAATCCATTTACGTCGAGACAATGGGCTGCCAGATGAACGCGCTGGATAGCGAGCTGGTCGTCGGCGAGCTGCTGCTGCGCGGTTTCCAACTGACGGAACAGATGGAGTCGGCGGACCTCGTGGTCATCAATACGTGCAGCGTTCGTCAGCACGCCGAGGACAAGGTCTATTCCCGGCTGGGGCAGCTCAAGTCTTCCCGCGTACGCAGCGCCGAACAGGTCGTTGCCGTAATCGGGTGCATGGCTGAGCGTGACGGTGACAATCTGCTGAAGAAGATGCCGCAGGTGGACATTCTCTGCGGTCCGAGCGAGCTGCATCGGCTGCCGGG
>CAZCGF010000033.1:2458-25031 GCA_964498115.1 uncultured Planctomycetaceae bacterium | reverse complement strand
GGCTGGCCGACGCGGGTGTCATGGAGGTGACGCTGCTGGGACAGACGGTCAATCATTACTATTACGACGAGGGAGGGTCGCGGACGAGCTTCGCCGATCTGCTTCGCCGGGTGCATGATGAGGTGCCGCAACTGCCGCGCCTTCGCTTCGTGACCAGCTTCCCGCGAGATTTCACCGACGAGGCCCTGGACGTGATGGCGGCGAGCCCGCGCATCTGCAAGTATCTGCACATTCCCGCGCAGAGCGGCAGCAACGACGTGCTCAAGCGCATGAACCGGGGCTACAGCGTCGAGGAATACATGTCCCTGCTCGATCGGGCCCGCGCGAAGATGCCGGATATTACGCTCGCGGGGGACATGATCGTGGGCTTCTGTGGTGAGACGGAGGAGGATTTTCAGCGGAGCCTCGAGCTGCTTCGGTACGCGCGATACAAGAATTGTTTCATTTTCAAGTATTCGCCGCGACCGGGCACGACGGCGGACCATCGACTGGTCGATGACGTTCCCGAGGTGGTGAAGCGGCGTCGCAACAACGACATGCTCGCGGTGCAGGCGGAGATCAACCTTTCCAATCACCGAGCGATGCTTGAACAGGTGGTCGAGGTGCTGGTCGAGGGTCACAGCAAGCGGGCGCTGGCGGCGCAGGAGTCCGAGCAGGAGCGGGGCGGCGAGGTCGATCATTCCCATTCGGCGAGCGGCCAGCTTGTCGGGCGCACGGGCGGCGATCAGGTCGTTGTATTTGACGGCGCGCCGGGGAGGATCGGGACGATTGTGCGCGTGCGAATCGTCGCGGCGACGCCGTACACGCTTCACGGGAAGATCGAGGAGGGTGAGGCACCTATCACCGGCGGAAAGCGCAGGGCGGTGTCACTGACCGTGGTTGGATAGATGGGCGGGTCGGGTTTTTCGGTCCTGACCGATCGGGCCAATGGCAGCGGGGATTCAAAGTCGCGAGTCGTTATAATCCAATGATGGGGGCCTCCCGGGACCAAATGGAGTGACGAATGGCCGCGCCGGTCACAATTCAACAGCTTCTTATGGCGATGAAGACGCACGGCGCGTCCGACCTTCATCTGAAGTCCGGTCTGCCGCCGACCTATCGCGTGGGCGGCAACCTTCGCACGGTGAGTATGCCGCCGATGTCGGGCGAGGACATCGACCGCATCATCTCGCCGATCATTCCTCCCGGAAGGCGCGAGTTTTATGAGAAGTACGGCGACCTCGACTTCGCGACCGAGCTGGCCGATGGAGATCGCTTCCGGATCAACATCTTCCGGGCAGCGGCGCGAATGAACGCGGCGATCCGCCGGGTCAATTCAAAGATTCCCACTTTTGAAAGTCTGCTGCTTCCGCCGGTCTATCGAAAGATCGCCGAAGGGACGCATGAGGGCATTATCATCGTCTGCGGCGTGACCGGCTCGGGCAAGAGCACGACGCTCGCAGCGATGATCGAGCATATTAACGAGACGCGCCACGACAATATCGTGACGATTGAGGACCCGGTCGAGTATCTGTTCCGGCCGGTCAAGTCGATCATCTCGCAGCGGGAGATCGGCATTGACATTCCCGACTACGCCGAAGGTCTCAAGTATGTCGTTCGGCAGGACCCGGATACGCTGTTCATCGGTGAGATGCGCGACAAGTTCACGATGACGGCGGCGCTTCAGGCGGCGGAGACGGGGCACCTGGTCTTCGGCAGTCTGCACAGCGCCGACGCCATGCAGGCCTTCGCGCGCGTCCTCGAGTTCTTCCCGCGCACCGAGCACGAGTTCATCCGTGGGTCGCTGGCCAATTCGCTGAGGGCCATCTGCTCGCAGCGGCTGCTGCCGGGCTCGAAGGAAGATCATCCATTGGTGCCTGCAACCGAGGTTCTGATCAACAGCCCGACCTGCAAGGAGCTGATCCGCAAGGATCAGGACTCGGATATCCCGTCGCTGATCGCGTCGAGCGAGCGCGAGGGGATGCACACGTTCACATCTTCCATCGCCAAGCTGGTCGAAACGGACATGGTCTTCATGGACGTGGCGATGCAGTATGCGCCGAACGCCGAGGCCCTGGCCAGTCAGCTTCGCGGCATCAAGACGCAGGCCAGCACGATGGTTCATCGGGTCCGCGGCGGCGGAAGCTGATCTGTCGGCGCGGCGAGCCTGTTGCGTTGCCCGCGCACGTCGGAATAATGCCACGGATGCGACGCGTCGCCGATCAAAAATCTCCGCCGTCGGGCCGATTCGTTCCAGCGGTCGTCTTGCTGGTGCTCTTCCATTCAACGCTGCTGCTATGCGACGTGGCGAAGCCGACGCCCTCGACGCGCGAACTGGACTGGGCCTCGGTTCTCGACCGGGCCCTGGCGGCGCCGATTCGGCTGACCGACGTTTCGGACCTGCGGTGGTATGCGTGCGCGGCGGGGCTGGTTTGTCTGCTGTTTTCATTTGCGCTGCCGCGAGGACGCGGCGAGCCGGCGGCGGCGAATGGTCTTCGCGGGGGTGGGAGTTGGGCGAAGCGCTTCGGACCGGAGGCGCTGGCGGGGTTGACCGTCGTCTGTGCGGTCGCATCGGCCTCCTTCAACGATACATGGGAACTCTCCCGCGGATACATCTTTTTTCTGTGCATGGGCCTGGGCTGGATGCTGGCGCTGGCCCGGGCGACGTCGTGGGAGAACATCGGGGGCATCCTGAAGTGCGTGTTCACGGTGATCCTGGTCGGTTCGGTGTTATCGCTGTGGCACTTGTATGCGATGGGGCCGCGATTCTTTCAGCTACCGGTCGGCCCGGTGACGGTGACGGCTTGCTTCGGGGCTTTTTGGAGCGTGTTCGGGGCTGTGTGGCTCGCGGAGCGCTGGTTTGGAGGAGGGGAGGGGGCGAAGTCCGGCGCGCTCGGCAGTCTTGCGGCGGTGATCGTCGTTGTTCTCTCCTGGTGGCTGCTTTATGAAGCGCGACGGCGCGGTGCGATCCTGGGGTTCCTGGCGAGCTTTGCCCTGATCGGCGCGGTCGTCGTGTGGGTTCGCAGGCCCAGCCGGGTGTGGCGCGGTGCGGTTGTGGGGTTTGCGGTGCTGGCGCTGGCGGGCGCGGTCGCGTTTGTCTGGCAACAGAGCAAGAGCTCCCAGCGCGTGACCAGTATCCCGCTGAAGGTGCGCTATACGTATTACGAGACGATGGCGAGGATGCTGCCGGCGACGCCGCTTCTGGGATTCGGGCCGGACATGTTCATCTGCGAGATGACCAACAAGCTGGCGCCGGTGCGCAGCCAGATGCCGCACATCCTGCACGGCGGCGTCGATGCCGATGCCCACAACGAGTGGTTTCAGGCGGTGTTTGAATTGGGCATCCCCGGCGGGTTGGCGTATTCGGCGATTCCGCTGCTGATCATTGCGATGTGCCTGCGGACGTGGGCTTCTTCACAGGATGCGGCGCGGCGGCGGGTGGTGCTGGCGCTGGCCGCGGCGATTATTTGTCTGTACGTGAATGAGCTGAGCAGCGTGAACCTGCGCGGGGCGACGGTGATACCGTGGTATTGGACGATGCTCGGCGCGGCGCTGGGGGTGTGTCGATCGAGCGAGTTAGGCAATCGGGAGAGTGAGCGTGCATCGGCGCCGGGCGCACTTGGTCGCGGGACGGCGGCGGTGCTTGGGCTATTGATCATCTGGTTCTGCTCGGCGGACATCTCGCGGGCGCAACAGCACGGCATCGGGCGGTCGAACATGTACACGGACCCGCAGCGGGCATTGACGGCGCTCGACAACGCGCGGGGCCGGTTCGGCACGTCGCGGTGGTTGTCGCTGCACAACTATCGCGGGACGGCGTTGACGAACTTGTGGCTCCAGATGCGGCAAGGCGGGCCATCGCAGGCCGCGACGACGCAGGCATCGCCGATGGACGAGCGAGAAAAGACACTCGCGGCGCAGACTGAGGCGGAGTGGCAGAAGCTGTATGCCCGGGCGCCGGCGTATCTGAAGACGGGCTTTCAACTCGCGCAGGCGCAGCATCTTGCGGGCGACACGGCGCGGGCGGTGTCCACGCTGCGGCAGTACCTCGATGAGGTGTATCCGTACGAGAAGAACTCCAATCTGCTCTTGATTGAGATCGGCGAGCTCTCGTTTGAGGAGGCGCTGCAGCGTCTTTTGTGCGCGATCAAGTGGGAGCGGTGGGAACAGGACACGCTGACGATCGCGCAGCAACTCATGCAGACGCCGTCGATCGCGGCGGCGTGGCCGGCGCGGGTGGCCGGGGCGATTGAGGACGTGGGGCGCGGCGACGAAGACACGTGGAAGGATCGACTGGCCTGCGAGGTGCTTCGGGTTGAGGCGTTTCGGCGCATCTTCACCGGCGATCTGGCCGGGGCGGAGGAGATGCAGATGCGCGCCGCGCGGGCCATGGAAAAGCTCGCGGAGCTCGATTCGCGATTTCGCCGGCCCGCCGCGGCCGAGACGGATGCGTGGTATCTGGCGGCGCGGTTTGTGTTCGATCTATCGCCGACCAACTATGTCGAGGCCAGTCGCCGGTCGCTGAAGGCCGAAGTGTTCGCCATGCGCGACGCGGTGAAGGAATACGTGCCTGACCCGGTTTTGGGCGCGCCGCATGTGGGCGGGGTGATTATCCCGGTCAACCCGCCGGAGACGCTGCGCGACTTGTGGCGATTCTCCGCGCAGATGCTGATGGCGATGAAGGGCGATCCGAAGCAGATCACGCTGCGCATCGGGTGGAGCCTTCCGCCGGAGCGACAATCGCCTTCCGATGTGAAGGCGGAGTTGGCGATCCTCGCGGCTGAGATGGTGAAACGCTTCGAGGGTGTGCCGGAGTTTCAGCGGCCGGAGAGTTATCCGCGCCTGGTGGAGTTTGCTCGTGCGGCGGGGAAGTAGGCGCACGACGGCGAGTTGCGACGACCGAGGGAACTGCATGAGACGAGACGCGCAGACAGCGACAACTTCCGGCGGCTATGCGATGGTCATCATCGCGGCGCTGGTCCTGGCGTCGGCGCTGTTTCTGCTGAACGACGTGCCTGAGATTCGCCGCAGCGCCCCGGAGGGCACGTGGCCGCCGTCGTGGATCGCGCGGACTTTGATGATTCCGATCGCGATGCCAGGCATGACGGACATTCGCCGGTATGTGCTGCCGGTGGGA
The DNA here is from genome assembly GCA_964498115.1 of uncultured Planctomycetaceae bacterium. Lineage (GTDB taxonomy): Bacteria > Planctomycetota > Phycisphaerae > UBA1845 > UTPLA1 > UTPLA1. Next base: position 19,915 of record CAZCGF010000033.1, on the reverse strand, counting down.
TTGGCGCTGGTCCTGATCACATTTGCGTTTCGGCCGCCGAGATCGACGAGGGCGGAAGCATCAGGCGGGGCGGGGGAAGCTCTTGAAACGACATTCCTGTCGCGGTGGTGGTTCGAGGGGCTGGCGGCGGTGGCGATTGTGGTCGCCGTCTGCTCGGCGCTGGCGAATGGGACATACGGTTTTTCTCGCGGCTGGGTTTTCCGGCTGATTCTTTACTGCGCGTGGAGCATCTTGCTGCGCCGGTTCCTGCCGAAGGAGAGGGTGCCGCTGCTGATGCTCATGGTCTCCGGGGTTGCCGGGCTGGCGGCGGTGACGGCGCTATGGCACCGGCTGGCCCTGGGCGTGTTCGCGTTTGAGTTGCCGATCGGCCCGGTGACGATTACCGGCGCGCTGGGGGCGTTGATGACGGCGATGGGCGCGGCGTGGCTTTTTTCGGGATTCATTTCTTCCGCGAATCAGAATCGTTCGAGGGGTCTTGGGCGCACGGTCTGGGTGGGCCTGGTCGTCATTGTCGGGCTCGTGCTGACGACTTACGCGGCGCGGCGTGCGAGCTGGCTGGCCATTGCCGTCGCGCTCGCGGTCATTTTCGCGGCCGGTGTCTTCAAGGGCGGCAGGCTCGGGAAGCTGCGCTGGTGGGTGATCGCCGGGCTTGTCGTGGTGCCGGCAGCAGGCTTTGTGATTCAGCAGAGATATCTCTCGCCTCGCGCCGGTGTGCGACAGGGGATTCAAAGCCGGACCGGCTACTGGAAGCACGTCGTGACGGACCTGCCGCGCCATCCGCTTCTCGGCGTCGGGCCGGATATGTTCGTCTGCGACATGACGTCGGTGAATGCGCTCGACCATTCCACGCAGGCCAAGCAGTTTGAGGGCCGCGTCGAGTATGACGCACACAGCGAGTGGCTGCAGGCGATTCACGAATTGGGCATCGTCGGTGGGCTGAGCTATTGCGCGCTGCCGATCGCGACCATCGTGCTTGCGCTTCGCGGATTTCGGCGCGGTGCGGCGGGAGGGCAGAAGGACCTGCTCCTTTGCTGCGCCGCCGGGCTTATTGTGATCATGGTTTACGAGTCGCTCAGCATCAACCTTCGGCATCCCGTGATGTCACCGTGGTATTGGACGCTTCTGGGTGTGACGGCGGCGCTTCTGCGAATCCCGCACGCGGCGGCGAAGACAGGTAATGCTGCGACGAAGCCCAGTCCGCTGTCGGGCAGCCTTGTTCGATTGGGGTCGCTGGTCGGCGCCGCGCTGATTCTGGTGATTACCGTTGCGGATGCCCGATGCGCGGTGGCGCACGAGCGGGCGAGACTGACGCAGGCGGCGAGCCCGAGCGAGGCGCTGGGCGATTACGATGTGGCGATTCGCCAGTTCGGCTCGCGTGCGTGGCTTTCGACGAGATACGATCGGGCGATGCTCTGTTCGCAATTGCTGAAGGCAGCGCAGGGCGATGCGGCCGCGAAGTTTGCCGGCGGCGCGTTCGCGGACATTGCCCGACGAACGGTCGATGCGTGGCGAGAGCTGGTCGATCGTTGTCCGGCCTATCCAGACGCTGGCTACAAGCTGTCGGAGGCGCTGGTGCTCTCCGGCGAGCGCGCCGAGGCGCTGGCGACGCTGGAGCGATACCTGACGCAGGTCGATCCTCACGATCTACAGGCGAACATTTTGCGGATTTATCTCGGCGGGCAGGATGCGATGCAGAACCTGCTTTGCGTGCGGGCGGCGCTGGTGCGCTCGCCGATGAACAACGTGCTCGCCTCGTACATTGCGCGCGATCTGGCATCGCCGGAGGTCTCGAAGGCGTGGGCCGATCTGGTGCACGAGGCGTGGCGCAGCAGCGAGATTGCAGATGAGAGCCAATGGCCCGATCCATTTGCCCCGGAGACGTTTCGGATGGAGGTGCTGCGGCTGGCCGGCGAGGGAGAACTGAAGCAGGCCGCCGAGGTGTCGCGGCTGGCGGCGGAGATGTACGGACGGCAGGTCGATCAACTGACGCCCTATCGCCGGATCAATGCCGTGGTGGCGGATGCGTGGTATGTCGCGGCGCGGTTTCGGTTCGAGAGCGAGCCGGGCGCGTACATGGCTGTGTGTGCGGCGATGCAGAAGGCCGAGACGTATGCCAATCTTCAGGTTCGCTTTGACCCCGGCGCGACCTCACAGGGGCTCGATCTCGATCCGGTGGGCCTTCGCAATCGGACGGCCGAGCTGCGCACGCTGCTGAAGTTCAGCGCGATGATGGGCCTGGCCTGTGGGGTGGACGATCTTGAAGTCGCGCGCCGCGTGAATTGGAGCCTGCCGGGGGAGCGGCACGCGATGGCGCAGGTGAACGCGGAGAAGGCTCGAATGGCCGCGGAGTTAGTCGCGATTTTCGAACGGCTTCCCGCGGAGATTCAGCCGCCGGTCATGCCGCGTCTGAAGGAGCTGGCCCGGACGGCTGCTGCTTCGCCGTGACGAGACGCCTATTCGTCGTCCGGTTTTGCCTCGTGTCGCAGGACGTGGCCGAGGTGCATTCGATAGGCGACGGCAGGCGGCAGGCTCATCTTCTCTGAGAACCCGATGGGGGCATCGCCGGCGAAGATATAGACCGGTCTGCCGGCCATCTTGCAGCGAAGCACCGCGTGAAACTGCCCGTCGACGTCGAAGGAGGCGCCCAGTTCCAGACCATCGATCGATGCCTGAGGGGCGATGCGGTCCACGACACGGCGGGCCTCGCGCTGGATTTCGAAATCGTCATCGGGCGCGGGGCCGCGCTGGGCGATCCCCATGACCAGCATGAAACGCGTGCCGAGGTGGAGGTCATATGCCTCGTCCATCGTGAGTCCGTAGGCCGGGTAGTAGTTGTTGTGCGACGGACCGACGGCCACGTAAAAGTCTGTGTCGGCCGGAACGCCGCGCTGCGATTGAAATGGAAAGATGACCGTGAAGCCCTCGCCTTCGAGGGGAGAGTTGGGAAAGAGCTTGCCCTTGCCGAGCGCTGTTGGGGCGTCAGCCGCGAGTTGATCGCGCAGATACTCCAGGGCGACGGCGGACCACGCGCTCAGGTCATCGGCATCAGTCGGAATGCCCGGCAGGCTCATGGCTGCAAGATACTCATTCGGCAGTGGTAGGCAAAGCGTCTATACTCCGCGGGCGAAGTAATCGTTCAGGAGGCAGCCGCGTTTCGACCGGCGGCTCAACATGACGGACGGCGGCCAATCCCCACATCGATCATCGTCTACCCCGGCAGGATGGAAGCCGGTTCCACTGGTATGTCCGCAATGCCGGGCGCAATACGTCCCGCTGCGTCCGACGGCAGGTCGGCGCGTGCGGTGCCGGCACTGCAAGCATGTGTGGCGCGATTCCGGCGCGACGATCGAGGAAGTCGCCGGGGCGCTGAAGAGCGCGGCGACATCGTGGTCGCAGCTTGGCTCGACGACGCTCGCGGCGGCGGATCACGGATCGACCCTGGGGCGGATGGCGTCGCGACATGCCCATGCACCGCCTCCCTCTCCGGCGGAGTGGATCGGTAAGACGCTCGGCAAGTACGAGATCAGGTCGGTGCTGGGGATGGGGGCGATGGGCCACGTCTATGAGGCATGGGACGGCGACCTCCAGCGGGCGGTGGCCATCAAGCTGCTTCCGCGCCGGATCGATCCGCTGCATCAGCCGCTGGGGCTGCGGATGTTTCTTCAGGAGGCGCGCGTTGCGGCGGGGCTCCAGCATCCGAATGTCCTGACGATTTTTGAAGTGGGCCAGCAGGAGGGCATCTACTACTTCGTCATGGAACGGGTGCGCGGCGTGACGCTGGCGGCGCTGGTCGAACAGGACGGCCCGCTCGAAGCGCAGCGGGCGTGTTACGTCATCGCCCACGCGGCGCGCGGCATCGCAGCCGGCCACGCCCTCGGCGCGGTTCATCGCGACGTGAAGCCGGGGAACATCATGATCGACACCAAGGGGCAGGTGAAGGTCACGGACTACGGCCTCGCGAATGTCTCCGGTCTTGCGGGCATCGAGGAACTGGCGGAGCGGACGCTCGGCACGCCGGGCTGGATCTCGCCCGAGGTGGCGCGCGGAGAACGGCCGACGCCGGAAAGCGATATCTACAGTCTTGGCCTGACGCTTTATTACGTGATGTCGAAGGATCGGCTGGTGACGGGGAAGACCAAGAGCGGCATGGTTCGTTCGCAGCAAAGTGCCAAGAGCATCCGCCGCGAACAGTTGCCGGCCAACTGGCCGCCGCGGCTGTGCGAGATTCTGCTTCAATGTCTACAGGCCGACCCCAAGGATCGGTACCACTCCGCCGATCAGCTCTCGATGGACCTTCTGCGGGCGCTGGTGCCGGACGATCGCGACGGCACTTTAGTCCTCGGCGAACGGAGCCATCGCACGCCCACCATTCCGCAGTGGGTCTCGTACGCGGTGCTCGGTGCGCTATTCGTAGTGACGGTCATGATCGCGGTGTTGGCGCTGATGAAGTGACGGCAGATGCGCGGCAGGACGTCAGGTGCGGCGGACGAGGAGGATGGAGATGTCCTCGGGGCACTGACCTTCTTCAAGGAAAGTGGTGATGTCGGCCGCCAGCTCGCTGAGCACCTGTCCGGGGGCATCGCCGAGGGCGTCGCAGAGGGCTTCTTCCACGCCGATGAGACCGAACTTTTCTCCGGCCGCGTTGACCGCGCTGTGTACGCCGGCCGTCACCAGGCCCAGGGTATGGCCGTGGCCCAGGTCGAGCGTTTGCAATTCGAGGGCGGGATTCTTGACGCGGCCGATGGACTCGCTGCGCTTGGCGTCGAGCTTGTGGGCCTGTCCGTCTGAATAGACGACGCCGAGATGCACGCCGCGGCCGGCGGCGCAGTAGTTCACCTTGCCGGAGGCGGGGGCAATCCAGGCGGCGACGAGATCGACGGCGTAGCGCGTGTCTCCGGTCAGCATCCAGTTGAGGCTGCGGGCGAAGAGATGCGGCGCGTCGCAGTGCAGGGCGGAACTTCGAAAGGCGGCGCGGACCTCGGAGAGATATCGCGCGACGGCGACACCATCGACCAGCATCCTCGCGACGATGATGGCGCAGGTCTTGTCGGGCAACTGAACGACGTCGTAGTAGTCGCAGCACTTCTGCGAGCCCATGTGGCGATAGGCCGCGACCTGCAGCTCGTTCCACTGCGGCAAAGCGCGCGGAGTGACGGCGTCCTGCGTCGCCCGGGCGACGGCGTGCTCTGAAGTTGCGGCGGCCTGTCGTTTGGCGGTCGTCTTGCGGATGACTGTCTCGATCGGCGGCGAGACGGCGCAGGCCACGGCCGAGAGGACATCGAGCCACTCGCGCGAGTAGGCGACGTCGGCGTCGGCGTTCTCGACGTAGATCATTCCGATGACGCCTTCCTGTGAGAGCAGGGGAGCGGCCATCGCGGAGCGAATGCCGGTCGTATGCACCTCGGGACAGGCGATGAACTGCGAATTCTTCACGCAGCGCTCGGTCATGACGGTGGAAAAGGCAGGGGCGTCACAGGGCTGACCGTCGTGGGTCATTCCCATTTCCCATTCGAATTCGCGCTGGTCGGGGCGACGAATGCCGACCCAGGCGCGGCGGGCATTGACGACGCGCAAGACTGCCTTGAGGAGCATGGGACAGAGTTCACGCGGCGCCTCGGCCTGGGCCAGTCGCATCGCGAGAATGGTGATCTCCATGAGCAGGTCTTTGCCGATGGTGACGGGGTGCTCGAACCTCGTGGTGATGGTGTCGAGCGGCAGTGTCTCGGCGTGCTGGCGAGTGAGGGCGGCGACACGCTCGCGGCGAACCTCCTCGGGGTTCTGATGTTCGATGAAAAGGCGTATTGAATAGGCGCCCATTTCAATTTCGTCGGCGTGTCTCAGCTTGGCCCGGCCCTTTTGAACGGCACGGTTCAGACAGGTGGGAATGGAGGCGTCGACGATCTCCAGCCACCAGGAGCCCGCGTCGTCCTGGATGCACTTGGCCTGTTCGGCGCTGATCCGGGGATCGGGCAGGTGGACGGTGCAGTCGGGGCTGGAGCCGATGGACAGGGCCGGTCCTTCAATCGGAAGGACATTGCGGAGCTTCTTATTCTCTAGAATCATGATCCGCATGACGGCCATCCTGCAATCACGAACATTTGCGGACGATCGCCCGCGAAGAGAACGAAGTGAACCCAAGTGATTGTACCCATGCCTGATGGGGCAGGGCAATGACCACTCTGACGGGCGATAACTCACTTCATCAACGTTCCTTATCAGTTGCTCTCACGATTCATTAGGCGGCGAGCCGGTAACCGCCATGTTGATGGTTGTTCCGATAGAGACGGCGTATGCAGGCACAGGTTGATCGTCACATCGAATGATGGTTGATTTGGTTTGACGGCGGGGCGTTTGTATTCGACCTTCGACATTGGTTGGGTGTGATCGGTTGGGAAGCCGATCCTGGGAAGACTTGGAAGGTGGGGACATGTTATCTGCGATAACCGCAAACTTGCCCGTATACCACGCTCCGCCGCGGCCGACAGGAGAAGAGCCGCGGTCGCGTGAATCGACCGACTTCGGGCCCGCCGCCGAAGTGGATGTCGAAGCGTTGAGGGCTGCCGGTTCCGAGCAGTCTCGTCGGACAGGTCTTTACGGCCCCGACGGACAGTTCGTGGAGGCCGGAGCGCAGGGGGAATCGCGCAGCCGCCCGCGGCGCAGTCCCGCTGATGAACCGTCGACAACGGATAAGGCCGTGGAGCAGCGCGTTCGCTCGGACGATACTGAGCCGACAGCGCGGGAGCGCCGGCTGGAGGCAATAAAGGCGGAGTCCGAGTCACAGCGCGATCTCACACTGGCGGAAGTAGATGCCGCTGTTCCGCCGGCGGCACGAGCTGAACTGCGCGAGCTGGCGGATCGGTTGAGCCGTCGGACGGAAAACGGGGGGCTTGAGGCGGATGACCTTCGCCAGCTTGCCAAGCTCATGGAGCGGGTCGGCCGATACGAGGATGCCCGGGTCGCCGAGGCAAAGGCCGGCGAGTTGGAGAGCGGACGCGAGCAGGAAACGCCGCAGACCGTCCAAGCCGATCCGGCCGCCGCTTAACTTTCAGGCATCGCGAATCACCATCTTGTAGTGAATGGGCCGAGCGCGCTCGTCGAGAATGGGCGCGCTCTGATTGCGCGCGCCGGTGTCTCGGCGTTAATCGATTCGTACATGCAAGGGGACTAGAAGAGCAGGACGCTTTCGGGAAGTTCCTGACCGCTGAGCGTGCCGGGTCCGACGGCGATGGCCGAGCCGGGAACGTTATCCGGCTGCTGTGCAATCGCTTCGTCACCGCCGGTGGTCGCGAAGTTGAACTCAATTCGACCGGTCTGACGAGGGATGGCAAGCTCAATCGCGACCATTGACGGCGCGACGAGTGAATTACTGCCGGAATTCGGCGCGTCCGGGCGCTGCAGAAACACGACGAGAAGAACGGCAGCGGCGGCCGCGAGCGGCGTACCCACGCCGGCGAACAAGCGCCAGCGCGAACGCTGCCGCATCGATTGCTTTGGTGTAGAGGCGGCGACGGCGCGATCCTGTCTGATGGCCCCGGTCACGCGCGCGTGGAAAGAGTCCCAGTCAACATGCGGCAACTGACGATACCCGGCAAGCGTCGACTCCAGTTCGGCGTCCGCGTCGCGCGACTGCCGCGAGATCTGCCCGCGCACGCCTTCGAGCACTTGTGAATGGTCGGTATCCGCCGGGACCATTCGCCAATCACGCAGAAGGCGGGCGAGCGACCGGTAGCGTCGAAGCTCGACAGCGAGCCGAGCATCCGATGCGCAGGCGCGGTCCAATTCGGCGCGCTGCTCCGGTGTGAGCGAGCCGTCGGCGGCTTGCGAGAGCAGTTCATCGAGATGTTCGGGTATCTGGTTCATTCTTCAAGATAATCGGCCAATCTGGCCTTCAGGGTCTTCCGCGCCTGGAAGACGTTCCATTTCACCATTTCCACGCTGCATTCCATGATCTCCGCGACGTCCTTCTGCGGCATTTGCTCGATCGCGAAGAGAATGAGCGCCAGTCTCTGCGCCTCGGGCAGCGATTCGATCCCGCTGTCGATCTTGGCCTTGAGCTCGGCTGATTCCATGGCGGCGGCCCCGCTGCGTTCTCGCCGCCCCTCATCGGGGATTCCCGCCTCCTGCGACTCGTCAGACTCTCCGCCGATCGATAATGAAACGTGCTTTCGGCGGCCCCGGCGAAAATTCAGGGCGAGATTGCTGACGATCCGCATCATCCAGGGGCCGAAGCGCTCGTGGTTCTCCAGGGACTCGATTGATTTGTAACCTCGCAAGAAAGCATCCTGCACCACGTCCATTGCGTCGCTCAGATTCCCCAGCAGGCGATAGGCCACGGAGACGCCGCGTCTTTGATATCGCTCCACCAGGAGGTCGTAGGCCGCCATCTCGCCTTTGAGCACTCGAGCGACGAGTTCGGCATCCTCGGCATGAGTGGAGTGACCCGCGGTCTCATGCTTGTCTGCTGGTTCGGTCATTTTCTTAGACACGGGAATCGTCAGGAGGTTAGCTCGCCCGGCCGCCAACGCACCTTCGGGCCCCGGAAAGCGAACATAACTTGAGGATCGAGGGCAGCTTAGAGGGGCATCGAACGGAAATCAAACAGATGTGTCCGAAAATGAGGCTCGTTGTTCACCCGTCACTAAGTACGAATTATGAGAATCCGGCAGTATGGTATGGGGCTCATGGAAGCGTGCGGCGGCATAGGGCGGGTTGACTTAGGACTATTTTAGGGACTGTGTACGAAGCCACAGTCATGAGATGACGAGAGGCAGCAGAGGTTGGATGCCGCCGGTTAGCGACACTCACAGAGGAGTCGAATTCGGCGCTCACAATTGGTTAACGCGCGAGATGAACATTGGAACAAAACTCGTTTAGCGATAACAAAATAGCATCTCACCAGTCCGAGCGATTTTTGACGTATGAAGGTTCCTAAAATGCCCCAGAATCGGGTGATTCTAGGACCGCTCCTCTTGACTCTTTCTATCGGATTCGATTACCATCAATGATAGTGGGAGAGATGGGTTGGACCGGGAAGTCGAGTTCTTCGGCGTCCCGGGGAGTGGTGGAGTGCACAGTTCGCCGATTCTTGAAAGTAGACTTGGCGTCTGATCTCGCCGATTTCCAATCATTTCTCAGTCTTGTTTTGTAAACCAGTAGTCTGGCGAGCAATTCATTGTCGCTACGAGTGGGTATTTAGGGAAGGAGTTGGGTAGATGACGAGAAAGTTGTCCTTATGTTGCGCAGCGATTCTTGCATGCGTTTGTTTCGGACAGGCTCCGGTTCAAGCGGAGAATGCCAATCGCTCGCGTCCGGATTCGGTCGGGACTCCGACCGCTGACGGCGCGTATCAGCCGGCATTGCCGGACGGTGCACTGCGACGCGATCGCAGTTACGTCCCGCAGGCACGGCCGAATTCGAACTACAACACCAAGCCGGTCTTTCCGATGATTCCGCCTCCGGAATTGCAGAATCGGCTGGACGGCGCCCCGCGCGGTGAGCCGCCGCCTTGTACGCTCGAGCCCTGCGAGATTCTCATCTACGACAACCTGAACGGCCCGAATGCCGCCGCAAACATCAATGATCCGGCGGAGACGCCTACCTACGACGACTGTGCGTTGGTGGGCATCGACCGATTCATTTGCCGCTTCTCATTCGTCCTCGGTGATCTGAATAATACGGGTGGTCTGATCCCGTACACCCTGATCGTCCGAAGCGGAAACTATTTCCCGATTTGCCCGGAAGACTCACGATCCGTCGTTCTTTACACGGCGACTCAGAACGTTCCGGCGACCAACCCCTTCAACATTGTCAACTTCGACATCAGTCCTCCTCTCTTCCTTGATGAAGACTTCTTCTGGATCGGCATGATGGTTCCGGCAGAAGCAGCCGGCGCCGGCTGGGGAATCGGCGGTCCCGCTGAGCTGGGCTTCACCGAAGACAACATGGTGATCCCCAACAACAACGGTACCTGCGAAGACCTGGGCCCGGGCCAGATGGACGACTATTTCTGGTTCGGCGGCGATCCCTACGCCGGACTTCAGGTTCAGGTATTTGCCAACCCCGGCGATCCCGGCGCTTGCTGTGATCGCGACACAAACGACGGCATGGGCAACGGAACCTGCACCGACACCGTCTTCCGCTCGCTTTGTCTGGTCAACACGACCAACGTCTGGAAGCCCGGCCTGTGCAGCGACTTCGGCATGACCGATCCTGCCTGTGCGCTGTGTATCTCACAAGCCGACGCCTGTGCCGGGGCGACCGTGGATGCCGAGCCGAATTGCTCCGCCGGTTACGTTGACACCTACAACGAGAATTGTCTGATCCCGTCGTTGCCGACCATTGCATGTGGTCAGAGCATTTGCGCAACCGCAGGCACTTACAACTCCGCCTGTACCGTGGACGCAGACTGCAGCGCTGGACAGACCTGTGTCACGATGGTCTGCACGGGTCCGGCCGACTCGCGCGACAACGACTGGTACAAGCTTGTGCTGACCATGACCACCCAGGTCACCATTGACCTGAATGCCCGATTCAGTGCTCAGATTTCGCTGATCAACAACGGCGGCGATCCGATGACCTGCACCGACAATGCCCTCGACTTTGAGGCCGGGCGCGCGTGCGATGTACTGTCGATCGTCCGATGTCTTCCTGCCGGCACGTGGTACATCCGCGTTCGACCGGACACCTTCTCCGGCATCCCCTGCGATACGCGATACCGCCTGTCGGTATCCTGCGGCACGTGCAGCCTGCCGACCGGCGCCTGCTGTGACGCAAGTCCTGCCGGCTGCTCCGAGTTGGCCGAAGTCGCTTGTCTCGGCCGCGCCGGCCAGTATCAAGGTGACGGCACCCTGTGTGCCGGCGCCGGATGCCCCGGTGTTCCGAGCAACGACGATTGCGGCATGAAGGGTACCCCTCTCACCGGCCCCATGGTAGAGGTGACGCCAGATACCAGCTTCGCGTCGGATTCGACCAATCCGGTTCAGGATCCCGCGGACTGTAACCTTGAGCCCCTTTCGGCCGGAAACATCCTGATTCGCAAGGACGTTTTCTATAACTACCGAATCCCGACCAACTTCAATGGTACGCCGATTACCTCCGGTGACGTGGTGCTCAGCACCGCTGGCAGTGCCATTGATGCGTGGATCATCGTTTACGGTCAGCCCAACGCGGTCAACATGTGCGGTGTCGGCCTTTGCGGTGCGCCTCAGTACGCCTGCAGCGACCAGATTCTGGACAACGGCACGAACTTCAAGTTCAACAGCGTTGGCCACCTGGTCATTCCTGTCGAAGCAGGCAGCGGTTCCTTCTTCGATCCGGGCGACTGCATCAAGATTCGCGTGGGTCGTGGACGAAGCCCGGTTACTCCGGCTGCCCCCGCGGGTGGTCCGGTCCGACTCGGCATCGACTTCATTCCGCGAAGTTCACCGTTTACCCTTCAGACCGGCCGCTGCTGTTTTGCTGACGGCAGTTGCCAGATCACGATTGATGAGCCGACCTGTCTCGGCCTCAACGGATTCCCGCGGTCGTCCACTGATTTCAATCAGGGCGATCCAATGGTTGGTGATCCCGTCGCGGGCTGCAAGGCTGATCCTTGCCCCGGCGTCGGCGATGCCTGCTTCCGTGCGATCGACCTCAACGTCGATGTCGGCAGCGAGTTCGGCGATGGCGTGGGCTCAGGTAGCCTGACCCGCGGCATCCTCGACATCATGTATCTGAAATATGAAGTTCCCGGGGTCGGCGGCGTGGTCATCCACTCCTGCGGCAGTGCGGGCTTCTACGATTCGATCATCGGTGTCTATAGTTCGGTCCTGTCAAGCGGTGACTGCGATCTTGGATCGCTGATCAAGTACGGTGATGACTGTACTTCGACCGAGAGCACCGCAAACGGCGCGCTGACTGTGGCGCCGTGCTACGGCGGAATCAACGCGACGAGCAACGCTTGTCTCTGTCTTTCCGTCGGACCGGGCATGGATGTGACCGCCGGCCAGATCATCTACATCGCGGTCGGTTCGTCGAACATCCCCGGCAAGCAGTTCGTGTTTGCGGGTTCGCCGCGGCTGATCGTCGATCCGGTGACTGACCCGATCGATACGCCGGTGCTTGCCGCAGTGACGGTTGAGACACTGAATCAGTGCTTCACCTGTCCCGCGACTTGCCCGATGGGATCGATCGATGAAGGCAACGATCAGATCTGCCAGGACACGAACGATCCGAATCCGCAGGATACGTGGAACGGTGGATGTAACTCCGCGACCTTCGACTTTAACAGCCCGACGATCGACTGCTCCGGCGGTCCGGTCACGATCTGTGGTCGCTCGGGTAACTACCGCCATCCGTTCCCCTGCGACAATCCTCTGGATTGTCCGGCCAACGAGCCCTGCACGGGCGTCGGTGGTTCCTGTATCGGTAACAACCTGTTCGTGAACCGCGACGAAGACTGGTTCAAGCTCGTCGTGACTGAGCCGCGCACGATCTTCTGGCGCGTCATTAGTCAGGAGTTCGCCGGTCAGCTCGATATCTTTGCGGATCCCGAGGGCGACTGCGACAGCATCTTCGTCCTGGCGTCCAACTCGGTCTCGTTTGCGTGTGAGCCGCCGGCAGGTACTCCCACGCCGCTGGAAATCAGCGCGAGCGTTTGTGCGGGTACTTACTACCTGCGAGTCACCCAGTCTGTATTCGGTGGTCTTGGCACCACGGATTGCAGCGCTGAGTACGTCGTTCAGGCGGAGTGCTCCGGCTTTAACCAGCCCGCCGGTTGCTGCCTTGGTGATATGAATGCCGACGGCAAGGTCAACGGACTCGACATTCAGAAGTGGGTCAGCGTCCTCTTTACGCCGCCCACCGTGTTTGACGAGTTCCTGGGCTGCTTCTCGGCCAACTACTGCCGTGCTGACATCGACAGCAGCGGTGCGATCGACATGGGCGACCTGTCCGGCTTCGTGAGCCTGCTCGTTACGGCGAACAAGCCGGTGTGCACGCTCGATGCGGTCTGCACCGATGCGGCGACCAGTCAGTTCCCGTTTGACAGCATGGGCGCCACGGAGAGCGATCTTGAGATCACGCCTCCTCCGGGTACGCCTTCACCTGACAAGCGAGCGGCTGATTGCTTCCGGCCGTTGGAAAACGGTCAGATCACCCAGGTTTGCTGGTGGGGCGGCTATGCCGACCTGGCCGGCGCCGATTGTGGTCCGGAGCCCGATTGCTTCCAGATCACGTTCTACAGCGGTTCAGTGAATCGCTGCCCCGGCACGCGCATCGAGCCGCCGGGCAGCCAGTATGTCGGTAATGCGACCCGTGCGACGACGGGCGGTGCGATCATTACGCCCGCCGGCCTGCTGACGGAGTACTTCTACTCCGCCACGCTGGCGACGCCGCTCACGGTGACGGCCGGCAACACGTACTGGATTGAGATCACCAACAACACTCCCGAGAGCCTGTGCAAGTGGGTCTGGGAGCAGTCGTCACAGGGCGATACGCGTCACGCCATCGGCGACGGCGCCGACGACCTGCCGACTGATTACAGTGCCTGTACGGCGGCAAACATCGGCATTCGCGACCTTGCGTTCAGCATCAACCTTCGCATTGCGAAGGACGGATGCGGCAAGCCGACCGGCCGATGCTGCCACGATCCTCTGCCGCTGGGCGGCGTGGTCTGCAGTATCACCACCGAGGGTGACTGTGTTGCGGTTCTGGGCGGCGAGTGGTCGGAGAACGGGACCTGTGCGCCCCAGAATCCGTCATGTACGCTCGGTCGCTGCTGCTACCTCGACATGGCCATGGCAACTCAGTGTGCTTCAACCATTCAGTCCGCATGTGACGCAGCGGGTGGTCTGTGGGTAGAGGGCGCAAGCTGTCCTTGCCCGACGGGTCGGTGCTGTGTTGACACGACGTGTACCGCCGGAGTTTCCGAAGTTGCCTGTAATGCACAGGGCGGAATCTGGCTGGCAGGCGCCGATTGCAGTTCGCCTTGCCCGACCGGCATCTGCGAAAACATCGGTCGCTGCCAGTTGCCGCACCTGCTCGGCAACAACCTCCAGCAGGGTGGTTACGTCTCCGATGCGGACAACGGTGTCTCTACGGCTGATGATATTCGACCGCTGTTTACAAACGGTGCGAACTTCATCAACCAGATCTGCTTCCGCGGTTTCCATCGCCAGGGTACTGCCGATTGCGGCGGCGGCGTTGAGACGCCCGAGACCTTTAGGATCACCTACTACGCCGCCAGCGGTGACTTGCCCAATACGGCAGCGATCATTGGCGGACCGTTCGACGTGACGCCTCTCAAGAGTGTCGCCATTACGGCGGGCAATCCGGAAGGCGTTCAGGGCGGTGGTGTCCAGTACCAGTACGAGGCGTTCCACACCGCGGTTAACGTCACGCCAAGTGCGTGTATCTGGGTGGAAATCCAGAACACCGTGGTAAATGCCCCGTGCGTGTTCCTCTGGGCGACTTCGGCTGAAGGCGGTAATCAGAAGGCCGCCATCCGAAGCACCGGTGCGACATCATTCCCGTATCAGATTGTTGATCGGGATATGTCCTACTGCGTGGGCCCGGTGAGTGTGTCCAGTGCCGTTTGTGCGTTCAACCCGGTCGCTCCCGCGAACGACCAGTGTGCGAACGCCACGAACCTCGGAACCGGTCCTGCAGGTCCGATCGTTGGTACGACGATCGGCGCCTCGACCGACCCGGGCAGCAGCTCGGGTTGTGCTCCCGCGGCCAATACGCGTGACGTGTATTACCGCTGGACGCAGGTGACGCCGGCTGCGGCAACCACGTTCAAGGTGTGTACGCTGGATACGACCTTTGACGCGATCATCTCGGTCCACAAGACGGATATCGGCAACATGGGTTGTCCGGTTACGTCGGCCGCTGATTCGCAGATCGTAGTCAACGGTGGTTGTAACGACGACGGCTGTCCGACAGGCCTTGGCACGAGCCAACTGTTCTTCCAGGGTCGCCAGGCACAGTTGATTCGAAATGCGGCTCAGGCGGCAAGTCAGCTTCCGAGCGGACAAACCTTCCTGATTCGCATCTCCGGCGCCGTCAAGGGCGGCACGGCGACGAATCCGCCGGACGGCAAGTTCGTCCTGCAGGTGACCCAGCCGTAAGTACGGTCTGAGTCCAAGTGTTCATTACATCGGCCCCCCGGAGTTACTGCTCCGGGGGGCCGGTTCTTTTTTACGATGGATCGTGTGATCAATTACGCTGGAGCGGGCAGCCCGGCCGACGTCAGTCTTTCGTGCCGATGTCGGTGGTGAAAGCGGTAAGCACGAGGAAATTCTCGTCCCGTTCGTGATGCTCCACATACTGGAGAAGGGCCTGGATCCTCCGGCAGCAATCCAGCAGCAGGAGCTGGTCCTTCTCGGATACCTCATTCAGCTCGCGCTGGATGAGGCCGAGCAGTTTGGTAATCTCGATGTGTTCATGAGCAAGCCGCTCGATCTCTCGCGTGAGTGCGGGGCGCTGCTCAGCGACGGAGACCATGAAGCCGTCCTGCTCCTCAAGGGCCATGTGCTTGATCAGGTGGGCACGCAGATGCTCATACTCCGTGCGGACGTCCTGAAGCCACTCCGCCCGATTCACGCGCGGCGCCATGGATACTTTTTCGCGAAGACGTTCCGACAGGTCGATGACTTTCTGATGCTCGTTGCTCACCTTGTCCATCAGTTCATGAGCGTTCATGGTCATCCTCCCTTCGTCGCTTCTTTTTCTTACCGGCTCGGACGATCGCTGGGATCTTTGGTGGTCCCTCCCGGTACGGCATTGGCGGCGCCTTGTTTCGTTTCCCGCGCAAGTGCGGATTCGAGGTAATCGACGACGATCGGCAGATATGAATCCAGCGCGCAATCCACGTGATCTCGCATGGGGCATGAGCCGTGATCGTCCTCGTGAGGACACGCGCCGCAGACGTTCAGCCGGACGCCGTCCACATAAGGGTCGATGCGCCCCGACCGGGTCTGGCGAACGATCTCAATGATGTCGCCCAAATTGCGAAAGATCGCACACGGCCGGGAGCTTGGCAGACTGCATGTGCCCTGCGCCGTGTAACGACTGCACCTCGGGCAGATTTCACTTCTGAGTCGAGCCTCAATCGCAGGATCAACGGTCTTCATCGCCGCACCTCAGGTTTGCCGCCTTACCGGGCGAATGAGCCGCATCCGCCGCACGCTTACAACGAGCAATGCTTATGCCATCTGATTTTGCGTCACACGGCCGGCCGGGCTGAAATGCGGTTTCGACAAGAGGCGGGCTGCCCCGGTCGATCAAAACGGACGTTTCCCATCCAAAGCTGCCCCGCCCGGTCGCCGGCAGAGAGGATTTGTCCGCACGCCGCTCGCAGAATTCCGCAGACTCCGGGCATATTCGGTCCTCACATGCCGCATTCGCCGGCCGCGGGGTTCCAATTCGTCCATGCCCGCCTGTTGCCGCTCCCGTGGAACGGGATTTGCACCCTTCGCGAGAATTCGGCGGGTGAGATTATTCCAGGAGCAATAAGCCCGATTGTTTTTGCGTCCTGCGGGGACGTAAGCGGGCTCCACTTTGGAGTTTGAGGATGGCGAAGCGCAGCAGCGAACTCCGGCCGCAGGCCCAGATCGCCTATGGCGCCAAGGATCGGGTCATTAGCGCCGCTTTGCGATATGATCGGGGCATGTCCGGAGAGCTGTTCGCGCAATTTCAGCGATTTGTCGATTTTACCGGCGAAGACAAGCTCGCGCTATCGGAAGCTCGACAGCGCTTGCGCCCCTTTCTCGAAAGCGTCGTGGACGGGTTTTATGGCTCGCTGCTGCAGGATGAGGAGGCCCAGGCCATCTTGGACGCGGAGGCAGGGCGATTGGAGCGCCTTCGGCAGTACCTACGCCTGTGGGTCGATCAGCTCTTCTGCGGCGAATACGACCAGGCCTACTTCGAGCAGCGCAGCCGGATCGGTCGCACCCATGTCCGCGTGAATCTTCCTCAGCACCTCATGTTCTTCGGCATGAGCGTCATCCGCCGCGAGCTGGTCCGCGTCATCATGGAGGCTCGACTTCCAAACGCCGCCGTCGTCACCAGCGCCGTGCACAAGCTGCTCGATCTTGAGCTGGCGGTGATGAACGACAGTTATCGCGAGGACTTCGTCGATCGGACCCAGGCCGTCGAGCGGCTGCAATTCGAGCAGCGCCTCGGCGAGAGCGAGCACCTCGCGACGATCGGGCAGGTCGCCGCCTCACTGGCCCACGAAATCAAAAACCCGCTCGCCGGAATCAGCGGCGCGATCCAGGTGCTGGGCTCCGAACTCGGCGAGGCGCATCCCCACAAGCCGATCATCGAAGAGGCCCTTCGCCAGATCGACCGGCTCGATGCCGCCGTCAAGGACCTGCTGCTTTACGCGAGGCCGCAAAACCCCACGGTTGCCCGATGCGATCTGAGCGAGATCGTCGCCGAGTCGATGATCCTCCTGCGCCAGGAGCCCGCGTTTCA
>CAZCGF010000033.1:0-2358 GCA_964498115.1 uncultured Planctomycetaceae bacterium | reverse complement strand
CATCAGGGCGTGATCCTGATCGAAAGTCGGCCGTCGGCCGGCACACGCGTCACCGTGGAGTTCCCGGCTGTCCCATGAGTAAGACCCGCATCCTCATCATCGAAGACGAAAAGCTCATCCGCTGGTCTTTGCGCCAGCGATTCCAGGATGAAGGGCACATGGTCGACGAGGCCGAGACGGCCGAGGAAGGCCTGGAGAAGTGGGCCGCCGCGACCTACGACCTGGTCATGCTGGACTACAAGCTGCCCGACAAGACCGGATTAGAAGTGCTTGAGCTGATCCGCGGCCAGGATCAGGACGTCGTCGTCCTCATGATGACCGCCTACAGCAGCGTCGAGTCGGCCGTACAGGCCATGAAGCTCGGCGCCTTCGACTATGTCAGCAAGCCCTTCCAGATGGACACGCTGATGCTGACCGTCAACAAGGCCCTCGCCACGACCCAGCTCAAGCGCGAGCTGCGCGACCTGCGGGCACGGATGAAGCAGGAGTACGGCTTCTCCAAGCTCCTGGGCAGCTGCGCGGCGATGCAGAAGCTCTTTCAGATGATCAGCGACGTGGCGTCCAGCGGCGCGTCGACCGTGTTCCTGCGCGGAGAGAGCGGCACCGGCAAGGACCTCGTCGCCAAGACGATTCACTACAACTCCGATCGGGCCAACAAGCCCTTCATGAACATCACCTGCACGGCCATCACCGAGACGCTGCTCGAAAGCGAGCTCTTCGGTCACGAGCGCGGGGCCTTCACCGACGCGCGGCAGATGAAAAAGGGCCTGCTCGAGCTGGCCGACGGCGGCACGGTCTTCCTCGACGAGGTGGGCGACATGCCGCCGCAGTTGCAGGCCAAGCTATTGCGTTTTCTAGAGGAGAAGGTGTTTCGCCGGGTCGGCGGCGTTCACGATATCGAGGTCGACGTGCGCGTCATTGCCGCGACCAATCGCGACGTCAATCAGCTCATGGAGGAGGGCAAGTTTCGCGAGGACTTGTTCTATCGGCTGAACATCATTCCCGTCGATCTGCCGCCGCTGCGTCAGCGGGACGGCGACGTCGAGCTCCTCGCCGAGCACTACGTGCAGGTCTATGCCAAGGAGTTTCGCAAGGATGTCCACGGCATGACGCCGGCGGCGCTGAAGAAGCTGCCCGCCTATTCCTGGCCGGGAAATGTCCGCGAGCTTCGCAACGTCATCGAGCGCGCGGTGCTCCTGTGCAAGCAGAACGAGATCGGCCCGGACGACCTGGTCCTCGGCCGCGGAGAGACGCGCGATTCGTCCGTCTTCGTCCGCCTGCCGGCCGGTGGAATTTGCATCGACGAGATCGAAGAGCAGCTCGTCAAACAAGCCCTGGCCTTGTCCAACGACAACCAGACCCAGGCGGCCAAGCTCCTGCACCTCTCGCGCGATCAGCTTAAGTATCGCATGGATAAGTACGGCCTCGGCAAGGACAAGGCGACAAGCTAGGGTCCGTCCGGGGCAAAGCGCGTGGTTTGTTCAACCTGCTTGGGCGAGCCATTAGAGCAAAACATGCCCTCTATCCTGAGTTTTTCCGCAATCCGTTAGGACTCCGCTTGAGAATGCACTTGAGCGAGCTTTGCTCCACAACGGGGACACGAAAGTTTCTCTAGCGGTTCTGCTTGTGTGAGCAGGAACACCGTCAGGTTTTCATGGCACTGGCAACATGAAGTCACGGCCGGGGTCGCGGAATCATCGCTCGCTTGCCTAGATGTGCAATCTTGGATTTGCAATATGTCTGGACGCTGTCCAAATGATACTCGACTTCTTTTCCACAAAGCTACCACTCCACCGACAAGCAGAGTGATCGGAGATGCAAAAAAAACTGTTGGGAGAATGCTAGGAAATGACCACATTACATGAGGGCCGGCTCCTTCGCTAATCGCAAACGCGATGTACTCTACAATATGAATGGCAACAATGCTGACAATACAGGCAAGCACGAACCGCCGAGACAGCATATGTAAGGTGAGACTCACCAGTGTGCATATAACAAAGAAGGTCGCTATGTCCGGTTCCAAAGCCATATGACGCGGCGAATAATCTCCAAGAACGCTTACCAGTAAGTTGAAGATTCCGGGAACCATTTTCGTTCTCAGCTAGTTGAACCAACTCATCTCGGGGGAACACTCATTCTCCATAGGCCCCGTCACATCCACGAGACCAATGGCGCTACCAAGTACATCGCGCGGTCAAGAACAGGTTTCATTCGGAAGAGAGATTGGCGCGGCGATCGAACTTGACCATCCCGAGCGCTTCACATACCGCCTTGCTCAATTCGGTCTGGGGCTTGCCAAATAATCTTACCGTTTTCAATCAGCTTGAGTCTTGGCTTCACGTTATTCGTCATCTCAAG
>CAZCGF010000032.1:24816-26637 GCA_964498115.1 uncultured Planctomycetaceae bacterium | reverse complement strand
AGACGAATCGAGCGATCGAGCACGGATTCACTGACGCTGAATTGAAGTTGGCGAAAGAGGAGTTCCTGTCGAATGCGGAGCGCGCCGTCGAGCAAGAATCGACGCTGGATGCTTCGATGTTGATCAATCGCATCAGCCGGGCAATTGGTCAGATGGAGCCCATCCTTTCCGCCCAGCAGGAGCTGGAGCTTAAGAAGACGATTCTGGGCGACGTGACGGTCGGCGAAATCCATAAGACGTTTGTGACGAACTTCAAGTCGGCGGAATACACCTACACGCTGGCGATGCCGGAGAAGAAGGACGGCCTGGAGATTCCTTCGAAGAGCGATGTCCTTGCGGTTGCCTCTGAGGCATGGGCGAAGAGGACAACCGCACCCACGAAGGCGACGAAGGCTCAGCCGCTCCTCGCAGCCAAGCCCAAGGCCGGGAAGGTCGTATCGTCAAAAACAGATGATGAACTGAAGATTACGACTGCGACTCTCTCCAACGGCGTCATCGTACATCACCGGTTTATGGACTATGAGAAGGATAAGGTGCTGGTCAGCCTGGTGATGCCGGGTGGGAAGATCGAGGAGACGGCTGAAAATCATGGGGTGAGCGAGGTGGCGGAGATCGCATTCAACCACCCTGCGACGTCGCGACTCGACTCGACACAAATGCGCGACCTGATGACCGGCCGGAAGATTCGGCTTGGCGGAAGCATTGACACAGATGCGCTCACGGTTTCGCTCAGCGGCTCGCCCGCAGATCTGGGCTTCGGGCTGGAGTTGGCTTATGCGCTGTTGACTGATGGAAAGATCGAGCAGGCGGCGTTTGACAATTGGAAGCAACAGCGAATCCAGCAGCTTGAAATGATGAAGAAGATGCCCCAGGGGCAATTGCGGACGGCGATGGAGCAAACGGTGCTCGCGTCCGATCCTCGACTGGTGGACCTGACGCCGGAGCAGATCGAGAAGCTCGCGCCTGATGCGGGCATGGCCTGGCTGCGACACATCACCGACAAGGCGGCAATCGAGATGACGATTGTAGGTGATATCAAACTGGACAAGGCGATGGAACTGGCGTGTGCATATGTGGGCGCCTTGCCGGAGCGGTCCAGCGACTTTGCCGCGATGGATGGTTTCAGGAAGCTCAGTCGCGGCGCCGGGCCCTATGAGAAAAAGATAGAGTTTGAATCGGTGACACCAAAGGCCATCGTGCTGGCGGGGTTCGTCGGCTGCGAGGAGCGGGACACGATGGATCGCCGAGCGTTGACTGTGGCGACGCGAATCATCACGGATCGGTTTACCAAGCGGATTCGCGAGGAAGAGCAGCTCGTGTATGGCATTGGGTGTCAGAGCCAGCCGGCGCGGACGATTCCCGGGCTGGGGATGATTTTTGGGGCGGCGCCGACTGACCCGAAGAATGCGGAAAAGCTTGCGGACACGGTTCTGGAGATGATGCGAGCATTCGCGGCGGATGGACCGACGGACGAAGAAGTAGAGACTGCAAAGAAGCAGGTGATCATCGACCTGGACACGAAGATGAAGGAGCCGGACTTCTGGTTCACTCAGATCAGGGAGATGGTCTATCGCAAGCACACGCTTGAGGAGATGAAGCAACTTCCCGATGTGTTCAGTACATTCACAGCCAAACAACTGAAGGAAGTCGCGGCCAAGTATATGACGGATGATCGCGCGATTCGGCTGGTCGTCGTTCCGAAAGCAGGCGACGACAATGCCAAGAAGGACGGGAAGAAGACTGATTCTGTTTCCATGAACGCGCGTTGACGATTCTGCGCGGCAGGAAGAGTTGCTATCGTGTCAGCGTCATCGTCATCGT
>CAZCGF010000032.1:0-24716 GCA_964498115.1 uncultured Planctomycetaceae bacterium | reverse complement strand
ACGACGACTATCCCGCTTTTGACAGGTCAATGATGGACGGATTTGCGGTGCGGTCGGCGGACTGCGCCGCCGCCGGGTCGCGTCTGAAGATTCTTGGGCTCATTGCCGCCGGGCGGGCTACGGACGTGACGGTCGGTTGCAGCGAGGCCATGCAGATTAACACCGGCGCTGCGATTCCGTCGGGGGCGGATGCTGTTGTTCGCATTGAAGATTGCGAAGTCGATGCAGATAGCGTGGTCCTGCGTGTTGCAGTTGCGCAGGGGAAGAATGTCTCGCGTCAGGGCAGCGATCGGCGCAAGGGCGATGTTGTTATGACGCCGCCCTTGCGAATCGGGGCGGCGCAAATCGCCGCGGCTGCGACGGCCGGCGCGGCGACGCTCGAAGTTGCAAGTCAGGTTCAAGTTGCGCTCGTGTCGACGGGCGACGAACTGGTCAGGGCCGGGGACGAGCGTCGCTTCGGACAAATCTACGACAGTAACGGGCCGATGCTATCGGCCATGATGCGCGAGTTTGGGGCATCTCCACGGCCGCCGAGTTCCGCGCCGGACGAATCCGAGGCACTCATTGCCACGCTTCGAAGCGCGATGGAGTGCCCGATTGTGCTGACTGTGGGCGGTATGTCGATGGGCACGCATGACCTGGTGCCGCAGTCGTTCGAGTCTCTCGGAGTTAAGTGGCGGTTTCACGGGGTGTCCATGCGGCCGGGCAAGCCGATGGCGTACGGCGTCGGGCCGGCTGGCCAGCAGGTATTCGGTCTTCCCGGTAATCCGGTAAGTGCATTTGTCTGTGCGTGGCTGTTTGTGCGGATGGCGATTCGCGGCTTGCAGGGTTTTGAACCGCTGCCTCCGAGGACGGTGCGGGTGACGCTTTCGGAGGAGATCAAGCCGCATCGCGATTCGCGGCCGGCCTATGTTCCCGCGAAGGTGTGGAGCGAGGAGGCAAGGGGGCTACTTGCTGCACCAACAAAGTGGTCGGGTTCGAGCGATCCATTCGGGCTTTCGGAAGCGAATGCACTTCTTTACTTGCCGAATCCTAACGAGGCGACACCGGCGGGCTCAGGAGTGGAAGTGATTCCGACGACGGGGGGCCTGGATTAGGCCTCTGGCAAGGGAAGGTTTGGACCGGTCGCACCTTGATTAGGTTCTTCGTTCGGCGGCGCTTCGAAGCCGAGCCAGGGAACGATGAGGCCGGGCAAGGCCCAGAAGATCTGCACAATTCGGAACGACAGTGTGAGGGCGAGCATCTGCGAGGCCGTCGCCCATCCTCCGACGACGAGTACGCGATAGAAAACGGCCTCCATCAGGCCGAAGCCCTGCACGCTGATGGGTACGGCGGAGAACAACTGGCCGACAACGGTGGAGAGCAGGCAGGCGATATAGAAATCGCGAACAGACTCGTCTGCCTTCGGGTGAATATCAAATCCGCGGGCGAGAAAATAAATCACGGTTACGCCGAGGAAGTGGCTGGCGAAAGTGGCGATGAGAGAGTTCATCGCGCGAACGGGGTGATGTCGAAACTGGTAGGCGGTCTCGTCGATGCGGCGAATCTTGTCACCGAAGGGCAGTCTGGCGAGCAGTTTTTCGAATCGCAGCAGATCGCGGACGCGGCGCGAGAAGAACAACAGGCATCCTACGAAAAAGGCAAGCATCAGGTAGGAGACCCATGCTCCGTACTCGCCGAGCAATTCCTCTTTTCGGGCAATAAGTAATGCGCCCACGGAGAGAATCAGAAAGCTGATCATGCCGATGGCGCGATCGAGAATGATGATGGTGACGGCCTCGACCCGTTTCGTGGTTCGCTTGGCCACGTGATAGGCCTTGTAGACATCGCCGCCGGTCGTGCCGGGCATGGCGAAGTTGAAAAAGTTGCCCGCATAGGTGAGCAGAACGGCGTCGCGAAACTTGAGGACTATCTGTTGCATGGCGAGGAGGTATCGCAATCGCCAGGCGAGAATGCAGGGAATCGGCGCCATGGTGGCGATGGCCCAGCCGGTCCACGACCAGTTTGCGGAGCGGATGATGTAGAAAAGGCCTCGTTCGATCGGGCGCTGGCCGGGCTTCAGCGAATCCTGGGCAGCGAGTGCTTCAGAGGAGATTGTCTGGGACTGCCCGGTGGCGGTGTTGAGAATGACAAGCGAATCGCCGGTTTCGGACATGATGCGTTGTTTGAGCTTCGGGGATTCCGCGAGCCTCGCGTAGTCGCGAAACGTTACCTTGCCGGAGAGGTACCACAGCGCACCCGCACAAACGGCGAGCTTGATAAGGCGAAGCGTCCATTTCTTGGCCGTAGGATTCATGAGACCTTTTGAAACCTCTGAACACTCTCGCCCCCTTCACGCCCATGCGTGAATGGGTGGGTACGAATGGGATCAGCGCGATTCGGAGCGTAGCGGTGGTCCGGCAGAGACGCAATTGGCTTGACCCACCCCGCGCACCACCGGAAGATCAGCCTATCGTCGGGGCTCAGGAAAAGATCGCCGATAGAGAGTCGCCAAGCGAGGGTTCCTATTCTGAATTCGCAAGCCGATCCGTCGAGCGGGTCATCATTGAGAGCGACGGCGCCTCAATCGCGCGGCGCCGCGCCGGCCTACTCCGCGAGCGACCCATCCGCGGGACTGGTCTCCAGCAAGGCACCGGGAAGCTGGATTGAGTCGGCCATCGTCACGCTCGTCTGCGGGGCGATCATGTTGTGGATGACGCTGCCCGCTTTTGACAGCTATTTTCTGGGCGAAGACTTCATTTACCTCGGTCAGTATCGAGCGGCAGGCGACAGTTTGTGGGGCGGCGTTTGGAGGGCAACGGATAACATCTTTTTCCGGCCCGTCTTCAGCGCGGTCAATCTCCTGTGGATGAAGATTCTCCCGCTGGACCCGTGGGCGCACCACGTTCGGAATTATGCCGGCTCGGTGATCGTCGTCTTGCTTCTTCATCGCGTTCTGCTCCGGTTGACGATATCCCGGTATGCCCGATCAGCCGGGGTTGTGCTCTTCGCTGTTTCAAAGATTCACCTGACAAACATTGGTTACATCAACTGCAATGACTCGGTGATGAGTCTGATGCTCTTGCTCGCTGCGGTGTTGAGTTGGTTGAGGTATGTGGAATCACATCGGCGGCGCGATTACATCGTGGCGATTCTTTTTTCTGCATCGGCGATATTCACGAAGGATTATGGGCTGGTGGTGGTCTCGGTCGTCGGCGCAATGGTTTTCTTCCGCGTGATCGTGCCCGGGCAATGGCGGGGTCGCGGCGGACGGTGGATTCTCAGGCTTGTTCCGCTCGTCGTGCTCGTCGGCATTTATCTGGCGATGCGAACGTCCATCGTGACCGCGATGCCGACGACGAGCACGGTCTATTCGCCGATGCTGCTGTGGAACCAGACTCTGCGCAAGACGACGGTCTTTGTCTCGGCGCTAGCTAATCTATCGGTGGACACGTTTCCGGATGATTTCGCGACAACGGCGGCCAGGGGGATCAGCGAATGGCTGGTCGAGCGGTATCCGCGAATGGGGTGGACGGCCGAAGTTGTAGAGTGGCGGCAATTTGCGGGGTTCATCTTGTTGTTGGCTCTGACGCTTTTTGCGGGGCGCCGCGCGAAATGGCGGCTTGTCATTGGAGCGGTGTGGATCGCCGCGTACTTCGGCCCGACGCTGCTCACGCGAAATCTACAGATGTACTACATGTATGAGCCCTTGGCGGGGGCGGCGGTGCTTCTGGCGATCAGCCTCGATCGCGCGGGTTGGCTGGTGCGATTTCTTTGGGCCCCTGCGTTGGTCTTGATCATGCTCAACGGGAATTTGAGCAATCAGAATTCAAACTATCATTGGCAGTTTGCCGCGCGAGGAACGCGGCAGATTGAGCGGCCGGTCATCGAGGCGTTTCGGGGTCATTCGCTGGAGTCGATGACGTTTCTGGCCGCCAATCCCGAGCATTGGCGGTGGGCGCTGGCGGCGGGCGGCATCGGGCCTATGGTGCCGGAGTTATTGCGCCAGCCGGGGCTCGCCGTGCGTTTCGTCGGGTACGATTCCGCGGCGACGCTGGAAGGCAAAGTGGATGATCGAAATGTCGTGATCGATATCGACAACGGCATGGCCAGATATGATCCCGCCGACAAGGCGCCGCCGCCGGAACTTGTGGCGCTGGAGCCGGACTTTGTCCTGGTCGGCGTTGGCTGCAACGTGCAGGCGAACGGTGAGTCGGCCATTGCCATTCGGGCCGAGCATGCCGCGCCGGACACGGTGCTTGTGTTGGGTGATCGACGATTGGTGACGACGCGAGCGAGCGAGACCTACCTTACGGCCCTGGTGCCCGTGGAGCTGGTCGGTTCGCCGGGCGTATACGCTGCTTACCTTTCGAGTTGGACGGGAGAATCCGGAAGGCTTGATTGGGTCGTGGGAACGTCGGAGGAGAGAGAGCGGCGAGCCGCGGAGCGAGTTCAGCCCGGGGACAAGCCGCTACGGCTGATTCGACTGCATCCGGCGCAGACGCAGGCGGGCGTAGGGTTTAACGTGCAGTCTGACGGTGGATCGGCGATTGGCATTGAGTGTGAAAACGCTCTCGCGGGAACGGTGATTGTCTTCGACGGCAAACCGCTGACGACTTCGTACGGCGGGGAGTCGATGTTGACCGCGGTGATTCCTCCGGCGATGTTGGCGCAGCCGGGGGAGTACCGTGTGCTATTGCGGTATGGCCGATCGGAATCCAATGAGCTGACTTTTTCGATCAGTAGTGCGAGCGCACCGTGAGTAAGTCAAGCGAGGACATTTCGCGGCGCGCGTATTGGGCACTGGCAAGTTCGCTCGTGATGTCCTATCTGCTTATCTGGCTGCTAAACTTTCGATATGTTTATGGATGGGTGATGGATGACCGTGTCCTTTTCATCAAAGGCATGGACACGGTTCGGGACTGGAAGGGGGCGTTCAGTTACTACAACGCGCTGCAACCGTACTTCTATCTTGTCTCCTATCTGCCTCTGAAGCTCGGGATCAGCCTTCCGTCGCATCCGCTGCCGACATTTGGTGAGCAGACCGGCGCGTTTCGGTTCTTGTTACTTTGGACCACGATTCTGCACGGGCTGATCCTGCTGGCCTGGGCGTGGTTCGCGGCGGCGCTGATTCGCCATCGGACGGTGGCACTGATTTCGCTTCTTCTATTGGCGGCGTCTCCGACGTTTGTCCTTTGGACGCCGCAGCCGGAGTCGAGAGTCCTCGGCCTGCCAATTGCGTTGTTCGCGTTCTGGCTGTTGATGCGCGATGAGATGGACCACGGTTCCGGCAGGCTTTCAGGCGCGGGGCGTCTGTTCTTGGCTGGTTCGTTTCTTTGGCTTGCGCAGAATGTTCACTACACCGCCTTTTACTTGGTCGGGCCGGTCTGCTTTTTGTATTGGGTTTTCAGGCTGTGGCGCGAGTGGCGGCTTGGCGCTTTCTGGGGCAAGGTCGTTGTGTTCGTCGTCGGGTGCGTGTGGTTGCAAGTCGTGCTCGAACTGGTGAGCCACTACGCAGTTGGGATTCCCTGGGAAAAGGGGCCATTCGCTACGCTTATCGAGCTGCGCAAACTTCACGCGGCTCACTGGGGGACGCTGGGTAGCCTCGGCCAATGGGGGGAGTCGTTTGTCAGTCAGTTTGGCGTTCCGCTCATATTTGCCTGTGTTGCAGGTTGGTTCGTCAGCCTTGGCTATACACAGGCGGCGATGGCGGATCGGCCGGCGACGCGATTTGCCTTCATCGGCGGCATGCCGCTGTGTCTGCTGTACGTGACCACGCTTTCAAAAAGCATGGCGTTTTTTCGGCAAAGCTCAGTTCTTCAGCCGTTTCTGTTTCTTTTTGCCGCGATGGCAATTGTCGGAATCGTTCGTTTTGTCGTTCGTCGTGGCGACATTCGTCCGGCGATTGTCGCGGTCGGGGTGATCGTGGTCGGCTGGATCCCGTTTGCGCAGGCGCGACAGGTCTTCACGGCACATCTGAGCCTTGGCAAGACGCTCGATTGGGTGGAGAGAAACAAGGGCGAACGAGGAGTCGAATGGCTGCCGATTGCCTGGTTTCCGAGTTCTCCAGCTATTTCATCGATGGACGATCTGCGGCACTCGCCGCCTGAGACGTGGATCATCTCCTACTACCCGTGGAGTTTTGATCGGGACCATCCGAGCTTTCAGGCCTATGTGCAGCAAATCGATCCGGTCTTCTGTTTGCCCTCGCTTTATACGACGGACACGATGTGGGCCGAGCTGAAGGCGTTTGCATACAACGATTTTCGCGGCAGCCCACTCATGGCGGATGTTCGCGTATTGGAGGTGGGCTCGGTCCTTAAGGCGATGGATGGAGTTCCGCTTACCGTGAAGTCAGTTACAGCAGATAGCGTCGATAGTGACGTCGCAGAACCGGCCAATGTCTTCGATCACGATGCTTCGCCCGACGGCGAGACTGCGTGGAAGTCGGCAATATCGCCGGGCGACCACTGGCTGCGATTCGACTTGGCTCAGCCGACAGAACTCTCGTGGATGCAGGTTGTCCTGCCACCGACGGACAAGTCGAACTCGCGGATTGTCGAAATGAGAGTCGACGGCGTCGGCGCATCTGGAGAATCGCAAAGTCTTTGGATGGGCGATCATCTCGATCGGTTTGCCGTTATCGATGCCAGATGGTCGCCGATGGCGCTGTCGTCACTGACGGTCACGATTCACCGGCAGCGCGTACCGTTCATGGAGTTACAGCAAGCGACCATCGAGGAGATTATCCTTCCCGGGTACCGGGTGGTCGGCCCCGCCCAGCGGCGGACGTTTGCAGAGATGGTGAGGCCGGAGTCCCCTCCGATTGATCCTCCCATCCTGAGTGGCGTCGGCCCCGCATCGACTCCTACAGGGGTGTTTTTCAATGTTCAGCCGGATGGATCGTCGGCGATCTCGATCGAATGCGAGCGGGCGATTCCAGGTACCGAGGTTCTCTTCGACGGGGTGTCGATTCCGGCGTTTCTGGGCGACGATCGCTGGATGACGGCAAATGTGCCGGCGAGGTTTCTGACGCAGACTGGAGCGCATACAATTCGCCTGCGCAACGCGCACGGCGAATCGACGCCTTTAATATTTACGGTCATGGAGAATGGCGGCGAGCCCGCCAGGTAACGATAGAACAAGGAAATCTTTATTATGTCCTTCGCGGCAACCTATCTCGAAGAGGCCGGGAACATTATCAAGCAACTGGACGCGGCGCAGATTGAGGTCATGGCGCAGAAGCTGGCCTCGCTGCGCGAGCTTCGCGGGCGGCTCTTTTTCCTCGGCGTAGGCGGCGGGGCGGGGCATGCGAGCCACGCGGTCAATGACTTTCGCAAGCTGGCGGGTTTTGAGAGCTACGCCCCGACGGACAATGTGTCGGAGCTTACCGCAAGGATCAACGACGAAGGCTGGGATGGATCATTCGCTGCGTGGCTCAAGGGGAGCCGGTTGTGCGACCGGGACGGGCTGTTTGTGTTTTCGGTCGGTGGAGGGCACCAGCAGAAGCAGATCAGCGTCAATCTCGTTCGGGCGCTGGAGTATGCCAAGCAAGTCGGGGCCAGGGTTTTCGGCGTGGTCGGTCGCGACGGGGGATATACGGCGAAGGTCGCGGATTCGTGCGTGATCGTGCCAACGGTGAGCGAACAGCGCGTCACACCTCACACCGAGGCGCTTCAGGCCGTGGTGTGGCACCTGCTTGTGTCCCATCCTGCCTTGCAGGTCAATGCGACCAAGTGGGAATCTGTATTTTAGGAAAACCGGTCAGGGAGTTGGGGTCGGCTCGAGCGGGCTTTCCCGATTGCTCGTGCGCTTGACGCCGCCTGAGGTGTCATCCGGGTTGTCACCCGAGCGTGGTTCGCCGGCGACAGCCTTCGGCTTGGGGCGATCCTCGGGCTTCAGATGGCTGTATTCTTCGTCGGTAAGCTGTTCGACGCGCGTGGCGGAGAAGCGGGCGTTCGACTGGTTGTTTGCCTCGTTCAGCTCCATGACCTGGTGGTACATTTCAATCGCTTTTGCCCGATCATGCCGGCGAAAGTCGTAGACGACGGCACATTGAAACCTCGCGGGGTGCGGCGTATCGGCGTCGAGGGCGGCGGCCCACTGGTAGTATCGCACGGACAGTTCATCGTCCGGGTCTTCCTCGCGAAGGTACTCCTTGTAAATCTCTCCGCAATAGAAGGCGGCGTCATCGACTTTGTCAGAGCGGGGGTACTCCTTGAGGATGCGCTTGAACATGACCAGGGCGTTTCGAGCTTTTTCCTTGTTGGTTTCCAAGGCGCCTGCGAGCGGAACGAGGGCGACTTGCTTGTAGATTCCGAGTGCCTCGTCATAGAGGCGGTCGGCCTCCGAGATTGACTCCACGGGAGAGACGTCTACGCGGTGCTCGGCCGGCGCTGCTGAGAGAAACGGATAGTTCAGTACTTCGTCGAGCTGCCACGACAGGCGTCGGCACCAGTTTGCCTTGACGCTGTCGCCCGCGGCGAGATAGGCCGACTGGAGCGACTTGACCTGGGCGATGAATTCCTGGCGAGTCGCCATCATGTCCTCGACCAAGTCGGCAAAGTTTGCTGTTTGGCCGGACACGCCGCGCGTCGGTTCGGCGTCTTCGGCGGGCGGTTTGACATCCGCTACCGAGTAGTCGTGCTGCCGGTTCCACCCTTCACAGCCGGCAAGCATGCCGACGAGGGCCACGAGCGAGCAGGTGAAGCCAGTTTGTGAGATTTTCGTATTTTTCATGGGAGCTATCCTTGGGCTCATGTCGCGGCTCGGCCGCGCGGTCCGTCCAGAGGGCGTTTCGTCCTGAAACCGGCCCGTATTTCAACGATTTCCAGTGTATTGGTCAAGTTCGGCAGGAGGATATCAGGTATTGGCAGCGTCGAATTCTACCACTGCGCCTCCTCGAAAACACCTCGCCGGGTGGCGGGCTTTTGGGGCAGAGATTTGGATAGTTGCGAAGCCAGCGCCAGGTCGCCCTTGGTTGTGATTTTGATGTTTCGCGGGTCGCCGTCGAGGACATAGACCGGGTGACCTGCGGCGGCTACCAACTGAGCGTCGTCCGTAAGCGGCACGGTATCGGGCAGTTGCAGCTTTCCCGCTGCCAACGCGTCGTACGACTCCTGAAGGATGTCGCGACGGAAAATCTGCGGAGTCTGGGCCATGAAGAGGCCATCGCGGGCGACGGTTTCAGTAATGACTCCCTCCGGACTTACGCGTTTGAGCGTCGAAGTGACTGGGCAGGCGGGGATGGCCGCGCCGTGTTTGACGGCAGCATGATAAACCTGGTCGATCCAGTCTGCCGCCACGCAAACCCGAACAGCATCGTGAACGCAGACCAGCTTGGCCTCATCTGAGACGGCGGCCAGCCCCTTGGCGACTGATTCATATCGTTCCTTGCCGCCCTCAACCAGCTTGACGCCCATGAAGCCGATGTTGGGGCCGAACTTGGACTTCATCTGGTCGATGTCAGAGGGAGAAACGACGAGGATGGTCTGGCACACATCCTCGCGATTGACGAAGAGCTGGAGCGCCATGAGGAAGGCGGGTTGATCGCCGATCTTGGCGAATATCTTATTCTCGCCGCCTCCGAAGCGTTCTCCGCTGCCTGCCGCGACGACGATGACACTCATCTTGTCCATGGCTGCCTCCGTGGGCCGAGGGCATACCGGCGAGCCGAACGATCAGGTTCCCCTGTTTATCCGCTTCGCACGCCCCGGCTATCCTGTTCATTCTATCTACGATCGATCGAGTTTGCAGGCAAGGGACTGGCGGGGAGATTACAATTTCCGGCGTGAAGCCTTCCGAGAAGTCTGAAAACGAGCTGATCGCCTGGATCCGTTCACAATGTTCCGCCGGCGGGACGGAAGTGCCCATCGGGATCGGCGACGACATGGCGATGGTCCGTGGGGGATCGGGGGGGATACTCGTCACCAGCGACATGCTCATGGACGGCGTGGATTTTGATGCCTCGGTCCATGCGGCGGATCGAATCGGGCGAAAGGCGTTGGCCGTGAGCCTGTCAGATTGCGCGGCCATGGCGGTACGACCGAGATGGGCGATGGTGAGTGTGGCTCTGCCGAACGCCTGGACGATGACGCAGGCCCGGGAGCTGTACGAAGGGATCGATCGGCTCGCGCGGCAGTACGAGGTGACGCTGATCGGCGGGGACACGAATAGTTGGGACAGGCCGCTGGTGATCGACGTGACTGTGATTGCGGAGCCATGGGGGGCTCAAGGCTCTGCAACGGCTTCGCGTATTGAGCCGGTGCGACGATCCGGCATGTTGCCCGGGGACTTGTTGGTCGTGAGCGGAAAGCTCGGCGGGAGCATCCTGGGGCACCATCTTGATTTTGAGCCGCGAGTTCGGGAGGCAAGACTTCTCGCGGAGAAGCTGGGTCCGGCGCTCCACGCCATGATGGACCTTTCGGACGGCTTTTCCACGGATGCCCATCGACTGGCGGATGCCTCGCGGTGTGGCATTGTTTGTCTGCCGCAGGTTGTTGAGAGTCTGGCGTCGGAGGCGGCTATTGAGCTGGCGAACAAAGATGGGCGGACGGTGCTCGACCATGTTCTCAATGACGGCGAAGATTTTGAGCTGCTATGCGCAGTTGATCCGGCAGCCTGGTCTGCATGGTCGGAATCCGTAGATCACGCAGAGGCCGGCGCGAATGCCGGATTCCGAATGATCGGGTCGGCGGAGTCCGGTTGCGGGGTCAGTTTTTTGAATGCCGATGGATCAAGGACGCCGATCGAGCCGCGTGGTTGGCAGCATTTTACGGATCAATCATGACTACGACGCTAGAAATCGTTTCCGGCAGCCCGGATGAGACCATTGAGATCGGCCGAACGATCGGCGAATTGCTGGCGCCCGGCGATGTCGTTGCTTTGACGGGCGGGCTCGGAGCAGGCAAGACCCAATTGACGAAGGGCTTGGCGCTGGGGCTGGGTGTGTCGGACGCTCGCCTTGTGAGCAGCCCGACGTTTGTGTTGATCAATGAGTACGCGGGGCGTCATCCAGTTAGGCACATCGATGCCTATCGCCTCGGCAGCCCGACGGAGTTTGATGCGTTGGGTTTTGAGGAGATGACAGAGGGTGGCATTGTGATTGTCGAGTGGGCCGATCGGGTTTCCGCGGCGATGCCCGCCCATGCGATATGGATTGCAATAGAGATTGAAGGCGAGACCGACCGTTGTCTTTCAGTCGTGACGACCAGCGCGGAGACGGATGCGCGGCTGGCCAAGCTCGGCGCGGCCGGGTAACTTACGCGACCATGTCCAAGTCGATATCGAAGAAATCCCGGGCCGACGGTCGCAAGCCCGATGTGCTGCGTAAAGTTACCGTCCACCGAGGCTTTACGAAGAGCGCGGCCGGATCAGTGTTGATCAAGGCCGGCGACACGCACGTGCTATGCACCGCGTCGATTGAGGAATCCGTGCCGAAGTGGCGAGAGGCGGCGGGGCTGGGCTGGGTGACGGCGGAGTATGACATGCTTCCCGCCAGTACAGACAGCCGTCGTCCGCGCAATCGAACGAAGGTTGACGGTCGCACACAGGAGATTCAGCGTCTCATCGGGCGTTCGATGCGCGCGATTGTGGACATGGCGAGGCTGGGGCCGCGGACGATCTGGATTGACTGCGACGTGATTCAGGCGGACGGGGGCACGCGAACGGCGAGCATTACCGGGGCATACATCGCATTGGTCGATGCCGTGCAGCGATTGAGAAAAGACAAGGTGTTGGCGGTCAATCCCATCATCGACTCGGTTGCGGCTGTCAGCGTCGGCATCGTCGAGGGTCGAATCCTGCTCGACTTGAATTACGTCGAAGACCGGGATGCGGAGGTCGATTTCAACGTCGTTCAGACGGGAAGCGGCCGATTCATCGAGATACAGGGCACCGCGGAAGGGAAGCCCTTTGGCCGGCTTCAAATGAATAAGATGCTTGCATTGGCGGAGAAAGGCATCGGGCAACTGAAGGCGATACAGTCGCGCTGCCTAGGGGCTCGCGGCAAATAGCTAACGACGAATGATGCGGAAGAGATCAGGGATGTTGAAATTTCAATTGTCGATCGCCATCGCTTCTTCCGTGTTGCTCTTCGGCTGCGGCCAGCAGGAGAAGCAGAAGTGGGATGACTTCTGGCAGAAGGGATCTTTGGTCGGCTTGGGAGGCGCTCATAGAGCCGGCGACGTGGAGACATGGACCATTGAGTGCAATGAATACCGAGGAGAGCGCCACGCTGAGACCGCTGATGCCCTGGCAAGTTCCCTGAAGCGCGTATCGGGTCTTCGGCCGGACTTGGTCACTGTTCAGCACGACAATGATCGCAGCCGCGTATTCTACGGCAGCTATGAATTAGAGTATGTCGAGGCAAAGGTTGACGGCGAACGCTACGCCCAGGGCGATGTCATTATTGACATCTCCAGCGAAGTAAAAACGGACTTGGATTTCATTCGCAAACTTGCGATCGGGGATCAATATCCGTTCTTCTCGGCTCGGCCCATCCCGCAGCCGCGCCCCGACGTCGGTCCGACGGAGTGGGACCTGAGAAACGCAAGAGGGTTCTACACTTTGCATGTCGGTGTCACATATCCGACGCCTTCTTTGCATGACTACAAGGCCGCGGCGGTTGAGTGGGTAAGGGATCTTCGCGATCGCGGCCACGAAGCCTATTACTATCACGACCCTGACAAGGCTGAGACTTCGATATGCGTCGGCACGTTCGGCGAGGACGCTCTGGTTGACACGGGAGATGGTCGCACCGGCTACAGCCCGGCCGTCAAGGCACTGCGAGGTAAAGAAGAGCTCAAGTACAACCTGGAGAACGGCCATATCGTTCAGCGAATCGCCACGGACGAGAACGGCAAGCAGGTCAAGATGCCAAACTGGTCATTTCTGGTAAAGATTCCGCGACTGGGCGAAGACGCAGCACTGCAAGCGCCTCCGTCGCGATAGTCGTCGCTGTGCATCCCGGTGATCGTGTTCAAAAATAAAGACGCCCGTGACACCGGTCGTCGATGTCACGGGCGTTGTCGTTTAGCCGTAAGGCGGCGAACAGGGGATTATTTCGTGTGATCTTCCGGCCAATAGACCAGGTCGAGCAGCATCCGGTTCGCGTCGGATGGTCCGGCGGACACATACGACACGCCATTATCATCCTTCATGTTGCGTCCGACGCTGTACAGGCGCGGGCCGTGAGCACCGGTGGAATCGTAACGAAGTTCCGTCCCGCTGTAGGCGTCCATCGGGACCTCTTCGATATAGGTGGGGACCAAATCGCCGAGCTTCGCGGGAAATGCCGCATGGTCGAGACGAAATCTCAGCAGGGCGACAATGGTTCGGAGGGCATTCGTTTCAATGACACTTTCGCGCAGCGATGCGTCGGCGTTGGAGAAATTCGGCAGGAGGGTGCTGATGACGGCGAATCGGCCCAGCGGCTCATCCTTGAGGGCCGCGTCAAGAATCCTGCCGGCATCCTCTCGGCGCGGGTCGTGCAGTGGAAGTTGAATCCGTTCGTGCATTTTGTTCCATAGCTCGGTGTACTTCTCGATCGTCGTGACGCGATCTGCGTGGACGGCAGCGATGTGAAGGTACCGACCCTCGCGATGGAAGCTGTCTTCCTTTGAAGTTGAAGGGTCGCGGCCGAGCCACTCAATCTTCTCGAACTGGCTGGGGATCAGCCGTCCATTGCCGTTTCCGTCATCGGTAAAGATGTATTGCACGACATCGCTGAAGAAGAGCTTTTCGCCTTCGTAGTTGGGCTTCATCGAGTCAAGCGCCATGGTCATGAACCGGCTTTCGCTGACCGTTGCCAGTTGCTCCGGCGTGATGGTGTCTCGCAGTTCGTACAGCACGCGGCGCATCTCCTGCGTTGCCATGCTCATCATGGCGCGTCCGACAAGCTGCTCGATGAGGGTCTGTCCGGTGAGCAACTGTGCCCCGAGTCGATGAGCGGAATCCAGCGCCGTCCAGCATTCGACGAAGTCACCGTGATAAAGCTCATTTCGAGCGGCCAGAAGCAGGAGCCGACCTGCATCGCGATAATCCGACAGATGAGGAAGAAGCAGGGAGAGCGTCGGCGGTGCAAGGGGGTCGTCTTGTACCACGGCCTGTGAAGCCGGCTCGCCCCGCGCCGCGGCCCGCGCGGCCAGAAACTCAGCTGTGGATTCATTGTCATAAACGAATCCATATGCCGGCATCTGGGCTGCGTGCATGAACACGGGTAGCAAGTGCTGGTTCTGCGAAACCCATGTCATTGCTTCCGGCCACGTCGCCTCGCCCGGCAGCGGCATGGCGCTGCGAATCTTCTCGATTTCCGGAGAAGATGTCATTTGAATGATCGCATCGCGCAGGACGGGCCAGCTTCGATCGCTCTCGGGAATCTGCATGATCGGCTCGTTGATCTTTTCAACGTAATTGACTGTGGGATTCGGCTCGGCCAGCCAGAGATAACCCACGTAGGCAGCACCCGCGCCGACGCCGCCGAGCCCGGTCAGCGCCGTACCAACGATTATTTTCCAGAACATCGATCTACCTCTTCTCTTTCCGCGGCGAATGAGTTTCGCCGTCAGTTCAGGATCACCAAAGCCGTCGCGCAAAACCTCGACGGACTCACCCACACTCATGCCCTGCCCGGTGAGCTCGATCAGTCCCTCGCGAAAGTGAGACTCGAGTTCCGCCTGCACGTCGCGCTTCTCAGAGGGCCACAGGCGCGTCTTCCGGACGACGCAGCGGATGACCTCGCAAAGCGCATCGGGCAGTGACTCAAAGGCGTCACTTTGCATGAATGGGGCTGTATCGCTCATGGCAGGACCACGGACACTCTCCCCTCAGACGTCCCGACCACCAGTTGGCCCATGCCGCGGACGAGCGCTTCCCACTGGGACAGGTCGCGCTCGAGCCGCTGAAGGCCCTTGTCGGTGAGTTTGTAGTACTTACGGTCGCGTGCGCCCTGCGAAGCCTGCCACTCACTCTCGACCAGGCCTTGGGCCTCGAGGTTGTAGAGCAGGGGGTACAGAGTGCTTTGTCCCAGGGTTAGCACCCCGTCGCTGCGCTGCGTGACTTCGGTCACCAACTCGTAGCCGTACATGCTCCGCCGTTTGAGCAGGCGCATGACCGCCATGGGAAGGACGCCTTTGAGGAGTTCTCGTTCTATTTGCATAATTCGTGGCTCCGATACTATGTATCACATAGTATGTGTCGCATATCATGTAAAGTCAACTATCGACTCTGGTTTGATATACGAAAGCCGTTTGCGGTTACCGCATTGGGCTAAAAAGTGACCTCTATAGGGGCCACGCGATCTTGCCGTAAATTGTTGTCAATATTGATGATAATGCGAGTTTGCGACTGGCAGAAAAGGGGACTAGGAGGGCATTTGCGGAGGGTCCTGGGGGTTTTTCATCCCAGCGAGTTCCTTCAGCTTCTCGATGGTGAGTCGCGAGTAGGCCATGGCCTGGTCGTAGTCTGCTGTCCCCTCAGGGGCAAGCATCAGGGCTTCTCCAAAGCACTCCAGGGCACGGTTGTATGCGCGTTCGGCGTCTTCAAGTCGGCCCGCTCTGGCTGCATCGTTGCCCAGGTTTCCATGGCAGACGCCCTGAAACTGCCAGGCCTCGTGATAGTCCGGGGCGAGTCGGGCGGCTTCCTCGGCGAGGGCAAGGGCTTTGGAGTGCCAGCCGAGTGACAGTGGCACGCCGGCGGCAATCCCCAGATCAAGTGCACGCTGCGAAGGGCTGCCGGCCGTGTCGGTAATCCATTGCGCGGGATCGAGATCACTCATATCGACCGGAGACATTCGAATAATGGGCACGTGATCCATGATGCGGCGAACAAAGATGACGGCGTGCCGATCAAAGTGAACGAGGGCCCAGTTGGTGTAGTCGTCGACAAGGCGCCGCACGAGCAATTGTGTGTCCGACCCGCAGTGCAGCAGGACGATGTTGACGTCGTGATCGCTGAAGAATGCGGCATGATCGAGCTGGCCCATCCCGAGTTTGTAAGCGTCGGACAGCGACGCTTCGCGATAGGCAAAGGTATTGGTATCGACGAAGACCTTAAACTTCGGCGGCAGCCACGGCAGCGTGTTGCTCGAGGCGAAGTAATTGACATAGAGGTTGGGCTTGAGCTGATCGGCGTGATCGGCGATCCACTGTGCCGCATTGATGGCAAACACGCGATTGTTGTAGCCGGCGCCAAATATGCGATTGATGCGCCGCTCTCTGTAATAAAACCGCCCTTCGACAATGCCGAACGTCCACCATGCCGCCGCGCCGATCGTGACGAGAACCGCGATAAAACGAACGCGACGGGCCGCGATCATCGCCTCATTCGACCAGGGCTTGAAGCGGCTGAATGCGATCATCGTCAGCGGTGAGGCGACAAGTGCGAATTGGCAGATGTTTCGCCGCATCTGCGTGGACATGACAAAGAGCAGGAGGACCGCCAGCGCCGGGCCGGCCTGACGTTGGGCCATTAGTGCGGCTACAGCCAGACCCGCCACGGCGAGCAGGGCGAGGTAGGCGTGAATCGTTCGGATGTTGATCGGCTGATCGAGGAATGCAAACGGCGACTTGAATTCGGAGATGGCGGACCATGCGCTCTCGCCGGTCCAGCCCTCGCCGCCCGCCATGACGCTTTCGCTCTTGAGATAGCTCAGTGTCTGAATCGGAAAAAGCGCGCCGCGGTGCAGCCAGGGATTCATGAGGCATGCGGCCATCTGAATGCCCATCGCTACTGCCAGAAGCCTGAAGGCGCTTCGATCATTTTGATGGCCTTTGTTGTTCTTATTCCAGAGAACGCGAAACATCGGGCCGCAAAGATAGGCACCCGAGAGTATGAGGCCCACGAGAAAGTAACTATGCAGATTGACCCAGAGCACCTGCAGCAGTCCGAGCTTGATCCAGTCAAGACGGCCGCGAAGCCCTTTTGACAGAATTAGGAGTTGCACCATCATCAAGGCGTAGCTAAAGAGCTCCGGTCGCAACGTGAACCGCTCGTAGCCTGCGATCGCGGCAAGCAACCAGGCCCATGCGATCCAGTGAGGCCCCGTCGTCTCGAGTCGCACGATTCGTGCAATGCATCCAAAAATGACCAGCAGCAGGAGTGAACGAAGCGCGATGAGCCCGGCGGCCCCGGCCATGCGTTCGGCGAGGGCGATGATTACCTGCGAGCCCCAGTTTGCATTTACGAACGGCCGCGCAACCTCGGGATAAATGAAGGGGTCCACCTCGACGATCTTGCCGGTGTCCAGGAAGTGCCGCCCATAGGCGAGGTGATAGCCCAAGTCGATGCTGCCAAGCTGGAACCACGAGATCGCGCACACGAAAATCGCCGAAGCGATCAATGCCGCCAGGCCCGTTGCGTCGCGCCGGGTGCTTGAGTGGAGGTCAGGATTTGCGGCGGTGTCGGTCAAACTCTGCACGAAACCGGTCTTTGATGGGGCGATTGATACATGAGCACAAGCTCACGTTTGCGCATATATCGGCAAATAACAAGGGCCGAACGCCCTGCCCATGGAGCGATCGGCCCTTGAAGGTCAATCATACTTGAATGTCGAACAATTCGCCGTCGCAGACGATCAGGGTGCGGAGGACGAAAGTGTCGGGAACGCCTCGGCCTCAGCCTCTTCCTGAATGATGATGGTCGGCTTGATCAGGATGAGCAGTACCTGATCGTCCTTAACGTTTGACGTATTCGAGAAGGCTCGCTTGAGAATCGGGATTCTCGAAAGCACGGGAACACCGGCGTCGACGTCGCGCTCAGCCGAGAGTTTGAGGCCACCGATGAGCAATGTGCCGCCGTCCGGAACGCTGACCGTCGTGCGGATCTGCTGAGTGGTCTGCGTCGCAAGCTCGATAAAGCCCGATCCGACCGTCTGCGACCCGCCGAAGAACACGGTGCGGAAGTCGCCGGTTACGCGGGTGAAGGTTCGCACAGTCATGGTGACGTATCGCCGATCGGCGGAGACTGTTGCCTGGACGTCGAGTGACCGGCCGGTAAGAGCCGTGGCTACCTGCGGCAGAAAGGCTCCGGCGTTGTCACCGATGACGGGCGTCAATGCGGCGATGTAGTCCTGCTCAATGAACGATTCGAAGGTTGCTCGCTGTCCGTTGAAAAGAACAAGTCGAGGGGCGTCGAGGTCGCTCGATCGCCGGTCGATCTGCGTTGCTCGAAGGAGGAAGTCAACCTGGATGTTGTCGAGAAAGCTGCCGAAAATCTGGAAGGCCGGCGAGGTATTGGCGATACCGCCAAGCGATCCGGCGATATTGGTATTCTGCGGCGACGCCAGGTCGAGCGTGTTATTCACGATCGGGATCGGTGTAAGCGTGCCTGATGCCGGGCCGACGCTGCCGGTACCGGGAACGAGTCCCGGTTGACCAAATACATGGCCGAACGGCTGCGTCGGTTGCGTGATGCCGATGCCTCCAGGCGCACCGGGCGTGAATCCCAGTCTGGTGAATTCTCTTGGAACGAGAACCGGATTGCCGGTTGCCGGATTGAGAATCGTGGTTCTGTCGAAGCCAGCGTTACCGTTGTTTAGGATGACGTCGAGGTCAACGCCGATTTGTTCCAACCAGTTGCGAGAAATCGTGATGTATCTGGCTTCAACGGCAATTTGCAGTGCTCGAGATTGTCGAAGTTGACGCAGGAGATCGCGCAGCTCTTGATGCGCCGTCGAGGTCTGGGTGACGATGATCTGCTGATTGAGTTGCTGGACGGCGCCGACGTTTCCTCCCGCCTCGCGCCAGCTCTCCGGGTCGATCGTCTGCTGAATCAGTTGAATGATCGGCTGCAGGGGGTCTGTATCGATTTCCTCTTCATCGTCCCCTTGGCCGCCGCCGCCGCCACCGCCGAACAGGCCCTGGCCGCCGCCGCCACCCCCACCGCCGCCACCGCCACCGCCCTGGCCGCCACCCTGGAGGAATCGACCTCCACCGAGGCCACCCTGCTGACTGGAGTTCTGGCCGATCTGGTCCAGGTTGATCGCTCGTCCACGGAAAGTCGGGACGGTGATGATGAGGTCCTGGACGTTATAAACGCGAGTCAATGTTCGCCGGCTGAGATCTTCCTTGGTGGAGACGCGGATCACGCCTTCGTCGATTTCATAGGCGAGTTCCGTTTCGCCGGCGCCAAGGGCATCGAGCATGAGCTGAAGGGCTTTTTCAAATGAGACATTCTGGACGCGCAGGCTGACCTCGCTGTCCTTCTCGATCGCGACGGCTTCAAGGGCCGGCCAGTTTGGAATAATGTTCAGGCCGGTCAGGGCGCGAAGCTGTTCGATGACTTCTTCAAACGGCTGGGCGTCGAATTTCAATTC
The DNA here is from genome assembly GCA_964498115.1 of uncultured Planctomycetaceae bacterium. Lineage (GTDB taxonomy): Bacteria > Planctomycetota > Phycisphaerae > UBA1845 > UTPLA1 > UTPLA1. The sequence continues at coordinate 5,425 of CAZCGF010000032.1, read as the reverse complement.
CGGCGCCACGGTTCCAAGCTTCTTGCGAACTTGTCTGTTCTGCTCGGGCTCGCTCGCCTCTTCGTTGGAGGGCCGCTTGGCGACGATTTCCGGCCAGTTTTTCGGATAGTTAATGTCGTTGTGCCAGGGGATGGCTGATTCCACGTTCTCGGCAACGAGGTCCTGTACTTCGCGATCCTTGGTGCGCGAGGTCGCCTTGATGCGACGGACCTGAACAAGGTCGCTCAGTGTCTCATGCTTCCAGGCAGCCTGTTCGTTCCCCGGGTCAATGGTGAGAATCTGATCGAGAACCTGAATCGCCTCATTCAGGCGCTGTTCGCCGACGAGTTCCTCCGCCTGGCCCATTAAGGCGTCTACCTGCTTGAGCTTGGTATTGCGAATCCGCTCCCCGCGGTCCGCTTCGCGCTGCTGAATCTCCAGCTGCTTTTCGCGAATGACGCGTTCGTCGTAATTGCGCTGCTCATCCTGAAGGAATCGCTCCAACTCAACCGCCTGATCACGCAATTCCTCGTAGCGAGCGGCCGGCGAGGCGTAACGTCTGTTCAGTTCGATGGTTTCCCGGGCGAAATCAAGCTGGCGCTTGGCCTCGGCGAAATCTTCCTTGAGAACCGAAACCCGGAGCTTGCGGGCAGCCTCTTTATAAGTCTGCACCGCCTGCTGCCACAGCAACTCGTGCTCGATGGCCAGTTCCTCGACGATTGAAGAGCCGCCTTTCTTGGCGGGCGGCGTTGTCGCGGGGGCCCATGATGCCGCTTGGTTCTGAGGCGCGGAAGAAGTTGCCTCGGTCACTTTCTCGATCTTGCCGTCGGCCAGAGCCGGTGCTGCGTCTTTCGAAGACTTCTTAGAGAACTCCTCCAGCTTTTTCGATGCCGTGCCCTTGGCATCTTTCGAAGCGTACTTGTTTTCAGTTACACGAGTGTAGAGCTGGACTGCTTGATTCTTGTCGTTTGCCTTTTCGGCTGCCTCGGCGGCGGCGAAATCCTTCTTTGCCTCTTCGATGCCGGCCAAGGCCTGCTCGGTCTTGGAGAGATAGCGCTGCAGTTGAACCTGCCCCCCCTCATCCTCCATCTCATCCTCATCAATCCCAATCAGGATCTCATGACTCGCCGCGTAGTCACCCGCCTCGCAAAGCGCAATCGCCCGGCTCAGCCGCTCCCGCGCCGTCTCGCCCGGCTCCTCAGCGCGAAGCTGCCCCATCCCAACGATCATCGTCAGGACCAGCACGCCACACATCAGTGGTCGTCGACTCATGACTCTTCTCCTCGTCACATATGCCCACTCGCACATCACAATCGGCGTGCGGAGTCCGGCGGCTCTGTACTCTATATCGAGGCTCGCTTCGCCTGGCTGGATACTTCTCTTCGGGCATTCCCTCGTCTTACCCGAACCTGAGCACTGGTGGGGTGCTATTGGCTGGCACGTCTGGGTGCCGGCTCAGGTCTTTATCGCGCAGTCCTACTAGAATTTACGCCGCCCCGCCCCCTATTGCAAGCGCATACCCAGTGAGGTTCCTCCCGCAGACGTCCCTTTTTACACGCCCAACCCCCACCAACGTCCGTTTTCGAAGCCGGCCCCTCGCCGCACCCCCATGGAGGTCCCCGCCGAGGTCCGTTTTCTCTCCCCTGCTCTCCTGTCACCTGCTCCCCTGCTCACCTTTCCATTTTCTCCTCTCGCTCTCCGCCGTTAACCTCACCGCCCATGAAGATCCTCATCGCCACCAACAACCCCGCCAAAGTCCGCGAGATTCAAGCCGTCCTCGCCGCCGCCGCCCGCTCACCTGCTCCCCTGTCTCCTCTCACCTCTCTCACCGCGTCCCTGCATTGGGCATCCCTCTCCGACCTGCCCAGCCCCATCCCCGAACCCGAAGAGACCGGCGATACCTTTCTCGAAAACGCCACCCTCAAAGCAACCTACTACGCCCGCCTCACCGGCCTTTGGGCCCTCGCCGACGATTCCGGCCTCGAAGTCGACGCCATCGACGGCCAGCCCGGCGTCCACTCGGCCTACTTCGATCGCACCGCCGCCCACCTCCCCCGGCCCCAACGCGACGCCGCCAACAACGCCAAACTCGTCGCCGCAATGAGCGGTCTTCCCCTCGAGCGCCGCACAGCGCGGTATCACTGCGTCATGGTGCTGGCAAGCCCAACGAGCTCGCCCGCCAGCGTCGACGGCATCCTCGCAACGGCCCACGGCAATGTGCGCGTCCTCGCCACGGCCCACGGCGTCTTTGAAGGTTTGATCATCGACGAGCCGCGCGGCGCCGGCGGCTTCGGCTACGACCCGTATTTCCTGATTCCCGATTTGCAAAAGACCGCCGCCGAACTGCCCGCCGAAGAGAAGAACCGCATCAGCCACAGAGGTAAGGCGCTGAATGCGATGCGGGAAAAGATTCTGGGGCTGCTGAATTCAGGTGAGTGAAGCTGCTCTTACCGCCGACGGATCATTGTCACAAAACCGATCAGCAGAAGGATGCCCGTCGCCGGTTCGGGAATGACTGCGATCCACGCCTCGGTATGTCCCGAAGGGTTAACGCCGCGCCCGACGATGGTGGTCCCATCGGCCGAGATGTCGAGCGCCTCGCTGAGGGTCCATCCCGCCAAGTCGAGGTTCAAGTCACTTACCAGGATCTCCATAAGGCTTCGCATTCCCCCGCTCTGCGTCCAAAGGAATGCTTCATCGCCCAGTGCGGATTTTGAGGTGCCGACCACGACGGAGCCATCTGCAGAAACGGCCCTGGCGGAACTCTGCATCGCGCCGCCGGGCAAATCGCCCAGGCCGACAAGGCCGGTGCCCTGGGTCCAACGAAACGCTTCTTCCCCCTGATCCGTCATTCCGAAGCCGACGATCACTGCGCCGTTCGCGGACAGATCGACGGCCGCGCTAAAATGCGGACCGCCGGCAAGATCGCCCAACGGCAGCATTCCATCCAGCTGTGTCCAAACAAATGCTTCGTTGCCGAGGTTGGAGATGCTCTGCCCGATCACAATTGAACCGTCGGCTGAAACGGCCTGAGCCGCGGAAAAAGGGGAATCGCCGGGTAGATCGCCAAGATTGACAAGTCCCATGCCGGCGGTCCATCGAAAAGCCGTGGGCAGAAAAAAGCCAGTCGCGGCGCCGACGACGACCGATCCGTCAGCGGACACACCGTTGGCCACGCTGTCGAAATCGAATCCGGGAAAATCGCCCAGGCCGACGAGTCCGTCACTTTGAGTCCATCGAAAGGCCTCGCGGCCTTCGAGAGATGCACCCGTGCCGACGACGACTGATCCATCGGCAGAGACAGCCGTCGCGGTGCCTTCGTGTGCGCCGTCCGGCAAATCTCCGAGATTCACCATGCCCGTTGCAGAGGTCCAACGAAAAGCGCTGAAGCCTTCGGTCGTTAATGCCGCGCCCACAACAGTTGAACCATCAGCGGAGATGGCATTGGCAAAGTTCGTATTGAGACCGCCGGGAATGTCGCCCAACCCCATGAAGCTGGGACCCGCGGAAGCAGGCTCCGGAAGGAATAGGAAAACTGATGCCGCCACGATCGCTGTTCGGAGCAGGAACGGGACTGATAGACGAGGTATTGGATTCAATGGGCTCCCCTCCGGAAAACTTGCCTAACGGCTCGGAACGATCCATCGTAGTCGAGAAGGCAGGGAAATTTCCAATCATCGCACGGTAAATTCGGTCCAGTAACCCAGAATCACGGTTTACGAGATGCCTCCGACGAGAGAATCCTGCTTCGGGCTCGGTCCCCGAATAAGGCGAAGAAGGTCAGGGTGTGATATGATCCGGGGCCTCTGCCGAGGAGAAACAGCGACGACAGGGCGGACGATTGATGAAAGTTCTACTTGCCAACCCCAGGGGATTTTGTGCCGGCGTCGATCGAGCGGTAAAGATCGTCGACCTGGCACTCGAAGTCTTCGGTCCGCCGGTCTATGTGCGTCGGGAAATCGTTCACAACAGCCACGTCGTTTCGGACCTTCGTTCCAAAGGCGCGGTCTTCGTACAGGAAGTGAGTGAGGTGCCGACAGGGGCGGTGACGATTCTCAGCGCTCACGGTGTTTCCCCCACGGTGTTCGATGAATCGAAGCGGCGGCAGTTGCAGGTCATCGACGCGACATGCCCGTTGGTGACGAAGGTGCATCTCGAAGTGCATCGATTCGTCAAGCAGGGCTATCACATTATTCTCATCGGCCACAAGGGTCACGACGAAGTCATTGGCACGCTAGGTCAGTCAGCTGAACACATTACGCTGGTGGAGAATGAGTCTCAGGCGCAGACGGTGACGCTTCCTGCCGAGAAAAAGCTCATGGTGCTGACGCAGACCACGTTGGGAGTTGACGATACCGCCGGAGTACTTGCGGCGCTACGCCAGCGATTTCCAAGTCTCGAATTACCGCCGACGGATGACATCTGCTACGCAACGCAAAACAGGCAGGACGCCGTCAAGGAGATGGCCCGTCGCGGCATGAAGCTGCTCTTGGTGGTCGGATCGCGCAATTCGAGCAACGCGGCAAGGCTTGTTGAAGTCGCTCAGGCGCGCGGCGTACGTGGATTCCTGATCGACGGGGTCGGAGAGATTCAACTGCATTGGCTGGAAGGCGTCGACGTCGTCGGTGTGACGGCCGGAGCCAGCACTCCCGAGGGAGTCGTACAGGCGGTGGTGGGTAAGCTCCTTGAACACGGAGCGAAGCAAATCGAATACTGCACGACGGCGGAGGAGAGTACTGTCTTCCAAATACCGGTTTCGCTGAAGCAGGCGATTGCGGATCGCGGGGCGAGCGATGTTGCGCTTTCCGTGCTGAAACCGACGGGGGCGTAAGAATGAGCGAACACGGTGAGTCCAGGCACACGGTTGGCTCGTTGGCCACTTCCGCTCTTGACGGCGGCCGATCGGCCATTGATGCAGCGGCCGCCGGCGCAAAGACGACGGCCAAGCTGGCGGTCGGCACGTTTTTCGCGGGGTGCAACCTGCTGCTCGATCTGGGCGTGAAGGCGGCACGGCGGCTGCCCCTCGACGGCGGCGCGACGTCGATTCATTCCGGCAACGAGGCGGATCCAACAGGCGTTGTTGATGGCGGCACGGCTGGACAAATCGGCTGGTGGCTGCCCGGTGCAAGGGGACCCCAGGCGGGATCAGATGCCATTCATGCGGCACTTTTGAAAGTGTCGGAGCCGTTGCACATTGTTCGTCACCGCGGAGGTCAGGCGGTCGGCGTTGGCGGACGGAGCCTCATCGGAGAGGGCTCGCTGCATGTCGAGCCCTGTCATCCGTTGGTCGCGTTTGCGCCGGCCCTTCATCCTTCACAACTCGGTGACGCGGCGTTTCGAAATGCATACGGACTTAAGTACGCGTACCTGGCCGGCGCCATGGCCAACGGGATCGGTTCAGAGGAAGTCGTCGAGGCGATGAGCCGCGCCGGCATGCTTGGGTTCT
>CAZCGF010000031.1:0-26702 GCA_964498115.1 uncultured Planctomycetaceae bacterium | reverse complement strand
CGTGGTTGCCTGCGTCGGAGGCGGGAGTAACGCCGCCGGAATATTCCACCCATTCATAAACGACGCCGGCGTCCGGCTCATCGGTGTTGAGGCGGCCGGCGAAGGACTGGACAAGCGGCACAGCGCCACGATTTCCAAGGGCCGCCCCGGCGTGCTTCACGGCATGCACACGATTGTGTTGCAGGATGACGACGGGCAGACACTCCCAGTCCACTCCGTCTCGGCGGGACTGGACTATCCCGGCGTCGGCCCCGAGCACGCTTACTGGTCCGCGACAGGACGAGCCGAATACGTCAGTGCAACAGATGATGAGGCGCTTGCGGCCTTTGAGTTGCTCAGTCGCACCGAGGGCATCATTCCTGCACTGGAGACGGCGCATGCCATCGCTCACGTCGTCAAACTTGCGCCGACACTTGGGCGGGACAAGATGATCGTCGTAAATCTCTCGGGCCGTGGCGACAAGGACTGCGTCGAGGTCGCGCGGCTCAGGGGGAAGAGCGTTGAGCACTAGCCCGGTCAATCGAATTGATGCCACCCTGGCGACACAGTCTCCCGGCCTATGGCCCTTCGTGCCTGCGGGCTATCCGAGTGTTGCGTTTACCGCATCTCTCCTTCGCGGTCTCGAATCGCTTCCGATTCGCGGCGTCGAGATCGGATTTCCCTTCTCCGACCCGATTGCAGACGGCCCGGTGATTCAGGAGGCTTTTACTCGCAGCCTCGCCGCCGGAACGCGCGTGGACGAAATCTTCGCTTTGATCGCCTCCGTCAGACGCGATGTGAGTTACCCCATTCTCGGGATGGTTTCCGCCTCCATCATTTATCGCATCGGAATGGACGAATTTATCTCGCGGGCAGCGGCTGCGGGCCTTGATGGGCTCATCGTCCCCGACATATCCCTCGAAGAAGCACCTGAGATTGTGGAGCGCGTTCACGCCGCCGGGCTTCGGGTTGCGATGCTCGTCGCGCCAACAACCCCGCCCGATCGCCAGGAACGCATCGCCCGGCTTGCCGGCGGATTTCTTTATTATGTCTCGGTGCAGGGCACGACCGGCGCGAGAGGAAAGCTACCCCCCGACCTGCGGGGTCATCTGGAAGACATTCGCCAGCGGACCCAGCGGCCGGTTCTGGTCGGTTTCGGCATCGGAACTGCCGATCAGGTTCGCGAAGTTTGTTCGTTTGCCGACGGCGCCATTGTCGGCAGTGCGATTGTCGCCCGGATTTCACAGCTTGTTACCAAGGGCTGTAACGAGGAACAGTTACTCGCTGAGTGCATGTCGTTTGTTGCCGATCTTGCCGGTCCCGGAGCGCGCTGACCGAGGCCGTTTCACGATCCGCCCAACCCTGATTTTGTGGCTTTGTGGCTCGCCATTTTGGTCGATTCTGCAGGGGCGTATCTGGCTCGTCAGGGTGCGTGAATTGCACTACAATTCCACCTGTCCGGGCGGCATCGTTTTTGCCCGGTAATCCTGACGGAGTCGAAGAAACGGATGACCGACCAAAACCAGCCTGATCCGCCGGCCGCCCTGCCTAATCCATCTCGAAACCTGCCGATTGTCGAGGAGATGCAGGATTCCTATTTGCGTTACGCGATGAGCGTCATCGTGGCGCGCGCTCTTCCTGATGTCCGCGATGGACTCAAGCCTTCCCAGCGGCGCATTCTGGTGGCCATGCACGACCTGAAGCTGGGTCCGCGCACGGCCCATCGAAAATGCGCCAAGATCTCCGGCGATACCTCCGGCAATTACCACCCGCACGGCGAGGCCGTGGTCTATCCCACGCTGGTGCGCATGGCGCAGCCATTCGCCATGCGGTACCCCTTGATCGATGGTCAGGGCAACTTCGGCTCGATCGACGGCGATCCTCCGGCCGCGATGCGGTACACAGAAGCGCGCATGGCATCGCCGACCATGGAGATGCTGGAAGACATCGACAAGGAGACCACCGACTTCGTTCCCAACTATGACGAAACGACGACCGAGCCGGTGGTGCTTCCGTCAAAGTTTCCGAACCTCCTGGTAAACGGGAGCATGGGCATCGCCGTCGGCATGGCGACGAGCATGCCGCCGCACAACCTCGGCGAGATTTGCGATGGGCTCATCGCGCTCATCGAGAACCCTGAGATATCCATTCAGGAGTTGATGAAGCACGTTCCGGGGCCGGATTTCCCCACGGGCGCGATGATCTGCGGTCGCCAGGGCATTATCGATGCCTATACGCGCGGGCGCGGCTCGATGACGCTGCGCGCCAAGACGCACTTTGAAGAGATGAAGGGCGATCGAACGCGCATCGTCGTTGATGAGATTCCGTTCAACATCCTGAAGAACACGATCACCGAGAAAATCGCCCAGTGCGTTAAGGACGGCCGTCTGCCGGAAGTCTCCGACGTGCGTGACGAGTCCGACCGCAAGCACGCCATTCGGCTGGTTGTTGAATGCAAGTCGGGGGTGAGCGGCGACGTGGTGCTTAATAAGCTCTACCAGTACACGCCGCTTCAGACGAACTTCGCGGTCACAAATATCGCGCTGGTCGGCAAGCAGCCGCAGACGTTGTCCATCAAGCAGTTGATGGAATACTACCTCGATCACCGCAAGGACATCGTGACGCGGAGAACGCGCTTTTTGCTTCGCAAGGCGAGGCAACGGGCCCATATTCTTGAGGGCCTTATCCTCGCGGTGGGCGATATCGATGCCATCATTCAACTGATACGCAAGTCGGCTAATCCAGATGCCGCGAAACAGAGCCTCATGGCGCGGCCGCTTCGGCTCGCGGATTCGGCAGCGCTCTACAAGCTGCTGCCTCAGCAGTTCGCCAAGAAGGCGGGGTCTGCTGACCAGTTCCTGACCGGCGTACAGGCCCAGGCGATTCTCGCGATGCAGCTGCAGAGGTTGACGGGCCTTGAAGTGGATAAGCTGGCAAAGGAATACGTCGGACTGGTTGCCGAGATCGACGGTTACGCGGCGATCCTCGCGGAGCCGGCGAGGGTATTGGATATTCTTCGCGAAGACATTCACGAGATGAAGGCGAAGTACGCGGATCCGCGGCGCACGGAGATTACCGCCGCCGTCGGCGAGTTCTGCATGGAGGAATTGATCGAAGACCTTCCGGTCATCGTGACGATTTCTCACCAGGGCTACATCAAGCGCGTGAGCACGGATACCTACCGCAGCCAGGGTCGCGGCGGTCGCGGCATTCGGGCGAGCGACACCAAGGAAGGCGATTTCCTTGAGCATGTCTTCGTCGCCAGCACGCATAACTATCTACTCTTCTTTACGACGCGCGGGCGCGTGTATTGGCTGAAGGTCTATGACATCCCTGAGATGGCCCGGACTGCGCGCGGGCGATCAATCGCAAACCTGCTCAGGCTTCAGGACAGTGAGACGGTGACCGCCGTTCTTCCGGTATCGCAGTTCGAAGAGAAATTCGTCCTCTTCGCCACGGCACAAGGCACGGTCAAGAAGACCGCGCTCGGCGCGTTCTCGCGGCCTCGACCGAGCGGGATTATCGCCATCGGCCTCGATCCGGCGGACTCGTTGATCCGCGTGCAACTCGTGGGCGAGGACGATCAGGTGGTGCTTGGAACTCGCAAGGGCATGTCGATTCGCTTCATGCACACCGACGTGCGGGCCATGGGTCGCGCGGCGGGCGGCGTGCGAGGCATCAGCCTCGAGCGCGACGACGAGGTTGTCGACATGGCCGTCATCCGTCCCGAGATGAGTTTGCTTACGGTCTGCGAGAACGGATTCGGCAAACGAACCGACATCGACGCCTATCGACTTCAGAAGCGCGGGGGCAGCGGCGTTATCAACATCCGGGCGAACGAGCGGAACGGCGACGTCGTGGCGCTTCGCGCTGTGACCGATGCCGATGAACTCATGCTCATATCCGCTCAGGGGATCATGCTTCGCACCGAGGTGTCCCAGCTTCGCGAGATCGGCCGCGCCACACAGGGCGTCAAGCTGATGAAGCCGGACGAGGGCGACAAAGTGGTGTCGGTGGCGCGCATCGCGTCGGAAGAGTCGGACGATGAAGCTCCCGCTGCCGCGCGTGACGTCGCAGAACGGCCTTCGGAAAACGGTAGTGAGACGCCGGCCGGGGGCGATGATGATGCGCCGGGGCAGAATTCGGAATAGGCTGATTCCGACAAGGGTTGAAGCGTGACAGCGCTTGCAAGTCTTTCCCGGGCGGCGGCTGCAATTGGGGACCTCGTGCTTCCCCGGGTGTGCGCTGCCTGCGATCACTCCATCGGACTTAGCGAGCGTGACCTATGTGCCGCATGCGCCGCGGAGCTTACCGCGGTCATAGACGTACCCTATTGCCGGCATTGCGGAGAGAGCAGGGGGCCGCATCTTCTGTATGATGCGCGATGCACGCGATGCGCCACGGGGCTCACCAAGGGGCGATTTCACTCATTCGTTCGAGTCGGATCGTATGCCGGGCCGCTGAAGGCGTTGATCCTTCGATTCAAGCGATCGTTCACGGTGGACCACTTCCTGGGTTCTTTACTGGCCAAGGCGATTCAGGGGGCGATGAGTCCGACGACGATTGATTGCTGGACGCCGATCCCATCGCACTGGACGAGAAAGTGGCAACTGGGCTATCAGCCGACGGCATTGTTGGCGCGTTCGGCGGTTGCGCACTTCGGTGGTGTCGTGGAGCCGCTCCTTGTCATGCGCAAAGAGGTGCGCCCGTTCCACGAGCGGTCGGGTATCTCGGCGGCTCAGAGAGCGAAGGAGATTGACGGCGTGATGGCGATCGGGCGAGGATCGCGCATCGCCGGCCGACACATCTGTATCGTGGACGACGTGATGACCACCGGCGCCACACTCCGCGAGGCGGCCAAGACGCTCAAGTCGGCGGGCGCCGCGAGTGTCTCCGCGGCCGTTTTGGCGCGGGCAGGTCGTGGCGAACCAGTGGTGTTGAATGCGAGCGCCGGGGTTGACCGGCAGGAAAGGAACGCCTAGACTTCGAGTTGCCGACTGTTTGGTCGCCATAAATATATGCTGCATCTTGTTTTATGTTGTGAGGCGAGTCTTTGGGCACGTCGGGGAATCGCCCACGAGCGACATGATCGATTTCGCTGGGAATTCCTTATCGTGGGGTAACTTACATGCAGATTACAGTATCGGGCCTACATACAGAGATTCCTGCGTCGCTCCGCGAGTACGTGGAGGAGAAGGCCTCGAAATTCGAGCGCTACTACGATCGTGTTCAGACTGTTGAAGTGGTGTTCGCCGCCGAGGCGTCAAAGCTGAAATGCGAAATTATTGCACGCGCCGATCACCATGCCACGTTCGTTGCCAAGGAGATTCACGAGGATGCGTTCGCCGCATTCGACACAACCGCGCGGGAATTGGAGCGTCAGTTGACGCGGCACAAAGAAAAGCAACGCAACCATAAGCATCCTGAAGCGGACCGCATGGGATAGCGGCTGCCCGGCAGCCCCGTTCCGCATGTACCACGAGGAATCAAGACCATGAAGCTCACGGACTTTGTCGTGCAAGGTGCGATCGTGCCTGAATTGCAGGCCACCGATCGAAACGGTGTGATTCGTGAACTGGTCAAGAGCGTATGCGATGCATCCGGCGTGTCTCCCGAGAACGCGGAGACGATCGCCAAGGCGGTTATTCAGCGAGAAAACCAGGGCAGCACCGGCTTCGGCAAGGGTGTCGCCGTACCCCACGTCAAGCACGCGCTGGTGCCGAAGATTATGTCCACGATCGGGCGAATTCCGGCGGGCCTCGATTTCTCCGCGCTGGATCGCGCTCCGGTTTACACGGTCGTGGTACTGCTTTCGCCCCCGGATAATCCCGACGGCCACCTTCAGGCCATGGAGAGCATCTTTAGGCATTTGCAGCGGGATAACTTCAGGAGGTTTCTGCGGCAGGCGGAGACCGCGAATGCTATTTGGGAGTTGATCAAAGAGGCCGATGAGACGCCCGCGGGTTGACGCGGGCGGCATGTGTCGCGGGTCCCCGGGTAATTCGTCGGTTCGATGGGGCGTTGCTGTTTCGATGGCGCGTTAGCAATCAGTGGGCCCGTTTCGCAGTGAAGAGATGATCATGTGGCCAGTTTGCATGGCATCGCAAGCTCTCAACCTCGCGCGTAGTCCGGTCTGTGAGCCGGCTGATTAGACAAATGGACGAATGGCATGGCCGAAACCAATGGACAGGCGGAGCTCGAGGTCACGATCTCGAACGTGCAGGGGTTGCACGCCCGGCCGGTCATGCGTTTTGTCGATCTGGCTTCGACTTTCCAGAGTTCGATTCGGGTGCTCAAGCGCTCCGATGGCAAATCGGTCGATGGCAAGAGTCCGATGGAGATGATGCTTCTGGAAGGCGTGAAGGGAACGGTCTTCGGAATCTGCGCACAGGGCCCGGACGCCAAGGAGGCCGTGCAGGCCCTGGCCGATCTCGTCAATTCAAAATTCGGCGAAGAATGATATCTGCAGGGAACAATCCGAGGGGTTTTAATGCGCGCCTCGTTTTCGCGGAGGCGTCATGGCATTGAAGCGTGGCATTGGCGTATCCGCCGGCGTCGTCGTGGCGGATGCGCTCGTACTCGACACCGCCGAAACGCGCGTGCCTCGACGTACCGTCGCAGCAGAGCAGATTCCGCATGAATTGGATCTGGTCGATCGGGCCTTTGCAGCAGCCGCAGCGGAAATCGCCAACGAGCGTCAGGAGTTGTCCAAGCGCGCCGGAAATGAGCTGGCGGACATCTTCGGATTTCACGAGCGCTGGTTGAACGATCAGAAGCCTCGCAAAGAAATCGCGCAACAGGTCGAGTCGCGGCGATACAGCGCCGCCTACGCGATCAGCGTCTTCATGCGGAAATATCGAAGACGGTTTCAGGAGATGGCGAGCCCGTTCCTGCAGGAGCGCGGCAAGGATGTGCTCGACATTGAGAGACGTCTGCTGCATCACGTCGGCGGTGAAGCGCGGCAGGAGTTGTCGGCGCTGGAATCGCCGGTCATTGTCGTCGCCCACGATCTCACCCCCTCACAGGTGGTGATGCTTGAAAAGACCAAGAAAGTGCTCGGTTTTGCCACCGATGCCGGAGGTTCCACGTCGCATACGGCGATCCTCGCCGCCGGCCTGGGACTGCCCGCCGTGGTCGGACTGGAAGACATTACCGCTCATGTGTCGAGTGGGGATACGCTTGTCGTGGACGGAATGCACGGCGTCGTCGTCATCAATCCTGACACATCCCAGCGTGCGGAGTACGACACCCAGGCGGCCCATCTGCTTGAGGTCAAAGCGACGCTCGGCGAATTGCGCGGCCTGCCGGCCCAGACGCGTGACGGACACACGATTGAGCTGCTGGGTAATATCGAGTTTCCCACCGAAGTCGCGGTCTGTCTCGAGCAGGGGGCCACGGGCATCGGGCTCTTTCGAACAGAGTTTCTGTTTATGCAAGACGGGCCGCCGCCCGACGAAGAGGCGCAGTATCAGGTATACAAGTCGGCGATCGATGCGGTGGGGGGGCGCCCGCTCGTGATTCGCACGATGGACCTTGGCGGGGACAAATGTCATACCGGCGGCGCCTGGGAGCCGGAGAAGAATCCGTTCCTTGGGTTGCGTTCAATTCGCTACAGCTTGCAACATCTCACGATGTTTCGCGCACAATTGCGCGCCATTGCGCGAGCCAGCCTCCTGGGCGATGTGCGGGTCATGTTTCCGCTGATCTCCCGCATCATGGAGCTTCGCCAGGCGAAGTTTGTCCTGAATCTCGTGAAGGAAGAGCTGGAGGAGAGCGGATATGAGTTCACGCGCCCGTTGCCGGTAGGTGTCATGGTGGAGACACCGGCGGCGGCGATCTGCGCCCGCGAGTTGGCCAGGGAAACCGATTTTCTCAGCATCGGCACGAATGACCTGATTCAGTACACGCTCGCTGTCGATCGCGGCAATGAGCGTGTCGCTCAGCTTTACACCCCGGCCGATCCCTCCATCATCCGCCTGATTCGCGGAGTGGTGCGTGACGGTGGTCGGTGTGACGCAAAGGTGAGTATCTGCGGTGAAATGGCGGGCGACCCCTTGTTTACTATCTTATTACTGGGACTGGGGTTACGCACGCTTTCGATGGCTGCCGGTCACATTCCGGTCGTTAAGAACATCATTCGATGCATCACGATGGCCGATGCGGAGAAGGTAAAGCGACGGGTTTTGTCCTTTGAAACCGAGCGTGAGGTGCTAAACTACCTCCGAGTCGAGACTCGAAAGGTCTGGGGAGACCTTTAGTTCGCCCCGGCAATTGGCGGAAGTGCAGAGACTGCTGATTCTCGCTGCATTTCCGCCACTTGCTTGACAAGCGAGTGAAATGATTTCGATTCCCGACGCCGGCGTCGTGTGACGCCTGGGCCATTGGGAACCACTGTATTTGTGAGGGATCGCTAACGGATTGCGCAATCGTTTGGCGATTCGGTATTCTGTCGAGGGTGACCTTCGGTTCATCTCGCACCACGATTCGTTGCGGCTCTTTGAGCGAGCGATGATTCGGGCGGACTTTCCCCTGCGGTATTCCGAGGGGTTCAATCAGCGCCCGAAATTAAGCATCGCATTGCCGCGGCCTGTGGGAGTAGCTTCCCGCGACGAACTCTTGGTGATAACGCTGACCGAGCCCACGGAGCCATCGACGGCCTTATCTCGACTTTCTCCGCATATGCCGCAGGGCCTGGTCCTGCTTGATGCCGAGCCTGTCGAAGATTCTGACCGACGCCTTCCCTGCGAAGCTACCTACACCATGCCGATGACCGACGACGCATGCGAGACTGTCCTCGCCCGTGCGCGGTCTTTCCTGGCCTCGGATTCGCAAATCGTCGAGCGGCACGCCGCCGACAGCAGGAATCCGGCCAAGAAGGTCGACATCCGACCGTACATTCGGTCGATCGACGTGAGCGGCGGCATGCTTCGCTGGACTCAGATTGTGACGGGCACCGGGACATCCCGAGTGGGCGAGATTCTCGACCTGCTCGGCCTGCCAAGTTGCTTGCACTTGCACCGGCTGACGCGCGAATCGGTTAAATACGAACCGTGATCGCGCCGGGCACCGCAATCCTTCGGGATCCCTCCCGGAGACGCGAGTTTTGAAAAACATACGACAAACATCAAAGGCCAAGAAGAAGACGGGCGCTTCGGCGTCCGCCAAGAAACCGGCCGCTGCCAAATCCAGGGCCAAGGCGACGACCAAGTCTGCGAGTCCACCTGACGACAAGAAAATCGAGAAGGTGGAGTCTGCAGTCGCCGTGGCTGCCCCCGGGCCGTCAAAAGCTGCCGCGGTCACGGCACCGAACGCCGAGTCAGGCTTCGACGCCGGTATCTTCGAGGTTGAAGAGCGCCTTTACGAACCACAAGCGGCTCCGGCCGTCGCCGTGGTTGACCTGCTTCCGGAAGGAGAGCAGTCGCGCACCATCGTTGTAGAAGAGTACCCGTCATCCAATCCCTCGGTCACCCAGCTCGAAGACAATTCGGACTTGAGCGACAGTGACGGCGAGCGCGACACCGACAGCGAAACGACAAGCGGCCAGGAGGAAACGGGCCCAATCGCGACGTCCGGCGATGCCGAGGCCGCCGCTCCCAAGCCCGTTGAGGAAGGGCGAGAAGCCCGTTCGGGTCGGCGACCTCGAAGGCGTCGTGGATCGGGGCGCGGCCGGGACGCTTCCCGCGCAGCGGAATCAGAGTCTCCTGCACGAGACGATAATTCATCGCGATCGCGGCAGCCCGCGACCGTCAAGTCCGAGCCTGCGCCGCAGCGAGAGTCGGCTCCGGCGGATGATCGAGAAGAAGATGATATTCTGCTGGACGGCGATGACGTCGCTGTTGATCCGTCGGATTCGACGCGGCGCGAGATGCTGATCAACGTCTCCGATCCTGATGAAGTGAGGATCGCGCTGCTTAACGACGGGCGACTTGATGAGCTTTACATCGAGCGCGCTGCATCAATTTCTAACGTCGGGAACATCTACAAAGGCAAGGTGACCAACGTCGAGCCTTCCATTCAGGCGGCCTTTGTGGATTTCGGTCGGCCGGCGCATGGTTTTCTGCACATCAGCGATCTGCATCCCAACTACTTTCCGGGCAACGAGGGCGAACTGGAACTAGTCGGGCGCAAGACGCCGCGACGTCACCGTCCGCCGATCCAGGCATGCCTCAAGCGCGGCCAGGAAGTTCTCGTGCAGGTCATCAAGGAAGGCGTGGGAACGAAGGGGCCGACGCTGTCCACCTATATTTCGCTACCGGGTCGGTTCCTTGTGATGATGCCGAACATGGAGCAGCTCGGCGTTTCGCGCAAGATCGAGGACGAGGAGCAGCGGCGGACACTACGAGAGGCCCTTAATCAGCTTTCGCTGCCGAAGGACATGGGGTTCATCGTTCGCACGGCGGGCATCGGGAGAAACAAGCGAGACCTGCAGCGCGATTTGAACTACTTGTCGCGGCTATGGGAAAAGGTCCAGCTACGCATCAAGAAGGAGCCTGCCCCGGCGACGCTTTATACGGAGTCCGATCTGGTGATCCGCACGGTTCGCGATGTTTATGACGCGAGCCTCCATAAGATCATCATCGACGACGAAACGGTTGCTCAGCGAGTTCGCGAGTTTCTGCGAATTGCCAGCCCCCGGACTCAGGACATGGTCACTTTGTATGCCGAGGCCGAGCCGTTGTTCCATCGCTACGGAATTGAGACCGAGATCGACAAGCTCTATTCCAAGACGGTGCCACTGCAGTGCGGCGGGTCCCTGGTCATCGAGCAAACGGAAGCCCTTGTCGCCATTGACGTGAATTCCGGTCGATTCCGTGTGCCGGAGAACGCGGAAGAGACCGCGTTCCGGGTGAACCTGGAGGCGGCCGATGAAATTGCCCGGCAATTGCGACTGCGCGATCTCGGCGGCCTGATCATCTGCGATTTCATCGATATGCTTCAGGAGCGTCATCGTCGGCAAATTGAGATGAAGCTGACCGACGCCCTGCGAAAGCACAAGGAGCGCGCCAAGCTCCTGCGTATCTCGCGATTCGGAATTCTGGAGATGACGCGACAGCGTCAGCGGCCGT
This sequence comes from uncultured Planctomycetaceae bacterium, assembly GCA_964498115.1. Lineage (GTDB taxonomy): Bacteria > Planctomycetota > Phycisphaerae > UBA1845 > UTPLA1 > UTPLA1. Next base: position 15,657 of record CAZCGF010000031.1, on the reverse strand, counting down.
CTTTTGCGAAGAATATGTACCACGAGTGCCCGCGTTGCACGGGCAGCGGCCGGGTCAAAGCGCCGGACAGTGTGTCACTCGATGTCATGCGGTCGATTCGACTGGCAAGCCAGATGGAGGATGTGTCCAGCGTGGATGTGGTCGTGGCAACTGCCGTCGCGAACGATTTGCTGAATCGCAAGCGGCACCAGTTGACGGATATCGAGCGCGAGCACGGCCAGCTGATTCGCATCCACGCGGATTCCGCATTGGCAGTCGATGACGTCAGGATATCATGTACCGACCGGCGAGGTCGTGATGTCCCATTGGCCGCCATTGCCAGGAATGGAACCGGGTCTTCCAGAGAGGCGGCCAACACCGGACGTCCCGCCGCAACATCAAAGCCGGCTTCGGCAGTGGAGCGCCAAGGGCAGAACCGCGGTCGACGCGGGGGCCGTCGCCGTCGCGGCAGAGGTGGTTCGGGTGCGTCCGCACCGTCAGGAGGATCTGCATAATCATCATGGATGAATCGACTTTCGATCGACCTCGCAATGCGATGGTCGCCAAAGCGAGATTTAGGCAGAACGGACTTCGCCGTCGAATTACGAGAGTCCTTTCAATCTTTGCGCCGCTCTTCCTATACGCATGCGTCGGGTGCGGCCCGGTTTGGTACATCGACCCGGAGTTCGGCGAGCGGCAGGCAGCGCAGACAGGTAAGCCGCTCCTGCTTTACTTCAAGGTCTGGGACTCCAGTCAGCACCGCAATATGCGGCTGGAAGTCTTCGACAATGGCGCGGTCAAAAGCGAACTTACCGGCACGGTGAATGTCGAGGTGGAATTCGGCCTCTTTCCCGAATTCTGCAAGCGATTCGGCGTGCAGCGGCCTCAGGTATGCGTGATGGCCACGCCGCAGGGGAAGCGAGTCGGCACGCCGATCTATGTCAACCCCGTTCCGGCTCCCGAGCAGTTTTTGGAATGGCTAAAACGCGCCAAGGCCGAGGCGAAGCCCTCTGAATCGACTTCGGCGCCCGCAACCCCGCAAAAGTAGACAGGAACTCCGCTGAGTCAGCGAAGCGTTGGCGCGATGTTGGGCCTACTCTTCATTGGCTTCGCGAAACTCTTCCAGCCAGGCCATTTGTATGGCCTCGAGCTTGGCCTCGTTCGAGGCATGGGGGTCATCTCCGAAATCCGGCAGGGCGATCACCCATTCACGCAGGTCGGTGAACCGTGCGGTCAGAGGGTCCGTCGTGGGCATCTTCTCGTGAAGAAGGATGCCAATGTCTTCGGAATCAAGCCAGGTTAGTTTGCGCGGCATCGTTACTCGTCCCTCTTCGTCGTCATGCCTTCAGCGCCGTGCGGTTCGCGGGCGAGATTTCGATTCCAGTTCGGGATCTTTACCTTGACGTTCTTCGTACCGCTCGGGACACACTGGCAACCCAGGCGACTGTTGGGCTTGAGGTCATAGGCTTCTTCCAGTTCGTCGTCCTCGTCTTCCGTGGTCTCATTACAACTGTCGAGACCTTCGAGCACGTGAACGTGGCAGGTGCTGCATGCGCATACGCCGCCGCAGGCGTGATCCAACTCGATGTGATGGCTCATGCAGATATCGAGAATGCTGCCTGGAAGCCCATGATCGTCGAATGGGATCTTCTCCGGGTCGATCTCCAGGACATGTTCCTTGCCCTGCTCGTCGATGATCGTCAGGGTGTACTTCTGGACGGTTTTCGCGTCCGTATCTTTGATGTATGGATTCTGGCCGCCCATGTCTTAGCTCCGTGATGTCGTTGCTTCCTTGTTGCTTACTTGATCGATGTCGCGCAGTGATTCGCGAAGGGCGATGTTCGCCAGGCTCAGGGTCTGCTTGCCAAATGCGTCCAGGGCCTGATGCAGCTTTTCGGCATCGTCGGTCTTGGCAGCCAGAGCGCGCAAGACGCGAATGCCTTCGACCAGGGCCGTGCGCTCCTCCGGCGGCAATGCCGAGCCGTATGCCGCGAGCATTTGCTCGGTCTTGTGGATGTCAAACTCGACCTGATTACGCAGGTCGATCAGCCGATGGGCCTGCATGTCTTCCCGTGCGAATCGAACCGACTCCTGCTCGATTCGGCGAACTTCATTTTGTGTCAGGCCGTGCGCCGGGATGACCTGTATCGACGACTCCTTGCCGCTTCGCTGTTCCCGGGCGGTGACGATGAGAATGCCGTTGGCGTCGATGAGGAACTGCACCTCGAGCTTGGGGATTCCCGCCGGCATGGGAGGGATTCCGGTCAGGTCGAAGGTCGCCAGGCTGCGGCAGTCCGAGGCCAGTTCACGCTCGCCCTGAAGGACGTTGATCTTCACATTGGTCTGGCCATCGACGAAGGTCGTAAACATCTCAGTCGCCTGGCAGGGAATGCGCGTGTTGCGCATGATGAGCTTGCCCATCGCGCCGCCCATGGTCTCGATACCAAGGGACAACGGGGTGACATCGAGCAGCAAGGCGTCGGTCCGTTTGCCGGCGAGGATCTGCCCCTGCACGGCTGCGCCCAGCGCTACCACTTCGTCGGGATTAAGCGCGGTGTAGGGCTCCCTGATGAAGAACTGGCCCACTTTGCGGCGGACGAGCGGAATCCGCGTGGCACCGCCCACAAGGACAACCTGATCGAGCTGGGTCGGATCGAGCTTCGCGTCCGCAAGCGCCTTCTTGCAGCTCTCCAGGGTTCGATCGACCAGTCCCGAGGCGAGCGATTCAAACTCATCCCGCGTGATAGTTCGCCGATAGAGCCGCCCCTGGCCCAGATCGAGTTCGATGGCGGCTGACGCCTGGTCGCTCAGGCGATTCTTTACTTCTTCGGCGAATGTTCGCAGGGCCTGGCGCGTGGCCGGTGAGTCGATTTCGACTTTGTACTGTTCGGCGACTTCACGCTGGACGAGCATCACGATCTGCCGGTCGAAATCGTCGCCGCCCAGATGGGTGTCGCCGTGTGTTGAGATGACCGCAAGAATATCCCCGGTGAGCCGGAGGATACTCACGTCAAACGTCCCACCTCCCAAGTCGAAAACGGCGACCGTGGAACTATGCGAAGCTGACTGAATCTCGCCGGGCGATGCTTCGCCGGTGCATTTTGATTTGTCGCCGATCGGCAGAGTCGTCGTGCGCGGCTTTTCCGGGGGCGAATTACGTAATCCGATGCCGTAGGCCAGGGCCGCGGCAGTCGGTTCATTCACGATGCGCACAACATCGAGGCCCGCCAGGCGTCCGGCGTCGCGCGTGGCCTGTCGCTGAGAGTCGTCGAAGTATGCGGGAACAGTGACCACCGCGCGGGTCACCGGTCGGCCAAAGTGCCGTTCGGCGCGCTGCTTGAGTTCGCGAAGGATAAGGGCCGAGACTTCCTGCGGACTGAGCAACTCTCCGTCAATGTCGATCTTGATCGTCTCGCGGTCTCCCGGGACAACGTGATAGGCCAGATAAGGAAGATCCTTTTTCAGGTCGTCAATGCCCAGGCCCATCAATCGCTTCACCGAGTAGACGGTGTGCTTGGGATTCTCGACCGCATGTCGGCGGGCATCCCAACCGATCGTCACCTTGCCGTCCGGCGAAAAGCTGAGCACCGAGGGCAATCGGCCGTCGCCGTTTGCATCGCGGATCACCTGCGGACCGCGCGCATCGGCGAAGGCGGCGAGACTGAACGTCGTGCCGAGGTCGATGCCAAGTATGATGTCGTCTGTCGTCATGCCAGTTGGGCCAACAAATTGTCGATGTACTTAGCGGCGTTCAGGTGCATCCGGAGTTCTTCTTTTGACTCGTCGGACGAACCCGTTAGCTCGCCGGATAACTCGGCGATTTTTCGGTCCGCCTCGTCCCGGCGTCGCGAAATGGTCGCACGCAAACTATCCAGTGCGGCCGTGTCACCATCGCTTTTTGCCTCGTCGATCTCTTCGCGGAGCATCATGACGCTGGTCAAAAGGTCGGGCGGGACGCGCTTGTCGTCGGCGGCCGACTTACCGCCCGCTGTCTCCAGCAAGTACTCTGCCCGTTGCCGGGGGTTCTTCAACACATTGAAGGCCTTGTTGATCGCCGCTGAGGCGCGGAGGGCAAACGACTGCATTTCATTGCCGGCGGTGGCGAACTTGTCGGGATGGATGTTGCTGCTGATGGCGAGGTACCGCCGGTTGAGTTCGGCGGCGTCCAGATCGAATCGACGCGGCATCCCGAAGAGTTCAAAGTAGTCTGCGCCCTGAACGTGATTCAGCAGCTGATGGCAATCGGTGCACGCCAGCGGCGCCTGTGCCAGCATTTCGCAAGTCAGGCATTTCGCGGGTACGGCGGACTGAGATTGGGTCGTCATGTCGATGCGTACGAGATCTCTCAATGCCGCGGCCCGCCGGCGCCCGCCGTCATGCCAGCGGATTCCTCCAGGCGGGCCGTGGTTCGCGCCGCAGCACAATGTCGCGGGCGACTCATCCTCTCTCTCGGATCACTTCATTACGCGCTGAAGCTGCTTCCGCAGCCGCACGTATGGGTCGCATTCGGATTGTTGAAGACGAATCCGCGGCCCATGACCTCGTCCTTGAAATCAACAGCGGTCCCGGTCAGGTAGATGTTGCTTTTCGAATCGCAAACCACCTTGATTCCGTGGATGTCCCATTGCTCGTCGCTTTCCGAGACGTGCTCGGTGAGGTCGAGCGTATAGGAGAAACCGCTGCAGCCGCCGCCCTTGACGCCGACTCGAAGGTACGTCTTCGCCGGGTCGAGGCTCTGCTGCTCGATGATCGTCTTGACTTCCGATGCGGCTCGTTCAGTAAGTTCAACTGCCATGGACCATTATCTCCTTCAATCAAATCCCGTTCGGCGCCAACGCCGATCGGATATGTGTGCACAGTTCAGAGTCGTCTTAATAATCCCTAATGGGCGCTCGATGCCACTTCCGTTGCGGCGCCCTGCTTCTGCTTATAGTCGTTGATGGCCGCTCGGATGGCGTCCTCCGCCAGGACGCTGCAATGAATCTTGACCGGCGGCAACGAGAGCTCTTTCACGATTTCCGTGTTCTTGATCTGCAGGGCCTCATCGACGGTCTTGCCCTTGACCCACTCCGTTGCCAGCGAGCTGGAGGCGATCGCCGAGCCGCAGCCGAAGGTCTTGAACTTCGCGTCCACGATGCGGCCGTTTTCGTCGCACTGGATCTGCAACTTCATCACGTCACCGCACTCGGGTGCGCCGACAATGCCGGTCCCGACGCGGGCGTCGCTCTTGTCCAGCGATCCGACGTTTCGCGGATGCTCGTAGTGATCGACGACTTTTGAACTATATGCCATGACTGATCTCTCCTGGTTGCTCAGGCAACCGTCTATGCTGACTCATGCCCCCGGAATCAATTCTAAATATCTAGGGCTGCCTAATGTGCCGCCCACTGCACCTTGCTCAAGTCAATTCCTTCCTGGGCCATCTCAAAGAGCGGGCTCATCTCACGCAGCTTCTCGACCGCAACACAAACGCGCTCGATCGTGTAGTCGATCTCCTGCTCCGTCGTGAACCGTCCGATCGAGAATCGGATCGAGCTGTGGGCCAGATCGTCGCCCAGGCCCAGGGCCTTGAGGACGTAGCTCGGCTCCAGCGAGGCGCTGGTGCAGGCCGACCCGCTCGAAACGGCAATGTCGCTGAACCCCATCATGAGCGACTCGCCTTCGACGTACAGGAAGCTGATATTCAGGTTGTTCGGAATCCGCTCCGTCGGGTGACCGTTGAGGAATATTTCCGGCAGCCGTGCAAACAGGCCGTCCTTCAGACGGTTGCGCAGCGAGGTGATGCGGGGTAATTCCTCCACGCGCATCTCCACGCAAAGCTCGGCGGCCCTGCCCATGCCCACGATCCCCGGAACGTTGAGCGTCCCGCTCCGCATTCCGCGCTCATGTCCGCCGCCATGGACGATGGGCTCGCATCGCACGCGCGGTCGCTTGCGGCGAACGTAGAGTGCGCCCATGCCCTTGGGGCCGTAGATCTTGTGTCCCGACGCGGAGAGCAGGTCGATGCCCATTTCCTCGACGTCGATCGGTTGCTTGGCGAAGGTCTGGCAGGCGTCAACGTGGAAAATGACGTCGCGCTCCTTGCAGACCGCGCCGATGCCCTTGATCGGGTTGATGGTACCGATCTCGTTATTGCCGTGCATGATGGAGACGAGAATCGTCTTGTCCGTCATCGCTTCGCGCACCTGCTCCGGGTGCACCATGCCGTGCTTGTCGACCGGTAGGAACGTGACGTCGTAACCGTTCTGCTCCAGATACTTGCAGGGATCGATTACCGCTTTGTGCTCGATCACCTGGGTGATGATGTGGTTACCCTTGTCGCGGTACATGCCCGCCACGCCTTTGATGGCGATGTTGTTCGATTCGGTGGCGCCGCTGGTCCAGATGATTTCCTTTCCGGATGCTCCGATCGCGGAGCCCACCTGATCGCGCGCCTTTTCGACCGCTTCCTCGGCGACCCAGCCGAACTCGTGATTGCGGCTGGCGGAGTTTCCAAACTTGTCCTGGAAATACGGCAGCATCGCATCCAGTACACGCGGATCAACCGGCGTCGTCGCGTTATAGTCCATGTAAATAGGCAGCTTCATTGCACTTGCTCCAGGCTCACGGCGTGGCCCTCGACCGATACGGCCACGGGATGTACCGCTTGACCGTTGTCGTATGCCAGCTCTGCGAGCGTTACTTGCTCCAGTAGCTCAGTTAGTCGTTCATGTATTTTCCGCATCTGGCGTGTCACCGGGCAGCTCTTTGCCAGTTCGCAGGGAGACTCGCCCGGTTCAGGGTCCGTTGCACATTGTACAAACTTTGCCGGACCTTCGATGATCGAAATGATGGATGCCAGGGTAATGCGCTGAGCGGGCATCGCGAGGGCATATCCGCCCTTGACGCCACGATTCGATCGAATGAGCTCCCCATGGGCGAGCATTTTCAGCACCTTAACAAGCAATGCTGCGGGCACGCTGAAACGCTCAGCGATTTCGCGGGCATTGACGATCTCGCCGGGCCTACGCGCCATCTCCGACAAGGCGATGATGGCGTAGTCCGTCTTTTTGGTCAGCGCAAACATTTGAATCCAACCGTTCGACCAAGCTTGCGGCACCCTTGCCGAAGCGCCTGAATATAGTACCGGATTGGTCCTATTTCAACATCAATATCGACCAGCGATCGCCGAAGTTCGCGAGATAGCTATAACATATTATATATAAACAAGTTACATGCCTACTCGGGTCGGCGATGCATCGCCAATCTAAGGCGGCTTCGCCGACGCATCGCGAGCAACAGCATGGGTGCGGCGATCATCATGCCGGATCCGCAAGCCCCCGTCGTCCCGCCCATGGCGCCGCAATTGGAAGTCGGATTCGACTGACCTCCTCCGTTCGGATCGACCGCACCGCATCCGGCCGTACCTGGTGCGATCTTGTTGGGATCGCTGGGACAGCCGTCGTTGCAATCGGGTGTTCCGTCATTGTCCGAGTCTGTGTCGGCGACGCCGCAGCCGCATTGGCCCGTCGAAGTCTTGGCGGGGTCAGACGGGCAGGCGTCTTCGCAGTTCTTGGTTCCATCCCCGTCATCGTCGGCGGTCTGCTGCGAACAGCCGCAGCCCACGGCATCGCGCGCCTCGCCTGCGGGAGTCCCCGGACATGCATCAATGCAATTGGGTACGCCGTCGCCGTCATCGTCGGTCTCCGGCACCCCACAGCCGCACGCGCCAGGCGTCCCCTTGTCCGGGTCCATCGGGCAACCGTCCAGGTCACAGCAATTATCTGGAAAACCGGGATCGCCCAGTCCGTCATGGTCGGAGTCAATGCAGGCATCGCAGTCGTCCATCAGCATGTCGTTGTCCACGTCACCGCCGGTGCAGGGGCCCGCGGCATTCACCGTGAATACGCAACCGCGATTGTTCGTGAAGTCGGCAGCGCCGCCGGTCAATGCATAGTCCATGGCATTGTCGCTGCTAAGTGCGCTAAACGCCCCGCCAAACCGAAGGGCCTGCAGATTCGTGCTGGGAAGATCGCCTCCGAATACGCCGAAGTTACCGTTGGCATCGTTGTCATTCGTACCTGATGTCGGGCCCATGTAGTTTGCACCGCCCCAACTCAGTCGCCAGACAACATTTCCCGTGGATTTCTCCTCGAAGGTCAGAGTGCCGGCATCGAGGTAGCTTGCCGGAATGGCGGTCATGGTGAAGTCGCTCACGGCGTTCGGACGGCATAGAGCGCCAAAACTATTCGTACAGATGAGAACGCGGTCGCCGCCTGCCTCGAACAAGACATTGGTCAGGATATCGATGAGCACCACAGGGTTGGCGCCGTTTTCGTCTCGCACCACCAGGCGTGCCTCGGAAACACTTCCCTGATTTGCTGAACGCATGCGAAGCTGGATCGCCTGAGCGGTCGTGTCGCCGTCCACGCCGCCGATCACCTGTTCAATCTGCATCAGGTGAAACGTGGCCTGAGCGGATGGAGCGACTGCTAGAAAGACGAGGATGCTTGAAGAAAAGGCTCGAACTGAACGCATAGTAGGACTTCCTCTGAGTATGTGAGGTGGCCCGGTGGCTTATTCTGGCGCATGGATCCGCCGAGGCCCCTTATTGTCTGCGGCTCGGGCGCATCAGTTGGCCGGTTGATCAGTCGAACGGAGCGTGTCGCGAATCTCATCGGCCACGATGGTAGACGATCAAATGATCGTATCCATATTTGCATGGCCATTCAATTGCGATCAACCAGGGGCGCAGGTTGCCCCCAATTCTTATCAGGAAGTGGCGAATTAGGTTCGGATTTGGTCGTTGCGCGTGATTGCTCAGCACTCGGGTACGCTCGAAGAGTGCTCTCGATCAGCGGAGCCGGATGATTGGCACATTCCAAGGGGTTGACCGTGCCAATACGCGTGCTGCGCCAAAAAAAGAGCAACCCGCCGATCTTGTCCCGATCGACGGGTTGCTCGCGGTCTATTGTTCGAGAGTGCCCAAGGGGATAACCCTCTCGAACAGGTCTTCGTACCAGTCTCCGACCGGCTCAAAATAGGTCCATGCAATCTGGCTGACTTAGCACTCGCCCTCAGTCTGCACAAGAAGCGGCGGCCGGCGGCGGCGACGGCGCTTCTTCGGTGCGCCTAACACGCGAACTTCCGGCGTACGCGGTTCGGCCGCACGCGCCAGCTCCAGCGCTTCGCCCGCGGTCTCCGCGAACAAATCCGCCTTTACTTCCTTCCAGAGACCGGCGGCACGATTGAAGACGCCACCCGATACCATGATGTTCATCTTTGGGCACGCATTGATTTCGCGCACCGTGTCAATCAGCGCCCGAACGCCCGGCGCGTCAGTCGGTCGGCTGCCAAAGATCAAGAGGATGTCCGGCTGAATCTGGCCGGCCAGTGTCGTCACCTCGTCTTCAGGGACGCCCCCGCCCAGGAAGAATACCTGCCATCCGTCAGCTTCGAACAGATCGGCACACATCTGTGCGCTGAGCTCTTCCGGCTCATCCGCCGCGCAGGCGATGAGGATGCAGCGACCGAGGTCGGGCTTGCGATCCAGGCGCGACTGAAGGTGATCCGCCACGGTTCTGTTGATCCGCGTCGCCATGTGTTCGGCGGCCATGTTGATGCGGTCATCGCGATACATCTGATTGACGTGTTCCATCGCCGGCCAGATGAGGTCCTGATAGAGCTTGCGCGGTTCGATACCGTCTCGAAGGGCGCTCTTCACGATTTCCCGGCAGTCGTGCCGTTTGCCGCGAAGAAGGGGATCCAGATACTGATTCAGAAGATTCGACATCGACATGCGAGCGTCTCCGTTTTTGATTTGCGTGCCCGGGTCACTCGTGACCCGACGCCCCGCCTCCGGCGAGCACGTCCGCGTTTTTCCGTTTCGCCCGTTTGGGGCAATCTCCACATCCCGTGGAGCTGATTTACTACCCTTGACGCCAAGCGTCCGATATTGTTGAGCTCAAGATTTCACTGTTGTTCACAGTGGGAGTCTTAGATAGTTTAGGTAATTTGGGATACATGCGTAAAGAAGCAATCGGCTGGCCCGTTCAAAAAACTTTAACGGGTACGCATTTTCGGCCCCTTCGCCTGCCGTTTCGGCCCAGCTACGGACGAGGTGCATCCTAAGTAATTTATTGGCAGGAGGTTGTGGCCTAGCCGCTGGACGGCCTTGCCGACGTTCAGTCGGCGGTGAAATAGGAAAAGGCTGACTTGAAGGGGGCGAGACGGCAGGAAATCAGGCGACGGCCTCTCCAACTGATTGCCAGAGCAGCTCCGCGATGTCCAGTTCCTTCACGGACTCACGTCCGCGGCTCGCCAACCCGTCGATGAGCATGCGCTGACAGAACGGACAGCTCGACGCGACCATGTCCGGCTTCGTCTCCAGGAGTTGATCGGTCCGCTTCTCATTGACTCGCTCGCCGGTCGCGCCTTCGCGGGCATGCTCCTCTTCCTTGAACATTTGCGCGCCGCCTGCTCCGCAGCACATGCCGCGATCGCGCGTTGCCGTCGGCTCCAGCACGGTGAGGCCGGGGATGGCGCGGAGTGTCTCGCGCGGCGGCTCGTAGATTTCGTTGTAGCGGCCGAGATAGCATGAGTCGTGGTAGGCGACCTTTGCATCGATACGGTTCTTCGGCTTGAGCTTGCCCTCGGCGACGAGCTGCGAGAGAAACTCCGAATGGTGCACGACCTTGAACTTCGCGCCGAAGTCGGGGTACTCGTTGGCCAGCGTGTTGAAACAGTGCGGGCATGTGGTGACGATCGTCTTGGGCTTGTAGTTGTTGAGAATCTCGGCGTTGGTCTGGGCCATCATCTGGAAGAGAAACTCGTTGCCGGCGCGGCGGGCAGGATCGCCGGTGCAGCACTCTTCTTCAGCGAGAATGGCGTAGTTGACTCCGGCGGTCGTCAGTAGTTGTGCCATTGCCCTGGCAATGCGGCGTGCCCGATCGTCGAATGACGCCGAACAACCGACCCAGAAAAGCACATCGGCGTCGGGCCTCTCCGCCATGCGCGGCACATCAAGCCCTTCGGTCCACGCAGCGCGGTCGGATGCCGGGAAGCTCCACGGATTGGAATTCGTCTCCATGCCCCGGAAGGCGTTTTGAAGTTCGGCCGGAAACTCGGACTTTTCCATGACCAGATTGCGGCGCATGTCGACGATCTTGTCGACATACGTAATAAACACCGGGCACTCCGTCTCGCACGCCCCACAGGTGGTGCAGGCCCAAAGTACCTCCGGCTTGATGACATCCGGAACAAGATCGGCCAGCGAGCCATTTCCGCCGTTCGTGTCGGGCTGCGCCGTACCCTTGGCCCCCACAAGAGCCTTTTCGTTCTTGTACAGATAATCGCGCAGATCGAGCGTGAGCTGCTTTGGCGAAAGCAGCTTGCCGGTGATGTTCGCCGGGCACTGGTCGGTACACCGCCCGCACTCGGTACAGGTGTACAGGTCCATGACCGCCTTCCATGGCAATTGCTCGATGCGCTTGAGGCCCAGTGTTTCCTCGCGTTCCAGCATGCCCTCGATGTCAGGCACATTGGGAAGTCGACCGCGCGGGGCAAGGCTTTGAAAGAAGACGTTGGGAATGCCGGTAACGACGTGAAAATGCTTGGAGATGGGGAGCAGATTCAGGAAGAGCAATACCAGCGTGCCATGCGTCCAGAATCCGATGTGTCGAAAGGTATTGAGCGCATTATCGCTGGCGCCGCTCAAGGCGAATGCCGCGACCGAACCGGCGGGCTCGACGGATTGAAACGCGACCGCAGTGCCGTGCGATCTGGCATGCTGGACGATGTTCGCCCCGTCATAGGTGATGTCGGCGAGCATCATGACGGCAATGATGATCAGGATGAGAATGCCCTCGAAGCCCTTCGAAAGGCGGGCGGGCTTGGCGACGAGGCGGTAATAGAAGAAGACCAATGTCCCGGCGATAACCAACACGGCGAAGATGTCCTTGAGAACCGAGTAGACCTTGCCGAGCGGTTGATCCGTGCCGAGTACCCAAAGATTGAAATCCTCGCTGTAGCCTCGCCCCCACAACACAAACGTCCGCAACAGCAGCACGACAAAGCCGGTGAAGATGACCTGATGGGCAATGCCCGCCCACCAGTAACGGCGCATGCGCTTCTGTGCGAAGGCGTATTGCCAGGTCCGTTTGACGCGCTCGCCGATCTGGTCGAAGCGATTCTCGCCCGGCCCAAGCGTCATCAATCGCCAGCGACGGAGTATCTGCCAGCCGAAAAGCCCCCAGGCTCCGACGAGGAGCAGCGTCATGACGGTTGGGTTCATAAATCGCCTCTAAGAATGGAGTTCATCAGGAGCACGGCGATTAACAGACGACAGAATCAGAAGTGCATCTCCCACTGACGACCGACCGGCCGGCCTCCGAATGAACACTCGAACATCCTAATGTGCCCGAACCTTCTTCACTTCTTCCGTCAGCAGCGGCACAAAGTTAAACAGGTCGGCCACCACGCCGTAGTCGGCCACCTTGAAGATCGGGGCCTCGGCGTCGGTGTTGATGGCGACGATGCAGCGGCTGCCGCGCATGCCTGCCAGGTGCTGGATCGCGCCGCTGATTCCGCAGGCGATGTAAAGCTGCGGGGTCACGGTCTTGCCGGTCAGGCCGACCTGCCGCGAGTGCGCCTGATAACCGGCGTCGCAGGCGGCGCGGCTGGCGCCGACCGCGCCGTCGAGCGCGTGGGCAAGATCGTAAATGATCTTGAAATTTTCCTCGCTCTTTAGGCTGCGGCCGCCGGAAACGACGATGGCGGCTTCGGAGACGTCCTTCTCGTTGCCTCCGGTTCGGGCGATTTCCTTTGTGACCTGCCGATCATCCGCCGGGTCCGCGGCAAACGGGACTTCGACTCGCTCGGCCTTCGCCCCACCGCCTGCCGGCGATGCAAATGTGTTCGGTCGAACTGACGCGATCTGCACCTTCCCGGGCGAGAAGTGGACGCGCGATGATGCCTTGCCGTTGTAGATCGGCCGGCGAACGACCAATGCCCCGGAGCCCTCGACTTCCAGCTCGGTGCAGTCGGTCGCAAGGCCGGCGCCAAGCCGTACCGCGACGCGCGGGGCGATGTCACGGCCCATGAACGATGCCGCCATCAGCACGACCTGCGGATCGGCCTTTTGAATCATTCCGGCCAGAGTTCGCGAATACTTCAATGCGTTGTAATTCGCCAGCGCGTCCGAATCGGCGACATAAGTCGTCGCGACGCCGGTGCCGTCGAGCTTGTCCGCGACCGCGCCGAGGCTGTGGCCGATGATCCCCGCGACGACCTTGCCGCCGGTTTTTCCCGCAAGCTGAGTCGCGGCGGTGATGGCCTGCATCGCGGCAGGCAACACGACGCCGCCTCGCTGCTCTATGAAGACGAAGATGTCCTTGGTCATGATGTCCTCGCTGCTAAACTGGTTGTCAGACGAGCATGATAAGGGGTCGATTCAGAGCCCGCAAAGCAGGTCACGCAGAATGGCGATCAATCGATTGGGGGCCTAATCGCGGTACTTGACGTGGCAGTGGTTGCAGCCTTCCGCGATGCGTGCGAACTGGACGGAGAGCTTCGTCCCATCTTTTTCGCCGGCAGCAAGCATCTCCTCCAACGCAGCCGCGGACAGTCCATTGTTATGCAGCTCGGCAGTGAAGCCGGCGGGCCTGTTCCTGACCCGATCTCCTTCGGCCAGTAGTCGAAGCAGATCGGCCATCTGTCCCGCTTCGGCGGCAGGCACAAGATCAGGATGGGTGTCGGGTACTCGCCAATTCGATTTCTCGATCAACTTGAGCCGCTCGTTGATCTCATCAATCTCGATCATTGCCTTCACGAAGCCCGCCGGGTGCGACACCTCGGGGAAGTCCGTCGGGACAGCGTCGATCGCGCTGGCAGGAATGACGGTCGCACGGCGCGTGCAGGCGTACAGTCCGCGGTAATTCGGAGATGTCCCGGAGACTTTCATCCGCTCGACCATCTTCGAGGGGCCGGCCCAGCCCAGACTTACACCGATGGTTCCGGCAGCGCCGGCGCTGCGATGTCTCCCGTGATGGCAATGCAGATAGACCGGACCGACTCGCATCGCGTCGCGCGTGGCGCGCACGAGCTGTAGTTTTCGCTCGTCGTCGAAGCCGTTGTATCCAATCGGCAGGTGGATATAGCGAATGCCCCGCGCCTTCGCGGGAGCGAGCTCCGGCTCGGCGCCGTCTACGCTGATAATCGTCTTGACTCCGAGCGAGGCCAGCGTGTCGAATCCTGCGTCGCCTTCTGGGACACTGCCGGAATAGCACCCCTCGTGATAGGCGACGACATTGTGCAGCCCGGGATACTCACGCGGCTGTTGGTCGGTTACCGAGGGTGGTTGAGCGCTCGTGAGTAATGACGAGCCGGCGGTTACGACCACCCCCGGTGCCTCAACCTTCGCGCAGGAGGCCGACATTCCCGTAGCCGTCAACGCGGTCAACAAACTTAGAATCTGGCCGTTTCGGTTCATTCGTTGCTTCCGTCGTGGAATTGTACAGCCCGCCGGGCACTGCGAAACGCCAGCCCGATGGGCCGATGTCGGCCCGATCTCCGCCGCACTTGTTAAGATACGAAATATGAATGCCAAGCCCCGATTCTTCGCTTGTCCCGCCGCATTTCGAGCGTGGCTGAAGGCCAACCACAAGAAGGCCCCGGAACTGATCGTCGGCTACTACAAGAAGCATACGGGCAAACCCAGCATGACCTGGCCCGAATCGGTGGCGGAGGCGCTCTGCTACGGCTGGATCGACGGCCTCCGTCGCGGGCTCGACGACGAGCGATACACAATTCGCTTTACGCCCCGCAGAGCCCGGAGTACGTGGAGCGCGGTGAACATTCGCATGGTCGCGGAGCTGGAGGCCGCCGGAAGAATGACCGCCGCCGGCCGGGCAGTCTTCAACGCACGGCCGAACCCTGAGTCGAAGGGCTATTCATATCAAAAGCGCGAAGCGGCTCTCGATGCGGCAAGTATCAAGGAGTTCAAGAAGAATAATGCCGCGTGGGAATTCTTCGAGGCGCAGCCGCCGAGCTATCGCAAGAAAATGGCTTGGTGGGTCGTTGCCGCAAAACTGGCGGAAACGCGCGAGAGGCGCCTGCAAAAATTGATCCTTGCCTGCTCAGCGGGCAAGCGTTTGATGTAGGAGTCGGTGCATAGAGGCTCAGGGCGACTCGACGACCGCCTTCAGCCCCTGACTCCTGCGAATCTGATTCACGGCATCCATCAGCTTTCCATCGCGCTGAATGAAACGTGAGAGCTGCGACGTCGTCATGCCGAACTGCTCGGCGGATTCGCGGAGCTGTCCGCGGCATGCCGCGACGACATCGAGGACCACGGCAATTAGCAGCGGATAATCTTCGTTCTTCGTGGATATCTCCATCCGACCGGCGCCCGTGAGATACTTCGCGACCACCTCCGGCGGCTTCCAGTCGCTCGACAGCTCGACGCGAATAGAGAGCGCAATCGCCTTGCGCAGACGCCGCAGGGCCTTGGCCTTGTTCTCATGTTGCGAGCGGCTCTCCTCGGCGATGACCAGTTGACCGCTGGGGCCATGCCGCAGCCGCACGGCCGAACTGGTCTTGTTGCGCTTCTGACCGCCCGGCCCGCTGGCGCGATAGGTGTCCACGTCGCACTGCGCGAGCAGCTCGGCGTCGGACTGCGCCAACCATCGATCACGATTCGCG
>CAZCGF010000030.1:21518-26896 GCA_964498115.1 uncultured Planctomycetaceae bacterium | reverse complement strand
GTGCCTCGCGTCCGGTCGCCCAGGAGCCGACACCCTTTTTGTGAGCGCCGATGGCCTTCATGAGACCTTCGGCCATCATGCCCAAACTGTTTCGTCCGGAGCGTTGGAGCGTGCCGGTGATGGGCGCGCTGTGAACTGCTATGACGTGGCCGCCTTCGGGCAGTCGATCGGCGCCCAGCTTTACTTTCTCGCGCACTACTTTGCCCAGGACCTTGATTCCCTTGGCGGCCAACGATGTCTTGAAGGCTGAGCCGAAAAAGAGGCCAGGGTCACTGACAGTGATGGGGCCAAGGGTCGCAGGTCGCGCGACGGAACCGGTTGCGATGATTGAGTCGCTGCCGCGTTTGCGACGAACCGAGACAGTTTGCTTGCCGCCCGATTTGGTCTGGTTCACGAATTGCAGAAACGTGTTTCCGGGGCTGAACGAGAGGATTGCCGGCTTTCCCGATGCGGCCGGGCGGACGACGACATCGACACAGTTGTCGCAGAGGTTCAGGCCGCCGATCGGGGCCTCGTACCATGCCTGAAACTGGTCGGAGGGCCAGTTGGGATGGACAAACTGCTGATCGTAGATTGAATCGTCAATGACGATGTTTCCGGACACCTGCTTGACGCCCGCCGCTTTGAGCTTTGCCGCCCAGTCATGGAAGACGGCTGTGACGGCCTGCCCCTTCTGTTGAGAGAGTTTTTCGTCACCGAAAGATGGATCACCTCCGCCGACGATCACCAGGTCTCTGCCTCTGATGGAAAGCGAGGTCGTAAATTGATAGTCCCTGCCCAACTGGTCGATTGCAGCGGACATGACCATCAGCTTCATGTTGCTCGCGGGGATCAGCGGTGTGTCGGCGTTTCTCTCATAGATCGCGGCCCCGCTTGTCAGATCGATGACGCGCGCGGTGAGACGCACCTTGGGATCGTGGTGGCTGTCGAGCAGATCATCGAGACGCCGACCAAGCTGGGCGATCGCGGCGGCATCCGGCGCATCCGACGCGCGCGACACGCTCGGCGCCGGGCCGAGAACTCCGCCGATAACCAGCAGGAAAAGCCAGGAAAAACGAGCGCTGCGCCAAGTCCGAATATTCATCTTAATTGCACACATGAGCGAAGATATTACGTGTCGATCGGGATGCCGCAAGCTTTGACTTGAGTTTCAGGCCCTCATAAACTGGTTAGGGGAGCGGAGCGGCCGCGAATCGACGTATCTCACTATTTCAACTGTATCACGTCGGTCCGCCGGATCCTGCAAGCTCCGTATAGGGGCGGATCATGTCAACGGCGCCGGCCCAGTCGAAGTTTGCGGGGCTGCTCGTCGGGTCATTCTCTGAGGACTCGATGGAGGCGTGCGCGGATCGTCTGCGACGCAACGGCGCACCCATTCACCGTGTCGATGATGTTTATGCTGCGATGGCCATGCTCACCGAGCGTCCGGAACTGCGCATCGCCGTCGTCGATGTCGGCTCACTGGACCGATTTGAGGCTTCGTTCGTCACCCTTGCACCGCGTTATTTTCCGCGTCTGCGGGTCCTTATTCCGCGGACTTCCGGCACGCAGGACCGGATGATCTCCCTCGGATTGACGGGCGAGCCGGCTACCCTGGAATACATCGAGGAGGAATTGGGGGGGATTGCAGGTAACGACGGCAGCGCGATTTCGACCGATCGAGCCGCCTCGCCTCTGAGAGAATCTCCGCCGCCGCAACTCTCATCGACATCGACACTTCCGCGGCCCGGCAACAGCGATGACGCTCCCGCTGATGCCGACGAGTCTGCCGCCGATTCGGAGACGCCGAGCGAACCATCGCTTCATGATGCCGTACGAATGCGGATGGCGGGCAATGACCCACGCATGATCCGGCGCAAGCCCCCGACCGGACCAGGCGCAACCACGCCGCGGCCACCGACTTCGACGTCGCTGTCCGCCGCTGAAGTTTCGGCCCTGCTCGGCGAAGGGTCGGGCACTTTGCCCAGCGAGGACGCGGATGATGAAGGAACCGACCCCTCATGAGCGCCGGACAGGACAACGGCAATCGACGGCTGCTTATCGCCGCGGACCTCGGCCGATTGGGTCCGGTGGCGGCGGAGTGCTTTGCGCCGCGGCCGATCGAGGGAGTCAATACTTATCTTGAGGCCATTGCCGAGATTCCGCGGGCGAAGACTGACGCGGTTCTGCTCGGCTTCGACGCAACATGCCGCAAGCTTGAAGCCGCCGTTGCCGGAATGAAATCCGTGGCAGCGGACATTCCTCTGGTACTCTGCTGCGATCCGGCACATGAGCCGGTTGTCAGAAAGCTCATTCCCCACGGCCTGGACGCATACGTGATCTGGCCGCCGAGCGCGCGCGAGCTGGAAGATGTTCTCGGGATTCCTTCCAATCAGACGCAACGACTGTGGATCGAGCAGCCCATCGTCGCTCCGGTTCCTACGGCCGAAGAGCTTGCCAGGTTGGCGGATATTCTCGCCCGATCGGTTGCCGGGGACGAGACCATGCTGGACGCGATGGCGTCGCTGATCTGCACTGCCTTGAAGGCGAGCGATGCGACCATCGTCATCGAAGGCGGGGCGGGGCGCGCAGGACGTGGTGCACATCGCGACGCCGTTTTGATCGAGCCGATCCTCCAGGACGGCCGGCGCATCGGGCAGATTCGCATCGGTGATCGTTCGATCGGCGGCTTCACGCACGAGGACACCGCCAAGCTGCGACACTATGGCGTTTTGTTTGGCAATCTCTTGTCGGGGATAACGCAGGCAAGAAAGTGGCAACAGCTCGCTCATACGGACGATCTGACCGGCCTTCCGAATCGCAGGCGACTGCTCCAATTCCTGGATGAGAAAATCGAACTTGCCCGACATCAGAAGGCGACGGTCACAGCGCTCATCTTCGATATCGATGACTTCAAACGCTACAACGACACATACGGACACGATGCCGGAGATCAGATTCTGGTCGAAGTTGGCCGGCTCTTTCAGCAGTGCAGCCGCAGGTCGGACCTTGTCGCGCGTCACGGCGGAGACGAATTTGTCGTCGTCTTCTGGGATCCCGAGGGGCCGCGGACCCCGGGGTCGCAGCATCCTGAGGCATTTCTCCCCGTCGTCCAGCGTTTTCGGGCAGCAATGAAGCACCATACGTTTAGTCGTCTCGGCCGCGAGGCAACGGGGTGCCTTACGATCAGCGGCGGGCTTGCACACTTTCCCTGGCAGGCATCCAACGCGACGGACCTGCTTGAGGCCGCGGATGTGGCACTGCTGCAAGCGAAGAAGGCCGGTAAAAATCGGTTCTGGGTCATTGGTGACGGCCCTGTTTGCGATTGACGCGAATCACGAGCAAACCCACTCCAATTCCGTAAGATCGACGAAGTCCTCAAAATGGGTGCAAATGCCATTTTCTTCGTGCAATCGCCACTGATAACGTTAAAATGCAGACGAGTGAACCCCTCTCTATTCGCTGAGCGCGGAAGAGCGGGTCGGAGGAATGGGACATGCCAGTTGACGTCGCCGATCCGGCGATACAGCCGGGATTGGTTCAGCAGCATCTTGAGAGAATCGCCGCTGCGCTGACCCAGCACGGCGCCGACGGCGTCATCGTTTTCCGCAAGACAAACATACTTGCATTCACCGGCGTTCCACTTGAGCCGTCGGATCGACTCGTCTGTGCGTTCATCAATACCGACGGAAGAATCGCATTTGTCGTGCCCGCCTTCGAGGCGGATCAGGCCGGTCGCCTTCCTCCGGGTAGTGAAATCGTGACGTGGCAGGAGCACGACGACCCGTATGTCGCGGCCCGAATCGCCGCCGAGCGAATCGGGCTTTTGAAGGCAACCATTCTTGTTGATGGGCATACCTGGCTTGACGCCCGGGATCGACTTCAAGCGTGCATGGCCGGCGCGAAGCTGGTCCGCGACCCCGGCGTGCTTGACGGCATTCGGATCATCAAGAGCGACGAGGAAATCTCCGCCATACGCGCAGCCTGCGACGACACTGGAAAAATCTATTCGCTCGTTCGGCAACACCTGCGTCCGGGAATCACGGAGCGCGAACTCTCGCGCGAGGTCATCGATCAACTCCTGCGCATGGGCGTCACGCCGCACGGGGATCTGATTCAGGGCGGCCCGAGCGCATCGGTCCCGCATCAGCCTACGGGACATCGCCGCTTCGTTAACGGTGACGCGGTGATCGTAGATTTTGTCGCCCGGCGCCTAGGATACCACGGAGACATGACGCGTACGTTTTCCGTCGGGGCGATTTCAGACGAGATCGTCTCTGCCTACAGTGTCGTTCGAGAGGCGCAGGCGGCAGCCATCGCGGCCATCAAGCCCGGCGTCACCTGCGAAGCGATTGATCGCGTTGCGAGAGACATTATCGAGGGTGAGGGGCTCGGTGATTACTTCACCCATCGCCTCGGCCACGGCATCGGGCTGGACGTGCACGAGCCGCCGTATCTCGTTCAGGGAAATCGGCAGAAGCTAGAGGCGGGAATGTGCGTCACGGTGGAGCCCGGTGTTTATGTGCCGGATCGGTTTGGCATTCGCATCGAAGACGTGATTGCTGTCACTGAGAGCGGATGCGAAGTTCTTTCCGCGTCGGTCCCGACCGATCTTTCAGATTCCTTCAGGTAGGTACCCGTCTACAAAGCGTCGCCGGCGGCCATTCTCATGATCCGCGAGAACGAGACACCGGCGCCGCGAGGCCGTTTCGGCCTCGCGGGCGGTATGGGTGTCTTGCGTCGGGCGGGGGCGCCAGAGGCCAAAGCTCAATCGAACCGTCTCATCAGATACCGAGTACGGCACTGACGAACGGATCGAGGTCGGCCATGTCCACGTTGGCGTCGGCCGAAACGTCGGCGGCGCAGAGTTCCTGCTGGGTGGCCGAACCGGGATTCATGAGCGTGTTCACAAATTTCTGAACGTCGCGGCCGTCGATGAGGGTGTCGGCGTTCATGTCGGCGACGAGTACGCCCTTGCACGGATCGGGCACGAAGGCCCAGATCTGCACGTCATCGACGTTCCAACCGCAGTAAGTGACGGAGCCGTCGGTCGGGCCCATTCCCCAGCGGATGAAGACGGTGGACTGACCATCAGCGACGGCGGAGATGTTGTAGCTCAACAGTTGCCAGGACGTATCGCTGAAAGACCCGCCGGCGTGGTCGTAGATCGTC
Organism: uncultured Planctomycetaceae bacterium; assembly: GCA_964498115.1. Classification (GTDB taxonomy): domain Bacteria; phylum Planctomycetota; class Phycisphaerae; order UBA1845; family UTPLA1; genus UTPLA1. The sequence goes on along the minus strand of CAZCGF010000030.1, from coordinate 21,745 downwards.
GTCCACGTGGTGCCGTTGTTGGAGACCTGGATGCTGGCGTGGTCATAGGTGGAGGACTCGACACCGAGCCAGCGGCGGAAGCGAAGCTGAGTGCCTGTGAGGCCGGCGCAGTTGATGGCCGTTGTGGTCAGGTACTGCGGCGTGGTCATGTTGTTGGGATATTGGCCGGCGAGGTTGTAGCCATAGACGTTGGGACCTGTGAAGCCGGAGGTGGGATCGCCACCGCT
>CAZCGF010000030.1:0-21418 GCA_964498115.1 uncultured Planctomycetaceae bacterium | reverse complement strand
GGTTGTAGCCATAGACGTTGGGACCTGTGAAGCCGGAGGTGGGATCGCCACCGCTTCCGGTCGGAGCACCGTAGGCCCACTGGTCCTGCACACTCCAACCGGGGTTGGTGGTCAGCGGGTAGTCGTGTACGAGTTCGCGCACCGGACAGTTACCCGAGCCGGTGGAGGCGATCTTGAGGACCCAATTGTCGAGGGTGCCGATGTCCTGACTTGCGTTGTCACGGACATTCAGTGTCCAGACGCCCTGTACCTGCGTGCCGGCGAAGTCGCTGAGCGTACCGGGACCGTCGGGGTTGGTGACGCCGTCGTTGTAGAGCTTGTGAATGTCGTCGGCGGAGCCGCCTGTGCGATTGTGCAGGCGGACTGTGACGCCCGTCGGCGAGATGAGATCGATGGTGAGGTCACCGATGTAGGTGTGTGTGATGTCGATCTGGACGTCCACGTCGGCGATGCAGTAGTTGTCGTTGACGGTGATGGTGCGCGTCGTGGTGTTGTTGTCGGTGATCGGCGCGGGCAGGCCTGTGGCGGTGTAGGAGTATCGCCCGACGTCGAGCATAACCGTACGCGAGGTTGTTCCCGACCCGCCGGAGGCGTTGGTGAAGGAGACCGAGCCGTTGTAGATGCCGGCGCCAAGGGCGTTGGCGGCTGCGCTGTAGCCTACGGTGACAACCTGGCTGTCACCTGTTCCATTGAGAACAATGTTAAGCGGGCCCGCTCCGCCGTTGAGAGAGATCCACGGCTGGTTGGCGGCGACCTGAACAGTGACGGGCGTCGGGCGCGTGCTGGTAATGGTATAGGCCTGGGTGGCGGCGAAGGGACCGCCGACTGGGCCGCCGGCGGAGAGGCCGTTGGCCGGAGTGGTGCCAAAGTCGGTGGTGCCGATCTCCACGGTGTGCAGGCGCGGCAGGATGCGGCTGTTGGTGGTGTCTGTGAACTCGATGGTTTCGTTGTAGATGCCGGCGCCGAGCGAATTAATGGCCGCTCCGAGGGTGACGGTGACGTTTGCGGAGCCGCCGAGGGCCGGCAGTGAGCCTGCGAGCGGGCTTGTACCGCCATTCAGAAGAATCCCGAAGTTCGATGTCAGCGAGACGGTGTAGTTGATGGGACTGGGCGACGGATTGGACAAGGTGTAGACAATGGTCGGGTTCGTGAATGGGCCGCCAACCGGGCCGAGGTGAAGCGTGGGGCCCGCTGGGGCGACGCTCAGGCCGGCGCCGGAGATTGTGTCGACAAACATTGCGCCGGTGTTGCCTGTGTCGAGCCAGTTGGAAAGGCGAGTTGAGTTGGTTCCGCCGCCGGTCCATGAGCGGCTGATGCGCCCGTAACAGTCGGAGCGGTTTTCGCCGGTGGCGCTACACGACGATGGGCCGCCGTGGAGCTGGCCGATTACGCGGTGATTGTTATCGAAGAGCGGGGAGCCGGAAGAGCCGGGCTCGGTGACGCCGAGCGACCAGTAGGCGGTGATGTGCGTATTATCGCCGGGCCCGGGGAACGCGGTGCAAGGCCAGCTCGACCCGTGCGTCGGCCGGATCGAAGTGGCATCGTAGAAGGTGATGCGCTTCTCGTCGGTGTCGGGATGGTGAATGCAGGCGCCGCTTGGCGGGTTGAGGCCCTGACGATCCCAGCCAGCAAAGGAGACCTGCCAATCGGGGTTTGGCGCTTCGTCGAGCTCAACAAGGGTGAAGTCGGAGGTGGAAGACGCTGCGCGGAAGAATGAGCCGGTCTGAAAATCAGAGAGCGTGCCGTCGCCGGTCCCACCGCCGCCGGGGGTACCGCGGCAAACGGAGTTCTGGAAATTCCAGAAGACGACGAGGCTGGCGGCGTTGCCGGACGAGATGCCGCAGTGATTGGCTGTCATGAAGTATGGCTTAAGGTCCTGCGCCGTGTTGTTGACCATGAAGCCGGTGCAGAAGGTGCTCCCGCCGGTGGAGATGACGGCGACGGAATTGATCTCCGCCTCCCAGGGGTCTGCGACGGTGCAGGCCACGTCGACGTTGCACGATCCCGACCGCGGTCCGGCCCCAGCTTCGGCAGCCACTTCGCCGAACTCTCGATAGCCGACGTTGATGGAACCGAGGATCAGGTCCAGGGCAGGAACCTGTTCGGCGGGGAGTGTGACTTCCACGACGACGTGATTGGTATTGAGCGGCGGCGTCCAAAGCTGGCCATGCGACGCATTGTCCGCGGCGGTGAAGGGGCGGACGGCCATCTGAGCATCGGCAGCGCGGAAGACCAGTTCACCGCCTTCGGGCATGACGAATCGCGTGAAGCCCAGGTTCATCGAGCGAGCGTTCTCGCAGTTGATATCAAGGGTCCAGCGACGCCGTCCGTCGGGCATATTCGACCAGACGCCGGCGTTCTCTGGTGTCATTTGTACGGCATTGGGAATCGCGAATCGCGGAGGCAGGCCCTGGACGGCGCGAAGGTCATCTTCCTGGTTGATCGCGGCGAGGTCGATCGGAGCCATCTGCACCTGACGCATGGCCTCGGGCTTTCGATTCGGGTCGCGCTTGTAGTCCTGATTCATTACTTGCGCAAATGAGGATGCAGCGGGGAGCAGGAGCGCAACGATGGCGAGACAGCAGATGCGCGACAGCGTTCGGGACGGTCGAGTCTGGGACATGGTCTATTGTCCTTTGGAAATCAATATGGCGCTAAGAACGCGGGCACCCAAGCGCGGTGCTCGGGATGAAATGATGAGCGCATACAATGTTCAAGCATGATGAACTTGACGTATGCGGTTCCTCCCCACTATGGGCGATGCGCCGTTAATCGAACCAATAAGCGTATTCTACTGCATTGCAACTGGTATCAACAAGCAGGGAGCGAAATCCTCAGCCTGTTGAAAGGCTTGCTAAGGCGGGCGCGGGGAGACGTGCTCAAGGGCACACGGTCAACGTACTGCCGATAACCGGTCCTTGATTCAAAACGCATCACCTATTCGGGTGACGGGTCCGGGTAGATTCTGCCTGGTGGGGTCGTTCTCGCCGAGTGCAATCAGTTTCTGGTGAAGAGTGGACCAGTCGGAGTCTCGGCCCGATCAACAACGACGGTGTTCTCGCCGTACTCGCTTCCGGGCAGGTCCGATTGTTTTTTCCTTCCGCGACCGGTCTGGCCGCCGATGAGCTCGACTTCCTCGTCGGCTCTGGCCGTGATGCGCTTGGCAACTTCGAGAAGCTGATTGGTGAGCTCCTGCTTGTTGACGCGCTTAATCTCGTTGCAGGCGTTTACCACTTCTCCGATGTAGCGAGTGAAGGCGCTGCGGCGGTCGGCCTCGTACTTGGCTTTCTTTCTGCGGTTGAGGTAGCCCTGAAGCTTACGCGCGCACTCCTGAACGGCGAGCTTGATCTCCTTGCGAATCTCGTCGTAATCGGCGACGGCTTCCTTGCCTTCGCTGGTAAAGGGGACCCACACGCTGGCCATGTGGACGAAAATGGCAAGCGGACCGGTGGGCAGATTTCCGCCGGGCTGGGACAGGCCGTAGCGTCGCCACTCGACGTCGATCACCGCCTTGTAGATGCAGCAGCCGGAGAGCTGATAGAGCAGCGGAACCCGATTGGCGAAGCGCATGAGTCTTGCCTGAGACGGGCCTCTTGACTCTTGAACGACTTTTCCGCGGCGGACGACGGCCTCACTCTTTGATCCGTTTTCATCGTCGTCGGCGGAGGGATCGGGGCCCAGCTCGCCACCGTAGGCGAGCCCCACTTCGATCTGGAAAGGATTGCCGCGATAGACGGCGGGAGGGCGCGTGCCGGCGGTAAAGAACTCGGCCTTCACCCCCTTGAGCAGGCCGGCGAGGATTTGCTCGGGGCCGATCGGCGACAGGCAATCCGTGGACGGCGAGCGGATTGAGGTCTCCTGCATGGCCTTGTAGAGCGTCTCGGCCTCGTGGGTTCCGATGCGCGATGGGCGGGCGCGGGAACTGATCTTCGCCTTGTCGCAGATGCTGCTTGCTGTGGAACTGCTGACCCGGCTGAACTCGTGATGTAGAAACTGCGCGACCGTTCCCTGCCGGGCATCCTTGAGCATCTTGATGAGCACGCCGAGCTCGATGCCGTAGGGATGGGGCTTAATCTCCGTGGTCGGTTCCGGGGCTGTTTCGGTCCCACGAGGGAATTCGAGGACGCCGCCCGCCGGATCGACAAATTGAAAGCTCGCGTGCGGATTGGCGATTGCAGTCAGTTCCAGGTACTCGTCAACAGAAGCGCGGCCCTTCTGATAGGTGCCAACAAGCTCGATGGCTACTTGTGTACCATGCGCCCAATCGACCTGGACCGTCGTGTCCTTCACAATCTGCGGGTCGTTGGTCTTGGTGTTGATCTGAAGCTCGTAATAGTGCGCCTCACTTCTGGCGCCGGTTCGCGAGGTGATTTTGACGCTCCTGCCGGTGGTGAGCAGGCCATACATGCCTGCGGCGGAGATGCCGATGCCCTGCTGGCCGCGACTCATCTTGAGCCGGTGAAACTTGGAGCCGTAGAGCAGCTTGCCGAAGATGTTGGGAATCTGGTTCTTGACGATGCCGGGGCCGTTATCGCGGACGGAGACGAGAAATCGCTCGGCGTCGGTCTGCTCGATCTTGACGAAGATGTCCGGGAGGATGCCTGCCTCTTCGCAGGCGTCGAGACTGTTGTCAACGGCTTCCTTGACGGTGGTGAGAAGTGCCTTTCGCTTGTTGTCGAATCCGAGGAGGTGGCGATTCTTGGCGAAGAACTCTGAGACGGAGATCTCCCGCTGGGCCTTGGACATCGACTCCGCGGTGGCGTAGCCCTTCCTGGCTTTGCGCTTCTTCGGAGGCGAATCGTCATTTGATTCTCTTCGAGGCGCCTTTTTAGGGGCGACGGCTGCTTTCTTGGGCATGGGGATCACCGGTTTACCGAGCGCGGCCTGGTCGGGTGCGAACAACATGGGCGTCTCGTCCGAGCTCTTTTTCTTCTTGTTCGGCTGTGACTGTGTCGCTGTCGCCATCCGTGGCACCCCGCGGGTTTGATGGAAATTCAAGTGAAACCATAATAGCCATCGGTCAAATCCTCACAAGACCAGGGAATCCGGCGGCGCCACTTGGAACGGTTATGCGGGATTAACCTCTCTAATTCGTAGTCAATCCATGGACGAGCTGTCCGGCACGCGAGGTACGGCGGCGATAATATCCAGCAACCAGCCGGAAGCAATCTGTCATGTCTTCACCTTCCAAACTACCGCGGGCCACGCGCCGACTGTGGTCGGCTAATCAGCGATTCGTCGTCGCAGTGCTGATCGCGCTCGTGTTTCACGGCCTGTACGCCGGCTGGCACTGGCAAACGGAGCTGCGCACGGGTCGCGGGCTGTACTCCATCTCCTCGACCGGCAGCATCTGGCGAAACGAGTCCGCGAGGAGCATCGTGACCAACTGGGCGCAGGAGTCGCTGCGAATGTGGTCGTCGTCCGTGCCAGCACTAAACGCCGCATGGCAATCGAATCTGATTCACACCGTTCCGACGGTTCTGCCGAGCTCGGTTGTCGGGATCATTGCCTTCGCGGTGTTGTCGCGACGATTCGGGCGAGGGGACCTGCGCGATCCCCACTCGCGTTGTCGCCGATGCAGGTACATTCTCATGGGATTGCAATCGCCGCGGTGCCCTGAGTGCGGGGAGAGTATTTAGATGCGCCGCAAACTACCCGTCTGGTTGTGTGCGGTGCTTGGCGCCTTGGGAACGGTGCTAATTTGCTGGCCCTTTTCGAGCTACTACTGGTGCGTCTGGCTGGTGGACGGCCCCTCGCCTGAGACAGGCGGACACCCCACTTACATTTCAGGCACGGGGACTGAAATCTCAGTCCGTTTCAGCGAGCGACTAGGCTTCGAGGATCCTGCGGCATTTCTGGACGCGCTTGTCGGGATCATTCTGGCGATCTCGCTATTCGCGATCCTGCGACATTTCTTCGGACGTTCTGAGACGCATGAGACCCTCTGCCGCCGCTGCCGAGGCGAACTCCGCGGATTGAGCGAGCCCGTGTGCCCAGCCTGCGGTGAGCGCCTGTAATACAGCTCGATGCGAGTCCTGCCGCCTCCCCGTCGAATCTAGGTAATTCCTGCCACATGCCATGTCGATAGCAAAATATGGCTCATGGACGGGCCGCGCGAATTGTTAACGGACCAGGGAATCATCATGTTTGGCAAGAAAAAAGCGATTGGATCAGGACTGGCAAGCGCCGCCGCCATTTACCAGAAGGGCATCGCCGCGTTTGAGACGGGCCGATATTCAGAGGCGATCGAGCTGCTCGCATCCATCGCCGAGCAGTCCAGCCTCCCGGCGACGCTTGCCAAATTCTACCTGGGCCAGGCGCACATGAAGCAGGGCATCCGGGAGCTGAATGCCAAGTCATTTGCACCGGCGGCGCGGCACTTCGCGGAGGCCCGACGAATCAACCCGAACTCCGAGGGGCTTTCAAAATACATTATCGCATGTCACGTCGGTCAGGGGCGATTCGATATGGCCGCCGATGAACTTGAAAAAACGCCCGGCGATCAGCGGCGCGATCCGGCGATTCCGATCCGCCTAGCACACGCATTTCTACGCGACGGTCAGCAGGACCGGGCCATCGAAACGCTCGTTGGGGCGATCGATCTGGCGCCGCGACGCGCGGACCTGCGACTTCAACTTGGTCTGATCCAGGCGTCGGCTGGGGAATACGAAGCGGCGACCGAAAGCCTTAAGGCGGCTGAGAGGCTGAGCCCCTTCGATCCGTCGGTGCAGCTCCACCTGGGGATGGCTTACGGCGCGCGGCAGATGGCGGAGGAGGCGGTTCGACATCTGCGATCGGCGCAGCGACTGAAGCCGCACGATGCGCATATCGCCCAACTGCTCGCGATGGCGATGCAGAGCTGCCCGGTCGAGACGGCTGGGGAGATTGCATTTGTCGGCGCAAGCGAAAATCGCAACGCCCTCGATCAACTGGGCGATGTGATCACGCATGATCCCGAATTCGTCGAGGCGTTTCTCAATCTGCCGGCATCGGATGTTGACGGCGAGATCTTCGCCATGCTCGCGGGAACGCTGGAACGCGCTCTGGAGCGCCATGCGGACTACGCCGACCTTCACTATCACTGCTCGCGGGTGTATCGCCGCCTGGGGAAGACTCAGGAGGCCATCGCCTTCGCCCAACAGGCAGTGCAGATCAATCCGCGTTATGTGCAGGCGCTGATTCAGCTAGGCCGGTTGTATGCGGAGACGAACGAATCGGGGCCGGCGATGGAACGACTCATCGCGGCGATCGAATCGGGTGGGGACTATCCGGATGTTCATTATCTGCTCGGCGAACTGTATCGCCAGAGCGGTCGCAGGGAAGAAGCATGCGCGGCGTATCGCCGGGCGCTGACCTTGAATGGTGAATTCAAGAGTGCCCGGGAGGCGCTGGAGCTGGTGGCGGCCGCCGAAGGGGGGGCATGATGTCTCATTTGCTCGAAGTGCTGGGGCGCGGTCTGATCGCGCAACTGGTCGGTGCATTCGACTCCATTCTCGGCACGAACACGGAAGAGGAGATCGAAGATCTTGAGCGGCTTGTGGACGCCAGTCCATCGGACGTTTCCGCAAGAGTGCGGCTCGGCGGAAAACTGCTGCGCAGCGACCGGATTGCGGACGCAAGGCGAATCTTTGAAGCAATCATTGCTCAGGACCCGGAACATTTCGCGGCGAGGATCGGCCTGGCGTGCGCCCTCGACGCTCTTGGAAGAGTGGACTTGTCGTTAGAGCAACTGCGCACGGCGCAAAAGGCCGACCCGCTCAATCCGTCGATTTTGTTCTGCCTGGGCTATTGCCATGAACGGCTCAATCAGGATGACGCGGCGATCACCTATTACGAGGACTCGATCAGCGTCTGCCCGACACTGCGAAATGCGCACGAGCGGCTTGCGGCGATTTATCTTCGGCGCGAGATGATCGAGGCCGCGGCGGATCACTACACTCGTTTGTGCGAACTGGACCCGGAGCAGACGGAGCTGCAACTGGGTTTGGCGAATCTTCTCCTGAAACAGGGGGAACATCAGAAGGCGATCGCTCGATACGAGTACGCGTTGTCGCTTGAGCCTGACAACTGGACGGCGCACAACGATGTGGTCTCGGCCTATGAGGAGGCGGGGCTGATTCGCGAGGCGATCGAGCATCTGCACAAGATGATCGAAAAGGAACCGGAATTCGCGGATACGCGACTGCGGCTGGGCGATATGTACGCGCGGATCGGCAACGACTCCGCGGCAACGCTTCAGTACGAACGTGCGGCGCAGATATCACCGGACTATCTGGAGGCGAACGTCAAGCTGGGCACCCAGCACCTTCGCGCGGGCCGATTCGAGCAGGCATCGCAGTGGTTCTCGACCGCGCTTGAGCTCAATGACCGGCTGCTGTCGGCCTATGTGGGCATCGGCGTGGCGCAGCATGCGTCGGGCCGAACTGCCGAGGCGCTGAGCTCATTCGAGATGGCCCGCAACATCGAGCCGAATAGCACGCTGCTGTTTTCGGAAGTGGCGCGCATGCACCTGAAGGCGGCGGCGGGACAGCAGTCTGAAAGATTCATCCTCGGATCGAACCCCGCAGGTGAATCGGACACGCCGGAACATCTCACCGACCTGCTGTCGCAGCAGATTCAGCGTGTGCGCGATGCGATCACCCAGAGTCCCAATCACGCCGATCTGCATTACCGCCTGGGGCTTTTACTTCGCAATCGTGGGCAACTCGATGATGCCATCGCGTCCTTTCGTCAGGCGGCGACGATCAATCCGACTTACATGAAGGCGCTGATCAAGCTCGGGCTGGCGCTCTCCGAGGCCGACCAGACTGAGGAGGCCATTGACGTCTTCAAGCAGGCGACCGACGTTCGGCCGGATTATGTTGATCTGCATTATCAGATCGGCCTGCTGTTCGTTCAGCGAAATCAATTCGAGATGGCGGTCGAGCACTTCGAGCAGGCAGTCAGCGGCAACCCGGGCAACGTTGCGTTCCAGGCGAATCTGGCCCTGTCGCTGCAAAACATGGGGCTGATCGACCGGGCACAAGCGACGTGGCAGATCGTGCGCGAGCTGGCGCCCGACTCGGAGTATGCCGAGCAGGCCCAGAGGGCGATGGCCAAGTCGCGAGAAGAGTAACGCTTCAATTCAGGTACGCGCGAACCCTAGGGGCGCCCGAGCTTTTCATTGCAATGGGCAACTGAAGAGCCGGAACATTGCTGCTTCCAAATTTCTTAGTGAAACAGATCACACATCGCCGAAGCAGGTATCCACTGCGCGGGCGGCGCGGACGAGATCGTGATCGCGCGGGACGAGACGCTGCCGGTTGGCTACTTCCTCGATTGGCACGCTGGTCATTTGTCCGTGCTGAACCACAACGAGCCGATTGAACTGACCGGCGGCGAGCAGGTCGATGGCCTTGTGGCCAAGACGGGTCGCGAGAACCCGGTCTGCGCCGCATGGGGTTCCACCGCGCAGGACGTGCCCGAGAACGACTGAACGGGCCTCGATTCCGCTGCACATCTCAAGCTGCTTTGCCAGCACCGGGGCGATGCCGCCGAGCCGAATGGGATCGGGACTGTCGGCGACGGTTTGCTGAACAAACTGACTACCGCCCAGCGGCTTGGCGCCCTCGGACACCGCGACGATGGTGCTGCGATGGCGATGGGCCATGCGGTCCTTACAGAATTCGCAGAGCCTGCCGATGTCGTAAGGAATCTCGGGAATGAGAATGATGTCTGCGCCGCTGGCCAAGCCGGCGTAGAGCGTCAGCCAACCTGCGTTTCTACCCATGAGTTCAACGACGAGGATCCGGTGGTGGCTCGCCGCGGTCGTATGAATGCGGTCGATCGCTTCGGTGCCGATTTCAACGGCCGTTTGGAAACCGAAGGTGATGTGCGTATGCATGAGGTCGTTATCGATGGTCTTGGGAACGCCGACGCAACGTACGCCCCCGGGCAGAAGACCAGTCGCGCAGCTCATCGAGCCGTCACCGCCGATGACGACGAGCGCATCGAGGCCGTGGGCACGATAATTCTCAAGGCACTTGTCGCGTACATCCTTAAAGATCAGATTGCCCGCGGCATCGGTGCCGACCGCGAATCGCGCCGGGTCCGCCTTGTTTGATGTGCCGAGGATGGTTCCTCCCAGAGTGAGGATGTTGCTGACGCTTTCGGCGCGCAGAGGTCGGATGCGGTTTTCGATGAGGCCCAGGAAACCGTCTTCAATTCCGAAGCACTCCCACTTGTGGTCAAAGATGGCGGTTTTTGTAACCGCGCGAATGACGGCGTTGATGCCGGGACAATCGCCGCCGCCTGTCAGGATGCCGATGCGCTTGATGGGACCTTCGGACATGAGGAGGGCTCCGAGTCGAGATTCAACTCAAGGTTACGAATCGTGAAGCGTACTCTACGTTTTGCATATGGTCGCGTCGAGACCTAGCATTACGCGGCGTGAGCGAATCGATCCCATCAGCCAGCCGCCGAGCCGATTCCGGCCGACCGTTTCGAACGGCGGCCCTTCTCCTGGTGCTTCTCGTCTCTCGGGTGGCGATGATGGATCATCCAACCCCCGTCCACGGAGATGAGCTGGAGTTTATATCGGCGATCGGATTCCCGGCGGCATATCCCGTTCATCAGCCGGGCTATCCGTTGTGGGTGGCCATGGGGACCCTGCTGTCTCAGTGCGGTGCGCCGCCATATGCGGCGTATCAGGCGTGGTCGGTGGTCTTTTCAGTGCTCGCTCCGTGGCTTCTGTATCTGGCGCTACGGCGGGAAGTAGATGACGCGGTCGGATGGTGGATTGCCCTGGCGATGGGGGTTTGCCCGCTGACATGGTTCATGGGGACGACAGCGCTGAATTATTCGGCGGCCTGTGCGGCGGGGCTGATCGTGGCCATGAACTGTCGACGAGCGATCATCGACCAGTCGGCGGCGCACATGCGTTGGGCGGCCGCCTGCCTGGCTGTCTCGATGCAATTGCGACCAGACCTGCTGTTGTGGCTGGGACTGATGGTGCTGTTTACTGCCTGGCGATTCAAGAGGGCCGATCGCGTTTTTTGTTTGCTGGTCCTTGCGCTGGGAACGGCCTGGGTCTTTGGTATCCAATCGTGGCTTTATAGCAGGGCGCCCGCGATGGGCGATGTGCCGCAGGTCGGGCATACCGTCGACGTCATCCTTAACACGAGTGTTTTCAGGCTGGGGGTTGTCGATGGACTATTCCGAAACGCAGCAAAGCTCGTTGCGATTGCTGCCTGGCAGGTGGGACTGCCGTTGGTTATTTGCGCGGGCGGCTGCCTGCTGCGGCAGGAAAAGCAGCGTCCAGCAACGGTTGGGGCATTCGGAAGTCTGAATGTGTTCCTCTTGATATGGATGCTGCCGCTCACGGCGTTTCTCGTTCTGATTCACATGACGGAAGCCGGGCATACGCTTCTGCTCATCCCGGTCGTGTATTGGATGATCGCTCATGTCGTGACAAGTCGATGCACTCGGCGGCGCGGCCTCATACTCGCAATTTCGATCGCCGTCGCCTCTGCTCTGCAATTTTCGATTTACCCGTGGTCGGCGGAAAGCAAGGGCCTTAAGCGGACACTGGACGCGAAGGTGACGTACATCAGCGCGGCCGGGCTTCGACACATCGACGACCGGGACTTGATTCACACGCCGGGCGACTTTTGGCGCACCGGAGCGCATGAATCGGAGTAACCCGGTCGGGTCAATCTGTCAGCGCGATCGCGAGGGGTCTTTCGCGCAGGTCATCGGCGGATTAGACTCGAAGTCATGGGCAACGAGAGTTTGGAATCCGTTTTCGACGAGATCGCCGACCTTCTCGAAATCAAGGGGGAGGACGCTTTTCGCGTCAATTCTTATCGCCGCGTCGCGCGGACGATCAAAAACCTGACCGAGGACATCAGCGAGATCGCCTCGCGGGGCGAAGTGGCCAAGCTCCAGGGCGTCGGCAAGGCCACCGCGGAAAAAATCTCACAATACCTGACGGAAGGAAAGATCGCGCTGCTGGATGAACTGCGCTCATCCGTTCCGAAGGGGCTGCCGGAGCTGCTCAAGATTCCCGGAATGGGGCCGAAGAAAATCGCGCTGGTCTGGAAAGAGCTGAAGGTCGAAAGTGTGGACGACTTGAAGGCGGTCATCGCCGACGGACGCTTTGCAGCGCTCAAGGGCATGGGCGAGAAGAGCGTCAAGCAGATCGCCGACGGGATGAGTTTCATCGAGAAGGCAGACGAGCGAACGCCGCTGGGTCTGGCCATGCCGCTGGCGAATGAGTTGGCAGAGGCGATGCGGCGGGTGAAGTCTGTCCGACGCGTCGAGGTTTCCGGCAGCGTTCGTCGGGGCTGCGAGACAATCGGCGATCTGGATTTGTTGTGCGAATCCGATGACGGGCCCGAGGTGATCAAGGCGTTCACGACTCTTCCGCAGGTCAAGAGGGTGCTGGCCAGCGGCGACACGAAGGGTTCCGTGATTGTCGAACGGCGCGACGGCTTGCCGATCCAGGCGGATTGTCGCGTGGTGCCGGCGGCCTCATTCGGCGCTGCGCTTCAATACTTCACGGGGAGCAAGGAGCACAACGTCCGGGTCCGCGGCATCGCGGTGAAAAAGAAGTGGACGCTTAATGAGTGGGGCTTGTTTGACGGGGACAAGCAACTGGCCGGCGCGGACGAGACGGGCATCTACAAGAAGCTCGGGCTGCCGTACATACCGCCGGAGTGCCGCGAGGATCGCGGAGAAGTCGATGCACCATCTGAGGCGTTCGATGAACTCATCAAACTGGAGGACATTCGCGGCGATCTGCACATGCACACCAGCGCCAGTGACGGCACCGTCTCGGCGGAAGTGATGGCGCAGTCGGCCAGCGACCGGGGCTACGAATACATCGCCATCACCGACCATTCGCGGTCCAGTGCGCAGGCCAACGGTCTTTCCATCGATCGGATGTGGCGACAGATCGAAAAACTCCGCAAGCTCAACGAGGCCCATGAGACAATCGCTGTGCTCATCGGCTGCGAGTGTGACATTCTCGCGGATGGCAAGCTCGACTACCCGGACACGATTCTTGCGGCATGCGACATCGTCGTGGCCAGCGTCCACTCCGCCCTGCGTCAGGAAAAGGGAAAGATCACGCAGCGCGTGATGACAGCCATGGAGAATCCATTCGTGACGATCATCGGCCATCCCACGGGCAGGCTGCTGAATCGCCGCGCGCCGATGGATCTGGACATGGCGGAGATCATCAAGCAGGCCGCCGCGACGCAGACCGTGCTGGAACTGAACTCATCGTGGCAGAGGTTGGACCTGTGCGACCGTCACGTGCGCATGGCGCGGGACGCCGGCGTGATGCTCTCGATTGACACGGATTCGCACGCCCCGGCCCAGCTCGCTCAAATGCAGTACGGCATCCTGACGGCGCGGCGTGCATGGCTGAAGGCGGCCGACGTTCTGAACACGCGACCGCTGGCAGTGATGCGACTGTGGATCAATAAGAAGCGCAAGAAGGCGTGAACCACACGCGCGATTCTGTTACGGCTCAATTATTTCCGAATTCGCCTGACTCCGGCTGCCATCGAGCAGATAGCTCGTGGCCATCGTGCGGACGCTTTGGCTCGCATCGGACCGGCTGACGTGCTCCAGTACCTTGCGAAACGCATCGCCCTGCTGAACAGCGAAAAGCTGGACGGCCAGTACGCGCACGGCGGGCTCGCCGTCGCGCACGGTCGCGGAGGCCGCCTGCGTCAGGATCGCATCCAGCTTCGACCATCCGGCCGCGACCAGTGTCCTCGCGCGAATCGTCCAGTCGGAATCCGTAGCGAGCCGGGCGAGAATCGACCGAAGCTTCGATACATCGTCGCTATTGGACTCGTCGCTGCCGCCTGACAAGCGCGACGCGAGGATCGCGCCTGCAAGTTCGGCGGCTCTTGCGCGAGCGGTCGCATCGGGTCCGGCCGCCAAGTCCGCCAGCGCTGCAATCGCCGCACTGGAACTGTCCACTGCCTTTCTTGTCGCGGCGATTGGTCCGAAGGTGACAGTGCCGAGGCCCGGAGCGAGCTTGCCCTCGTGGTAGATCGGGTCAAACATCGCCGTGATTTCAATTGTCGTATCCGTCGTGATGCCCGCAATGAACTGCTCGCGCATCGGACCGACATCGACCGCGACGATTTTTTCCATCGCGTCGCCGGGCACCAGGACCGGCCGAGCGCTCAGCAAGACCTGGAGATAATCCCGGTACTCAACGGTCTTCGCACCGGAGACCTTGGCGCTCAGCGCGACCAGCGGCCTGGCCATGAAGCCGTCGCCGAAGGTGATGATGAACGGGCCGACGTTCTCCAGCCGGACGGCCACGTTGACCGGGCCGGTCGGCGCAATGGGATCATCGAGAAATCTAACGGTGAACTTCAGGAAGTCTGAGGTGCGGCGATAGTAGTCGAATACGTCGCGCTGAAACTTGTCCAGCGTCGCGCAAATCTTGTCGTGCATGGGCGGCGAGCCCGCCTTCTCACCGTGCTTTTCGAGGAGCTCCTTGATCTGGTCGTAGGCGAGACCGGAGTATTGAATGCTCGAGGCCTTGTGCAGGAGGGTGATGGCTTCCGATTTCTCGCTCCGCTGGAACAGGCAGCGGGCCAGTTCGACGGCGGCAAGCTGATCGTCTTCCGCAAGCGGCCTGAGCACCTTGATCGCCTCGTCGGTGCGGCCGTTGGCGCTGAGTGCATAGCCATATGCAAGCTTCGCCAGAGGGCTGGGAGTGCGATTCTTCATCGCGATCTCTGCGAGCTTGATCGCTTGTTCCTTGTTGGGTTCGTGATAGCAGTAGTACCAGGCGACGGGAATCGCCTCGTCCGCGAGAGACTTCTCGATCACATCGCCGGCGAGTTTTTCATTGGCTTTGCGAACGCGTTCAGTGTCCTCCGCGGCGGTTGACTCTTCACCGAGCTTTCGGCAGGCGCCCGCGTGAAGGAGCCTCGCGGATTGGAGCGAATCGTCTTCCTTCAATGCCGCCTCAGCGGCCTCTTTGGCCTTGGCCGCGTCGCCGGAGGACAGGTAGGAAATCGCGAGCTTTTGCCAGAGATCGGCCGGAATCGGGCCTGCCTCGGCTCGCTTGTGCATGTCGATGGCGCGGCAATACCACTCCTGTGCCTGCTTGTGCAGGGAGAGCCGATCGAGAAACTCGGCCAGGTCCCAAACGAGATTCACCTGACTGGGATTGATGGCGATCATCTGCAATGCGAGCTCGACGCGCTGAAGCTCGGCCTGCGTCTCGCCGTACATCTCATAGGCAAGTTGCCGGGCGGCGACATTCATCGGATTCAAGCGCAAGGCGTGCTCAACCTGCTTGCCGGCTTCTTCGTTCTCGTCGCGCTCGCGGTGAAACTTGGCCAGCCAGCCGCGGAGCTGGCTTTCGTAAATGCGCGTCAGACCAGACTGTTCAAGCTCCTCCATTACAAACTCCACGCGGGCTTCGGCGGTCTGGCGCTCGGCCAGTGTGAACTCCAGGAGCTTGAGCCGCGCGCCGTCATCGGACGGCTCAAGTTCCACATAGTGGGCCAGCGACTTCATCGCCGCCTCGGACTTGCCCATTCGCTGATAGAGGTCGTAAAGCCAGTAGTAGGCCTCGGCTGTTTCGGGGGCACACTCCGCCGCCGCTTCCAGCAGGGCGATGACGTGCAAGGATGCCTTGCGAGGGTCACTTCGGCCGATCAAGTGCCCGTTGTGCCGGGCCAGGTGGACCAGCCACTCACCAACCTCGCGGCGATTATTCTGCGTCGGTCGCGACGTCTTTACTGTGGACGCCGCCTCAGGCTGGGCCGGCTCCATCTGCCCAACGAGCAATGACGTGAATAGGAAAACGTGTAACACCGACATGAGCGAACCTCCTCAGGGAGCGGATGCATCCTTTTCATCCGGGTTTTCTGCATCAAGCGGCCTGACACGCGTGAATAGCTGATCAGGCTGCCCGGCACAGAACCCCATATGATGTCGGCACTTGTAGCCGCCCGGTCACAACCGTGCAAGGCCGGGACGGCGGCCTATGCGAATCACCTCGGCATTGAGCAACACGCCTCTGATTCGCATGAGATATGATGTCGTGCCCCCTGGGAATCTGCAATTCGATGGATGCGACTGGACGCTTGTTCAGCAATAGAGAGGCGAGTTAATGGCGCTCCACGTTTACTATGAAGCCGATGCCGATCTTTCGGTCTTGCGCGGCCGGTCGGTTGCTGTACTTGGGTACGGAAACCAGGGTCGCGCCCACGCTCTAAACCTGCGCGACTCCGGGTGCAGCGTCACCGTCGCCCAGCGACCCGGAGGCCCGAATCATGGTCGGGCGATTGAAGATGGGTTTACTCCAGTATCTATTGATGAGGCGGCACGCCGCGCGGATTTTCTGATCTTCGCGCTCCCGGATGAGGCGATGGGCGGGATTCATTCGTCTCAGATTGCCCCACACCTTCGGCCCGGCCAGACGCTTGGGTTTATCCACGGATTTGCGATTCGATTCGGGCAGGTCACGCCCCCGAAGGACGTCGACGTCGTGCTGGTCGCTCCCAAGGGGCCGGGGACGCTTGTGCGATCCAGTTTTGAAAAAGGTGGTGGGCTGGCGTGTCTGATTGGAGTCAATCAGGACGCGACGGGCGACGCCCTGAAATCCGCGCTGGCATGGGGCGCGGCGATCGGCGGGGGCAGGGGTGGGATGATTGAGACCACTTTCGCGGCAGAGTGCGAGACAGACCTGTTCGGCGAACAGACGGTTCTGTGCGGCGGCGTGATTGAGCTCATGAAGGCGGCATACGACATCCTCGTCGAGGCGGGTTATCCGGCGGAATTGGCGTATTACGAGTGCATTCACGAAGTGAAGCAAATCGTCGATCTGCAATATGCAGAAGGCATCGCCGCCATGCGAAAGCGCATCTCCGGAACGGCGGCATTCGGCGGACTCACCACCGGGCCTCGCATCATTGATGAACGCGTGCGATCGGAAATGCGGCGGGTTTTGTCGGAGATTCAATCGGGTGAATTCGCCGGCCGCTGGGTCAAAGAGTGCGCAGGGGGCAAGGGACTGTTCACGCGATTAATGGCGGAGGAGGCGGCCCACCCAAGCGAGGCGGCGGGCCGCAAAGTGCGCGAGCTTGGCCGCAAGGTCCCGGGCAAGTAGCGCAGGGCCGGGCTGCGATTGCATTCCGATCACGCCGGGCTAGAATTGATTGAATAATCGGGGACGTAGCTCAGTTGGGAGAGCGTCGCGTTCGCAATGCGAAGGTCGAGGGTTCGAACCCCTTCGTCTCCACGTTTCACAAATATAGCCGCTCGCAAGAGATCGAGAGTCCTGCCACGCCTATCCTAGGCCATCACCAGGTTCGCGTGCGACTCTGCGCATCTTCGCTTGATCTCCACGAATTCGGACTCCTGTGCGACGAACGCCTTAATCAGTGCGGGGTCAAAGTGCGTTCCTGACTCCATCAGAATCATTTCCACGGCTGTATCGTGATCGTATGCTTCCTTGTAGGGCCTTTTGGAGGTTAGCGCGTCATAGACGTCCGCGACCGCCACAATTCTCCCGCTGAGGGGTATTTGAGAACCCCTCAACTTGTCCGGATAGCCCGCACCATTGAACCATTCGTGGTGAGTCAGGGCGATGTCCCGAGCCATCTTGAGGAAGCGAGCCTCCGGAAAAGACTGCAGGACGGAATCGAGCGTCTTTGCGCCGATGGTTGTGTGCGTCTTCATGATTTCGAATTCTTCCCGGGTCAATTTGCCGGGCTTGAGCAGCACATGGTCTGGAATCCCCACCTTGCCAATATCGTGAAGCGGACTGGTCATGTAGATGAGGTGAATGAACTCCAAGTCGATGATGTTATTGAACTCGGGGCTCAGAGAGAGCTGGAGCGCCAGGACCCGGGAATACTGACGAACGCGTTCCAGGTGTTCGCCTGTCTCCGGATCGCGCGATTCGGCGAGCCGAGCCATTGCGATCATGGCCATGTCTCTGGTTTCGAGAGACAGGACGCGCTCCGCGGCGCGCACACGCGCCCTGAGTTCGGCAGGCTCGAAGGGCTTGGTCAGGAATTCATCCGCACCGGCGGACAACCCCTCAACAATATTCTGTGTGCCGCCCTTTGACGTCAGCAGGATGAAATAGACGTATCCGGTGATGTCCTGCCGTCGAATCTGGCGACACAACTCAAGTCCGTCCATGTTGGGCATGACCCAATCGGAGATAACAAGATGATGATGGCCGATGACAAAAGCGGCCAGCGCATCAGAACCATCTTCGGCCACATCCACATCATGGCCGGCAGAGGTCAGTGCATGGCGCAGCGCCTCCAGTGCAACAACGTCATCATCAACAATTAGAACCCGCATCTACGGTCTCCCTTCCCAACTACCTGATTCACGCAACGTGCTCGGCCTCAGTACTCATAATGAAGGCCGTGCAGCGATCCAGCTCCAGCCGAAGTTGTTCTGCCAGCTCCTTGATGGATTCTTCCTCGCCGGCGGCCGCGGACGCCTCCAGCTTCTCACAGATCATTCCAATGGCGTTCGCGGCGACGTAGCCCGAGGAGCCCTTGAGACGATGGGCGATCCGGGCGACTTCCTGCCAATCGCCGTCGGAAACGGCCGCCTCGATTCCCGACATATCCATCGGCGCCCTCGTGCTGAAGCGCGCGAGGAGAGTCTGAACAAAACCCCCGTCGCTTCCCCACTGCTTGTTGAGGAAGTCAATGTTGATCGGCGGACGCTCGCGAATCGCGTTTGAGTTTTTCATTGCGGACTCCTGCAGATCGCGGTCACTCGATTGATCAGAGATGACGCCGGACTCGGATGCGCTCGGAGCTGATTTACTGACCAACTTGTTGATGACCTGGATGAGCTTTTGGGGATCGAGCGGCTTGGTCAGGTACTCGTCCATACCTGCATCAAGGCACCGCTCTCGATCACCCTTAATGGCGTTGGCGGTCAGCGCAACAATTGGAATCCTCTTAGGGGGCGAATCGGACGACTGGGCCGCTGATTCCAGCTCACGGATTTGACGGGACGCATCGAATCCATCCATGAGCGGCATCTGGCAATCCATCAGAATCAAATCGTATTGGCCCGACCGAGCGGCCTCGACGGCACTTTGACCGTCGCAAACGGCATCGCAGTGATAGCCGGCTCTCGCCAGTATCTCCGTCGCGACCATGAGATTGATCTCATTGTCCTCGGCAAGAAGAATCTTCACGGAACGAGCATTCGACTGTGTTCTTGACTGGCGCTCCTGCCTGAGCTTCGAACTCGTTTTGCTTACCCTCTCAGTAAGTTGCTTGGCGGATGAAAGCGCATTCATGATGGCGTCGAAGAGCTGTGACTGGCGTACCGGTTTGATCATCTGACCGTCAAAACCCATCTCACGCAGTTGCTGGGGATCCAGATCCGACTTAATGGTGGCCAGGATCATCAGGACTGTTTCGCGAACGTCCGATTTTGACTTGATCTGCCTTGCCAATTCGAACCCGTCCATGCCCGGCATGTCCTGATCGACGATGGCCACCTTGAACGGCGTACCGGCTGAAGCAGCGCCGCACAGGACACTCAGGGCCCGCATTCCGTCGGGCGCCGTCGCCGCTTGAAATCCCCATGCCTCTAATTGCTGTTGCAGAACTTCCAGATTGGCGAGGTTGTCATCGACGGCGAGAACGCGCAAGCCGCGTGGATCAATGACTGGGGCAAACTCAGTGCTTTCATTTGGCTGCACTGTGAGCTTTGCGGTAAACCAGAAAGTCGAACCCTTTCCGAAGGCACTCTGTGCGCCGATCTCGCCCCCCATGAGTTCGACAAGTTGCTTGGAAATCGCAAGTCCCAGGCCCGTTCCGCCGTGAACCCGTGTAGTTGACGCATCGACCTGGGAAAACGACTTGAACAACCGGTCCATGCGATCCGCGGGGATTCCGATGCCGGTATCAACGACCGCGAACCGAACGAAGGTGGCCTCGTCATGTGTGTTCTCGGCGGTAACCAGGATCGTGATTGCCCCGTCGGAGGTGAACTTGATCGCGTTGTTGACCAGATTCACAAGGATCTGTCGCAAACGATCGGGGTCGCCCCGAACCAGAGCCGGCACAGCGGGAGCGATGTAGCAGGCCAGCTCAAGATTTTTCTGGGCGGCCTTCTGGGCAAGCATCACCATCGCGTCTTCAACCGTGAGGTGAAGATTGAAATCGGTCGATTCCAACTCGAGCTTGCCGGCCTCGATCTTGGAGAAGTCAAGTATGTCGTTGATTAGGGCGGTGAGCGCGGCCGCGGAGGACTTGGACAATTGTGCGTATCGAGTCTGCTGCTCATTCAGACCTGTACCAAGCAGCAGATCGAGCATGCCAATGACGCCGTTGAGCGGCGTGCGAATCTCGTGGCTGACGTGAGCGAGAAACTCACTCTTTGCCTCACTGGCGCGATCGGCCGCGGACTTCGCGGACTGGAGATCATCCTCAATCACCTTGCGATCGTGAATGTCCGTCAGGGTTCCGATCCACTGGACAACCTCGTTCTCCTGATCGCATCGGGGAACCGCGCGACAGAGGAACCAGCGATAGGTGTTGTCCGACTTTCTTAGGAGCCGGCACTCAGCCTGAAACGTGTCGCCGGCATTTCGGGCACGATCCCATTGACTGAGGAGGTCCGGCAGATCGTCGGAATGAATGACCGTCCGCCATGAATCCTCCTGGGTCTCCTCGACTGTACAGCCGGTAAACTCCCGCCATCGAGAATTGAAATACTCCATGTGCCCATCGGGGCTGGAGGTCCAGATGATCTGGGGCATGACATCGGCCAGGAATCGATAGCGTTGCTCGCTGTCGTGAAGCAGTTGCTCGGCCTGTCCCCGGGCGATCATGTCGCGCCGGATCATGAGGCCGGCCACCGCCACCAGCAGGAAACATGCGAGGCTGCCGACAGAGATCACCCACATGGCGACGCCGGCACTGTTTGACTGTTCTTCCGAGCGCTGCCTAAGTAGGCGATCCTCGTCCTGACGCATCTCCGACAAAACGAGGCGGAGGTTGCCCATGATGCGCTTGCCCTCGGATGCGAGAATCTGCGAATACGAGGACTCCATTCTCCCAGTCCCACGAAGTTCCACGAGTCTCTGAAGATTGCTAAGTCTCTCGGTGATGATGAAATCCAGGGACGCAACGCGATCCCTTTGAGCCGGGTTGTCGGACGTTAGTGACTTCACCTGAGCGACGGATTGCGGCACTTCTGCGCTGGCGCACTCATAGAGCTCGAGGTAGGAACTGTCTCCGAAGATCAGGAATCGTCCCGCACCGATCTCGGCGTCACGTATGTCCGTGGCCAGGTCGCTGATGGCGACCATGACCTGGCAGGTGTGGTCGTTCAATCGGGAGTCGGAGAGGAGCTTGGTAAGGCTGGCGTAGGAGGCGATACCAATTGTACTCAGGATGAG
>CAZCGF010000029.1:25132-27741 GCA_964498115.1 uncultured Planctomycetaceae bacterium | reverse complement strand
ACTCCGGCGAGATCTTCCTCGCATCGATGTAATCCCGAGCAGCCTTGCCCTGCGGCGAAAGCAACTGGGAACGAAACCATCGAGAGGCCCACTGATTGACCCGCTCCAGGTCCAACTTGCTCGAGCCTTCGCGCTCGCTGCCGCCGCTTGATCGTTCTTCGAGGTTGATGCCGGCCCGGTTGGCAAGAATGGCCCGTGCCTCAAGGAAGTCGACCCCTTCGCGGAGCTGGACAAACTTGAAGACATCGCCGCCCGCACCGCACCCGAAGCACTTAAACGTTTGTTTATCGGGCGTAACATTGAACGAGGGCGTTTTTTCGTTGTGAAATGGACAGAGCCCCTTGAAGTTTCGGCCTGCGCGCCGAAGGGTGACATATGCCGAGACGACATCCATGATGTCGGAGGCCTGTCGGATGCGATCGGTAAGCTGGTGGGCGGTACTCTGACCGATCACGTTAACTCCCAAGGGGTTCAAATGGCGGCGGTTCGGATAGAGGTCGTTCCCTGACCTTAACCCTTGAATTGTCCAGCGTTTGTGACGACTCGGTACGCCCTGTTCCCCCAAAGAAGGGGCTTGAAAAAGACCAGTAATTATAACACCAATACTGAGATCGGGCAAATTATCGGCGAAGAAAATTAGCTATGCGACGCAGCAGGTAATCGTTTCCTTGATATGGGACGAAGCGGCATTTGCCGGCTTTGTCGGTGGCTGCTCATTTTGGGAGCGAGTCGTTTTCCCGCGGCCGCTTCGGGCCTCCTCGCCGTCTGATTGCTTCGACCGTAGGATGCCGCTGAACCGGTCGAAGTCCGCGTGGACGGCGCACCGTGAATTCTCTCGTCAAGGTATGTCTGTCATGAAATCACAAGTTGCAAAGCCGCTGTGGACGATCGCGCTGGTACTGTTCTGTGTCGGGCAGGTTCGGGCGGAGACGATTGAAGACGTGAAGCAGAAGATTCACGCGAAAGTCTCGTCATACAAGAGTCTCGAATACAAGGCAGTCTACACCATGGACGTCAACATGCCGCAGATGAGCATGAAGTCGACGACCGAGCAGACCGCGCAATATCAGAACAACGGCGACAAGGTCCTCGGACGATTGGAGACCACCACCAAGTCCGAGCAGAAGATGGGCGATCAGGCGAGCAAGACCGAGTCCAAGTCGGTCGACATTTCCGATGGTCAGTTTGCATATACAGTGACGGAGACCGACGGGACGAAATCGGCTTCAAAGCGAAAGGCGGATCTGACCAAGGACCTCAGCCCGTTCAACGCCCAGGCTTCGTTCAAGCTTATGGAGGAGCACTTTGCGATCAAGCTGCTTCCGGATGAGACTGTTGACGGCAAGGCGGCCTGGGTGGTGGAAATGAAATCGAAGAACCCGGCTGAGTTGGCGGTGATGGGCAGGACGCTTTCCTATTACGACAAAGAGACGGGAATCAGCGTCAAGAGCATGAGCTTCGACCCCAGCGGCAAGCCCACGACGACCTCCATGACCAAGGACATCAAGATCAATTCGACGATCAGTCCCGATCGTTTTGTTTTCAAGGCGCCGTCGGGTGTAAATGTCGTGGATACAACAGTCCCGGGGAAGTAAGCCAAGCGTTTGGCCCGCGTGCGAATGCTCGGATATACTCCTGGATTCTATGCCGAGTCAGAATCTCGCAGTTGAGCTTCCCGTGCAGGAATCCACCGGGGAGAATCCGCCCAGCGAACGACCGATTCCCCTCGGCACGCGCATGCGGATCGGCTTCGTCCGGGGCTTTCTCGTTTTCTATGCGCGCTGTTTCGGGCTTTCCGGCCTTTATCGACTGGGGCGATTTTTCGGCATTCTCGAGTACTCCTGCGACTATCGCCGGCGGGGCCGGGTCCATCGCAAGCTGGAGTCCCTCTTTGGCGATGAAATGTCGCCGGCGCGGCGGCGGCAGGTGACGCGCCGGTACTTTATGCGCGTCCGATGCGACAAGATGTTCTACACGATCATGGACCGCATCCCGCGCGGCAAGCTGCTCAATCGCATCAAGATCAAGAATGTCAACAACGTCGACGACGGTCTGGCGCGCGGCAAGGGTCTTTACGTCGCACTCTGCCACTATGGTTCTCATCATGTCGCCGGTTTGATGATGGCCCTTCGCGGGTACAAGCTCGCCGGCGTGCGCGACCCCAAGGAAAGCCACGTCCGACGCTACATTCAGCAGAGATATCGAGAGACATTCCCGGAAGTGGCGGCGATGAAGTTCGTTTTCGCCAGTTCATTTCCGCGCGTCATTTACCGGCACATGCAATCCAATGCCATCGTCGCAAGCCTGCTCGACGTCGATCGCAATCGAGGCGAGAACACGAAAACCTGCACCGTGACGTTTTTCGGTCAGGAACGGCAATGGCTCACCGGCCCGGTGCAGATGGCCGTGCGCTGCGGGGCGACCATCATTCAGGGGTTCGTCGTTTCGCGGAAGAACTTCTACTACCAGCTGATCGCGACGCCGCCATTGGTGGACCCGGCCGAAGCGGCCGCCGCCGACGAGGAAAAGGTCGTTACCCAAATCGTGCAGCAATACGCGGCGGCTGTCGAGCAGTTCGTCCGCGAACATCCCGATCACGTCATGAACAT
>CAZCGF010000029.1:15167-25032 GCA_964498115.1 uncultured Planctomycetaceae bacterium | reverse complement strand
ACGCGGCGGCTGTCGAGCAGTTCGTCCGCGAACATCCCGATCACGTCATGAACATATAGGGCCACAACCGGACGCTGTTACAACCTTCTGTAGCGTCGAACGAATGCCACAACGGATTCGTCGGCAGGATTGAGCAAAAGAGGAAACGATTTGTTCACCCTGTTTCTCTTGGTGGCGCTCGCTTTCGTTGCAATTGGAATCTTCAAGTTGTACCTCAATCGATGAATTCGCCGACTCCACAAGACGAGGACTCTCGCTCACTCGACGCCGTCGAACTAACCTATGCGGTGCGTGGCAGCGAGCGAACAGCGGGCCGCAGGGCGATCGCCCGATGGCTTGCGATTGCACTGCTCTTGTATGAAGGAGTTCTGATCGCGATTGCACTTTCGGACGTGGGAATAAGCGATGGTCGCAATGCGGGGGGAGTGCCGGCGCTTGATTTGGCAACGCGGGCTGCGCTTTGGTTTGTTGATCGTTCGGCCGCAATTAGGATCTGCGCGTTCTGCGGTCTTCTTAGTGCGTATATGGCCTTCACGCTGCTTCGCGGGAAGCGCAATAATCGGGTACTCACTTGGTCTTATATGTCTCTTGTAATAGCGGCAATCATCGTCGACTTTGCGATGCTGGCGATTCTCGTAAGCAGTTCGCCAATTACTCTGAGAACGGCCGGCATCGGCCCATCACAGGTAATCTACTCATGGGGTAGTCTTCAGTTATCCCTTTGGGCATTTCTTTCAATTCCCTCATTTGTCTGGATTGGACTGATTTTGACAGATCGAGGTTCTGTGCATTGACTGCGTCGGACCTCTACGCTAATTCTCGTTCCGCCGCGTGGACCATCGGCTTCAGCGTGCCCGCCGAAAAATCGAACTGCACGCCGGCGGTAGCGAACAACTCTGGCAACGGCCGCCTTCCTCCAAGAGACAGGGCATTTCGATACGCGGCTACGGCACCGGGATAATCCTTTTTCGAATTCAGCCAGACACCCAGCGCGCCCAGCTGGGCAATGCCGTATTCCACATAGTAGAAAGGCACCGTGAAGGGATGGCCCTTGCGGTGCCAGTTGTAAGCCAGGGCATCATCGTGGCCGGAGTAGTCGACCCAGTCGCCGAAACGGCGATTGAGTGCGACCCATGCGGCCTTGCGCTCGTCGCGGCTGTGCGTCGGATGGGTGTAGGCCCAGTGTTGAAGCATGTCGATAGTGGACATGTATGGGAAGAATCGCACGATGCCGTCGAGATGATCCTGCCAGGCGCGGCGAGCGTCGGCTTCGTTGTAAAACTCGCCGAGGTGCGGACCGGCGATCAGTTCCATGCCCATAGAGGCAACCTCGGCGAACTCGATCGGTGGATCGCGCAGGTCCGCAAGCGGCTCGTGTGCGGCGGCGAAGACGTGGAATGCGTGGCCGCCCTCGTGCAGCAGCGTCTGCACGTCGTCGTGCGTGCCGACGGCGTTCATGAAGATGAACGGTTGCCTGCGGCCCTTGTATTCCATCATGTAACCGCCGGGCGCTTTGCCCTTGCGGCTTTCGAGGTCGAGCAGGTTTTCCTTTCGCATCGTGTCGAACTGACCGGCGAAATCGGAGTGGACCTTGGCAAACATGGCGGCGCAGCCTTCAATCAACCGGGCCGCGCCTTCAAAGGGCCGAAGTGGATCGCGCCCCTGCGGATCCACCGCCATGTCCCACGGTCGTAGAGAATCAATTCCGAGTGGTCCCTTGCGCTTCTCTCCCAGCCGCCGGGCAGCCGGCACGACAATCTCGGCAATGGCGTCGGAAAACGTTTCGCAGTCGGCGGCGGTGTAATCGAATCGCTCAAGTTCCCTGAAGGCGTAGTCCCGGTAATTTGCGAAGCCGGCATTCACGCCGATTTTGTGCCGAACGGCGACCATCTTGTCGAACTGCCCCTCAATCTCCTCGCGGGCCTCGGCCCATTTGTCGGCCATTCGCTGCCACGCATCCTGCCGCGTGTGACGATCCGTGTTCTCCAGGTAGCGACCCATCTGTTGCATGGTCTGCTCGCGGCCATCGTACTGGACGGTCAGACCGCCGGTTACTTTCTGATATTGCTGACGGAGTTTCTCGTCTTCGGTTTGGAGCGGGACGTTCTCCTCGCGGAAGATGGCGGCGCTGTTCTCGACCTGTCGAATGAACACCTCGAAACGCTCGCGCGGAAGCGCGGAGCGGTGATCGCAGGCGAGGAATTTTTTCTCAAGGCGATTGTTGCAGACACTGGCGAGCGGCTGGACATTCTCGACAAAGTCCAGATAGCGCTTTTCGCGCGCGGCGTCGTCGGTCTGGCAGGTCATCTCGACGTAGCGGATTGAGCCCTCCTCGTCGAGCCACGCGTCCAGATCCGACCATTCGAGCAGCCATGCCTCCAGTGCGGCGGCGCTACCCAGCGGACGGCCTTCCAGATCGCGATAAAGGCCTTCGACGACATCGGGCTTGCCAAGGTCGGCGTCCTTCGGAACGAAAGTACGAGTGGGGCGTGGCAATGGAGTCCTCCCTGACCGGCGAATGACAAATGGAAACGAATCAAGACGCTTCGCCGAATGCGGATTGCACGATAACGGGAAATCGCGAGGAGTAAAAAAGGCGTGCGGCACCCCGTGGTTTTGGCGCGGTCAAAGGGTGCCGCAGCGAGTGGAAGACTGGCTTTTCCTGATTCCCATCGGCTCACAGGTGGCGAGCCGTTGAGTGCCGTTCGGACAATATCTTGAACCCCCAATCCGGCCTCTCGGATTGGGTGGAAATTCGTATCTACTCGGTGGCAAAGCCACTTAGGGAATCTTGCCGCCCCTCGCTGGCAGGGTGAGCCTATTCGTCCACCCTACGCTAACATTATAATCCTGATAATTTTAGCGGTCAAGCCCACCCGGACACTTTTCCCGATAATGTTCTGTGAATCAACCCGAATGTTCGGGCATTCCGACTCGGACGAGTCAGGGATTAGTGATCCGTTCACGTCCGCCCATATAGGGTCGCAGCGCCGCGGGCACCGTCACGCTCCCATCGGCGTTTTGATACTGCTCCAGAATAGGGATCAGAATTCGCGGACTCGCAATCACCGTGTTGTTCAGGGTGTGGCAGAATCTCGTCTTCTTGTCCTCGCCCTTGTAACGCAGATTCAGCCGCCGGGCCTGAAACTCGCCGAATCGCGACGCGCTGTGCGTCTCGCCGTAGCTCTTGCGGGAGGGCATCCAGGTCTCGATGTCGTACATCTCCACCTTGCCCTGACCCATATCCCCGGTACAAACCGCCATCACGCGATAGGGCAGTTCCAGCTTCTGCAGGACCGCCTCAGCATTGGCGATGATCTCGTGGTGGAACTTCTCGCTCTCGCCCTCATCGGCCCGGCACAAGACGACTTGCTCCACCTTGTCGAAAAAGTGAATGCGGTAGATGCCATAGGTGTCCTTGCCCGCCGCGCCGGCCTCACGCCGGAAACACGTCGAGACCGCGGCCAGCTTCACCGGCAGCATCGATTCGTCGAGAATCTCGTCGCCGTACATCGCGGTCAGTGAGACTTCCGCCGTGCCGACGAGGCTCTTTTCATCGCGTTCGCAGCGATAGGCCTGCTCTTCCCCGCCGGGGTAATAGCCCGTGCCGTACATCATTTCGTCGCGGACGAGGATCGGCACCGTGACCGGCTCAAACCCGCGCTCAATGATGACGTCCATGGCGAGACGCAGCACCGCGTGATGCAGCAGGGAACCGGCCCCGCGCAGTAGATAGTTCCGCGAGCCCGCCAGCTTGACCCCGCGTTCGATATCGAGAATCCCCAGCGAAGTCCCGAGTTCGACATGGTCCTTCGGCTCGAAGTCGAATTTCCTCGGCTCGCCCCATCGCCGAGCCTCCACGTTCTCATCTGCGTCCTTGCCGATCGGCGTCTTGGCCGAGGGCACCTGCGGAACCGTGAGCATCAGCGCCTTGAAATCGGTCGCCGTGGTCCGCTCCTCGTCCTCCAGTTCCTTGATGCGCTGTTTGATGGCGGCGGACTCGGCCTGAAGCTTGTCGCCCTCAGCCTTGATCGTCTCGACCGGCGTTCCCTTGGCGATGGCCTCCTGATACCACTTGCTCTTGGGGTTTTTATAGAGGCCGATCTGCGAAGAAAGCTCGTTGCTTTGGCCGCGCAGATTGTCGGCCTCCTGCTGAATTTGCCGACGCCGATCGTCGATCGCCAGCAGGCGGTCAAGGTCGCAGGTGACCCGCTTGTCTCGGATGGCAGCCCGAACGGCCTCGGTGTTCTGACGAATGAAGTTGATGTCGATCATGGCTTTCCAGGGCTCCGGCAGGGGGTTCTCGCAAAGTTTGGCGGGCCCGCTTCCCGGCCAGATTCATCGCCAAAGCGTCGGACCGACCGGTTCGGGACCGATTACGGGGCGGATGATAAGGGAATTCGCGGTCCTGCAAAGCGGCGCGGGCCGGACTGACGAGTATACATGGGTGGGCTTTTGAGCCTGGCGCGGGCTCTTTCCTCGCTTCCAAGAACATGATTTCGGCATAGGGTGTCTCTCAATGCGACGATCCGCACTCAAGATGATCTTCATGGCACTGGCATCCGCCCCGTTGCTCGGCACGACATGCCTGGGCGGCACGGGCGGAACCGGCTTTCCCCGAACGGCGAACTGGAACCGGGCCACCGTGAACACTGGCGCGGCTCTTCGTCCGACCGTTTCACTGACCGCCGACTTCGACGGCGATGGCAAGGTGGACATCCTCGTCGGCTACGCCGGCTCGGGGGCGTCGAACCCCGCTGTCGTCATTTTCTTCCAGGATACGACGACCACCTTTACCGCTGTTACGCTCGCCAGCAGCACCGACCTTGCCGGCATCGTCGGTCTGGCGATCGGCGACCTCGACGCGGATTCTCACCCCGACCTGGTTGCAGCATGTAACGCGCGGCTCGTCTATCTCCACAGCCCCGCCGCTCCGCGAACCGGCGCCTGGACCCTTTCGACGCTCGACCAGTCCAACGACGCCGCGCTCGGGCAATGGAACGACGTCGCCATCGGAAACATCGACAACGCCAACGGCCAGGACATCGTCGCCTGCAATGCGGGCACGCCGGGTCGCGTGAGCTGGTTCCGCAGCCCAGCGGCAAACATCGCCAACGGGACCGGCTGGACCCGCGTGGACATCGACATGGCCTCGCGCACGAATGCCTCGTCGGTGGCACTAGCTGATTTCGACGCAGACAATCGAATCGACGTCATCTCAACCGCGCCCGGTGAGAGCACCGCCCGTGTGGCGTGGTACAAGAATCCGGCCAATCCGCAGACCGACTTGTGGACCAAGTTCACCGTCGGGAATCTGGCCGCCGCGTCACGACTGGCCATCGCTGATCTGAACGTGGACGGCCGCTCCGATGTGATCTCGATCAACGGGCCCGGTCGGCAGGTCGGTTGGTACGTTCGGCCGGTGGATGCGACGCAGACGTGGAGCGGTTTTCTCGTGGCCATGTACACAAGTGCGCAACCAGTGGACGTGAAAGCGGCGGACTTGAATGCGGACAATCAGGTGGACGTCGTAGTGGCGACCAATACCGGCGGCACGCTCCGATGGTTCATTCCCACGCCCGGCCAGACGCAGACGGCCCAGTGGCTGGAAAACAACGTCCGCGACGTGACCGAGACGATTCAGCGTATCGCGCTCGGCGATATCGACGCCGACGGCAGACCGGACGTGGTGGCGCCACTTCAGGCCGCGTCGACCGCCGCCGATACGGTGGCTTGGTTTGAAAACCCCGAATGATCAAGCGGTGAAGCGGCCAACGTTTCGCTCTTCCTGCGCGGCAGTTCCCCACGCCGATCATTGCGGAAGAGCATTCTCAATCGAATAGAGCCACCACCGCCGCTTGGCCGATTCGCCGCGTTTGACATGCCGAACGGCGTAGAGCGTCATCACCTCGCCGCTGTCCACGCGCACCTTCCAGAAGTGTTTTCGGTAGTAGGCCTCTCCCTTGCGATGGAACTCGCGCTCACTCGCCTTCCATTGCGTGATAGTTTCCGCGATCACGTAGTGACGGTCACGCCAGGTGAATCCCGTTGGTAGCCCGGGCTGGCCCGATGCCATTGCTGCGGCATCAAAGGTCGCCGCGTCGGGCGTTATTGCCTCGGAAATGAATGTCTCATCCGCCATTTGTGGAGTCCATCGTACCCGCCGGTTTCGGATCGGCGAACGTACATAGGCCGGCGGGTGATTCGGGGAATCGACCGATAGAATCCGCACCGGCTGCGAAGGAACACCTTTCGGACGCATGTCTCCCGTTGATTTGCTCAAGAATCCCCGCGCCCGCTCGATATAGGAAGCGGCGGAATCCCGCGTCATCGCCTCAAGGCGGGTCACGAACTTCGCCGGAACTTCGAAAGGGTCGATCGCCATGAACGCCTCCGCTGCAACAGATGTCGTCCTGACTGAGCCGCCTCGCCGCGTGCCCGCGCCGGTTTGTGTCGGTGCGCTCCTCGGCGCCAAGCAACTGCAATTCGGCTGCGGCATCATCCTTATCGCCATGACCGTGATATGGATTCTCCTGCGGGGCGAAGTATTCAGCCCGCTGACCGGACTCGCCCTGCTCGGGCCGACGACCCAGGTTCAGGGCGTTGTGCAGGAAGTGTTCGAGGGCGACGTGAAGAAGTTCGAGCCCTACGCAACCGACGGCTATGGAAACACGTACGGTCTCGAATGTGTCACCATTACCGGCGTGCGCTACGGTTACACCGGGCCCGACGGCACACCGCTCTCCGGTGTCGCTACGGGACTGCGGCAAAATCGAGACGAGGCAATCACCGAGGCCGGCGCGTCCATCCCGGTTGAGTTTTCAAACTGGCATCCCGAACTCTCGCACGTCCCCGGCCTGAAGAGCGACGCGGAGGCCAAGACGTACATTCTCACGGGCGCTTTCTGGCTGGCGGTTTTTTTCGCAGTGTTGGCCGGCTTGGGCATCCTCGATGCGATGTGGCATGGCATCTCGCAGATTCGACTGATGGGGCGGGGCGTTCTCACCGAGGGCCGGCTGATTGACCTGCGGCAGTTGCCCGTGTTGGGGATGGTTAACCTGCGGCGAATGGTCTATTCCTTCTTCGACGGCCGGCAGCAGCGGCAGGCCAGCGTGGTCGGGACCGCCGATGACATGGCCACGGCAGCCCCGCAGCCGGTTTTCTTCGACCCGTCGAACCCCGATTCGATTGCCCCGGCGAGCATGATCGCGGGACACTTCGAAATCGACGCCAACGGCGATCTGACCGAGGGCGATTCCAACCCGTACAACTACATGTGGCTTCCGACGGCCTGCTGCCTCGCGGCGGCGTGGTTCACGCTGAATCTTCTCGACCTGGCCGAGACGCCTGAATTCCTCAAGACGGCGATCACCTTCATGGAAATCTGACCGGCTCCCGGCACCGGCTGCCCTGTCGCTCCTAAACGCCCGTCAAACCGGGGGCTTACATTGCGCCTGGGTGACAATTCGTTGGCCCGTCGATACATTCTCTAAAAGGACCCCGGGCCACTTTGATAAGAAAGGATGCGGCCATGAACGACCCCATGAGAAGTAACGAGTATCGATCGAGCGGATCATCGCAGTTTGAAGGCAGCATGAGCGTCTTCGCCGAAGGCTACGAAGGCGCGGTTGATCGCAGTACCTTCGTCATGCGCACTTACATGCACCTGGTCGGCGCGGTGATGGCGTTTACCGCTATCGAAGTCGCGCTCTTCCAGAGCGGCCTTGCCGAGCGCATCGCGGCTGCGTTCATGGGTGTCAGTTGGATGATCGTTCTGGGCGGATTCGTTCTGGTGAGCTGGTTCGCCACGCGCACGGCTCATTCGGCGGCGACACTCCCGGCACAGTACTTGGCACTGGGCGTCTTCGTTGTGGCTGAGGCGCTAATCTTCGTGCCGCTGCTCTATATCGCTAACGCATATGCGCCTGGCGCGATTCAGAGCGCGGCCGTCTGCACCCTGATCGGTTTCGGCGGCCTTACTTTCGTCGCGTGGGGCACGCGGAAGGACTTTTCATTCCTGAGAGGCATTCTCTGGTGGGCAGGCATTTCGGCCCTGGTCGCCATCGTCGCCAGTGTCCTTTTCGGCTTTGAGCTCGGCACACTCTTCTCTGTTGCGATGGTGACCCTTGCCGGCGCGTCGATCCTCTACGACACGTCGAACATCATCCGCCACTACCCCGAAGACCGCTACGTCGGCGCGGCCCTCCAGTTGTTCGCCTCCGTCGCGATGATGTTCTGGTATGTGCTGCGGATATTCCTGAACGCACGGCGGTAGGTCTTAGGGGTCCAACGACGGTCAAAGAAAAGGGCTCACTGCCGTTGCAGTGGGCCCTTTCACTTGGCAAAGGGGTTCCCCCTAGCGACGGCCCGCGACTTCAAGAAAATCAGTCTCTGTGAGTACTCGCACGCCTAACGATTTCGCCTTTTCTAGTTTGCTCCCCGCCTCCTCCCCGCAAACGAGATAGTCCGTCTTCTTGCTCACGCTCCCCGCCGTCTTCCCGCCGAGGTCCTTAATGAGCCGCTCGATCTCGCTGCGCGAAAAGTTCTTCAACGTGCCCGTCACGACGAGCGTCTTGCCGGTTAGCGGCTGGTCTCCACTGACCTGGCGCTTCGGCTGCGTCATGTTCACGCCCGCGTCGCGCAGGCCCTGCCACGCCTTGCGCCCCGCCGTGCTTCCGAAGAATCGTCGGATAGACGCCGCCACCTCCGGCCCGACGCCTTCAACTTCCTGAAGCTGCTCCTCGGTAGCGTCGGCTACGGCCTCCATGTCCCCGAAGTGCTCGGCGATAATCTCCGCCGTGCTCACGCCGACGTGTCGGATATTCATGGCCGCCAGCACGCGCGCCAGCGGCCTCGTCTTGCTCGCCTCGATCCCCTCAATCAACTTGTCGGTGCGCTTCTCGCCGAATTGAACGATGCTCTTCTTCGATTCGCCGGTCTTGGTGTCTTTGCGCTGCTGCTCGATCTCCAGCGTCATGAGTTGATCGCGACGACCGGGCAACTTGTAGATGTCGGCGTAAGCGTGGAGCCAGCCCTTGTCCACCATCTTCTCAATCATCACCTCGCCGAGGCTCTCAATGTCCATCTGATCCCGGCCACAAAAAAACTTCAGCCTTTCCTTGATCTGCGCATCGCACGACGGATTGATGCACCGGACATAAACGCCGCCCTCATCCTTCTCCACTTCACCGCCGCAGACCGGGCACTTCGTCGGCGGCTCGATCTTCTTCGTCCCCTTGGGCCGCTTTTCAATCACGACCCGAATCACCTGGGGGATGATCTCGCCCGCCTTCTCAATCACCACCGTGTCGCCGATGCGCACATCCAGCCGCGCGACCTGGTCAAAGTTGTGCAGACTTGCGTGCCGGACAATCGTTCCCGATAGCTGCGTCGGCTCCATCACCGCGCGCGGCGTGATCGTCCCGAGTTTGCCGACCTGAAAATCGACGTTCAGCAGCTTGCTCTCCGCCTGCTCGGCCGCGTACTTGTAGGCGATGCACCACCGCGGATACCGGCTTGTCGCGCCAAGGACATCCCGCTGATCGATCCGATCCACCTTGATGACCAGCCCGTCGGTCTCGTAATCCAGATCGTGCCGCTTCGTGTCCCACTCGTGGACGAACTTCACCACCTCGTCGATCGACTTGCACACCTTCTGATGCGGGCTCGTCGGAATGCCCCACGCGCGCAGTTGCGCAAACAGCGTCGAGCCGCGGTCAAACTTCGCTCCGACGATCTGGCCGTTACCGTGGGCGATGAAGGAAAGCCCGCGCGTGGCGATGGCTGCCGAGTCGAGACTCTTGAGAGTGCCCGTCGTGGCGTTTCGCGGATTGGCAAACGGCTCTTCGCCTTCCTTGACGCGCAG